>JAKMCW010000037.1 GCA_022428205.1 Flavobacteriales bacterium
ACCTCAATTCGAGTCAGGACACGGGTGAATCCAATAGGGTGTTCAACGCCATCGGCGATGGCTCCCTCAAGCTGCTGTACATCGCGCCCGAGCGGCTCATGAGCCTGAAAGGTGGGCTCCTTGAGCAACTCAAGACCACCCGCATCGACATGATCGCCGTCGATGAGGCCCACTGCATCAGCTCGTGGGGCCATGACTTCCGCCCCGCCTACACCAAACTCAAGGGCCTGTCGGAGCACTTTCCCGACGTCCCCGTGCTGGCACTGACTGCCACCGCCGATGAGGCCACTAAGCGCGACATCATCCGACAGCTCGGGCTCGACAACGCCGCCCTGTTCGAGAACAGCTTTGACCGGCCCGAGATCCATTACTCCGCCCAAGCCCGCACCGACGAGGTGACCCAACTGCTCGCCTTCGTGGAACAGCACGCCTCGGAATCGGGCATTGTCTATTGCCTGTCGCGCAAGCGCACGCAGGAAATGGCGGACCATTTGAAAGCGGCCGGATACAAGGCCGAGTGCTACCACGCAGGACTCTCCAGCCAAGAGCGCATGGAACGGCAAGAGCAGTTCATACGGGACGAGATCAACATCATGGTGGCCACCATTGCCTTTGGCATGGGCATCGACAAAAACAACGTGCGCTACGTGGTCCACATGAACCTGCCCAAGAACATTGAAGGGTACTACCAGGAGACGGGCCGGGCGGGGCGCGATGGACTCGACAGCAAGGCCCTGCTCCTGCATGGAGGGGGCGATTTCCGCACCCTGTCGGCCCATTGTGAGGTCGAGGGCAACCTGGATCAGAGCAACGTGATGCTCGGCAAGCTCCGGCGCATGCAGGACTTTGCCGATTCGCGGGTCTGCCGGCGCAAAATCCTGCTGCAGTATTTCGGAGAGGAGCTGCAGGAGGACTGCGGCAACTGCGACAATTGCGAGACCACCTTCGAGGAGCACGACGGCACAGAGGACGCCCAGAAGCTGCTGTCGACCGTGGCCCGCTTGGAATGGTCCTATGGGCTGGCCCACATCGTCGACATCCTCCGCGGTTCGCAGGCCCAAAAAATCACCGCAGCACAAAGGGCATTGTCCACCCACGGCATAGGAGCCGACAAAAGCAAGCAGCACTGGATGAGCATCGGCAAAGAATTGATCCAGCAAGGATGGCTGAACCAAAGCGTCGGCAAGTTTCCCGTGGTCGAACTGAACGGGCGCTCCTGGGAAGTCCTCCGGGGCCAGGCTCAGGTCATGCTCACCGCATTAAAGGAAACCAAACCCGTCAAAAAAGCGGGCAAACGGGCCCAAGCCCCTGCTTTTGAGGCCGGCTCAGAAAGCCAAACGCGCTTTGAAACGCTCCGCGCCGTGCGCACCCAATTGGCCAAGGCGTCCAACGTGCCCGCCTACCTCGTCCTGTCCGACCGCTCCCTCAAGGAACTCTGCACGGCACTTCCCGCGACGGTAGCAGACTTGGAGTCTGTGCACGGTTTCGGAAAAGTCAAAATCGAAAAGTTCGGCCAAGCGTTTCTCGATGCACTGCACACCACCGAGACCTGAAGCCCTCTTCTTGCGGCCTTGGGCCGCCGATGGGTTTGCCAAAAAATTGAAGTTCTGACCGAAGGAAATACCCTTCCCACTGGCCTGCGCTGTTGATCCTTTGACGAACTTCAACGCAGAGGAGCTCTTCTTCCAAACGCAGTCCCTCGAACCGGGAGAAGCGGCTCTGTTTCCGGCTTACACAGAGGCAGAACTTGAACAGGCTTTCGCCTCCGTTTGCGGAGCAAACCCTACCAACCCGGGCAGTCCTGAACCCAGCCTAAAACACTCCCGCGTGGTGGTAGAACGGATCGTGATCCGGGTCCGATTCGAGGGCCCCTCTGGAAGCGGAGCGAAATACCTCATCCTCTATGTCGCCAGCGGCTGCTGATTTGAGAATGTCTATCTTAAAATATGCCCCGGCTGATCATTCTGTTGTTGTTGCTTCCTGCTTCCTTGAAAGCCCAGGTTGAGGCCCCGTGGAATCCCGACGGCAATGGAGACGGTTGCATCACGACCGCTGACCTCATCATGCTCCTCGGCGTTTTCAGCCTGTGTCCGGAGCCGCCAACCGTGGATTGCCCAGAAACCGACGCCTTTTCTTGCACCGACACCGTGTACTGTGACGGGTATGGCTACCCCACCGTCTTGATCGGCGACCAGTGCTGGTTTGCGGAGAACCTAAGGTCAGAAGTCTACCGCAACGGCGATGCCATTCCAGCGGGCTTGGACGACATCGCGTGGGAAATAACAACGGTCGGTGCCGTCACTGTCTACGGCGGGGATGGGAGTAGCTGTGAAAGCGCCAGCCCCGACTTTGACGCCTGCGATGAATCACTGTCGGCAGCCTCCTTCGGTAGGCTATACAATTGGCACGCGGTAAACGATGAGCGGGGGCTTTGCCCTATCGGCTGGCACGTGCCGGACGACGGAGAATGGGCGGCGCTAGAAGGCTTCTTCACAGGACAGGGATTCATCGGCACGGCGGGTACAGCATTAAAATCCGCGAGCGGATGGATGGATGGTGGCAATGGCACGGACGACTTCGGTTTTTCGGGGCTTCCCGGGGGCTTCCGCAGCAACAGCGATGGCGGCTTCAGCGCAGCTGGCTCTGGTGGGTTCTGGTGGAGCGCCTCAGCCAGCGGAAGCGATGGCACCTCCCGCATCCTCTACCACAATTTCGCGACCATCCTCCCCTTCTCCAACGACCCGCGGCGCGGATTCTCGGTCCGCTGCATGCGCGACGACTGACCAAGCCCCTTCTGAGAATGAACCGCCCTTCGGGAATCCGGACGGGCAGGTGCCCTGCTTGGTCAAGTGCGGCCCCTCAATAGACCAAGGTCTGCATGGCGTGCGGAAGGATGCTGGATTTGACCTCTTTATCCCCGACGAGCAAGGCGAAGTCGATGGGGGCGTCCGTGCGGTTCATCACCACGGTGACATGCTCTCCTGACGGGTTTTCAAAAGTGGTGCTCTCGAGGGTGCTCCGGCTGGCGGCGGTGCTGACGCGGCGTGCACCCGGCTTGACGAACTTGGAGAAGTGGCCGATGTAGTAGTACGTCGGCGTGAGGATGAGCTCATCCGTCTGCGTGTCGCCATGGATCGGCGCGAAACAGAAGTTCTCTACGTGGTTGGGCCCTCCCCCTTCGTTGAGCAGGATGTTCCAATCGGTCCAGCCCACAGTGCCGCTGTTGAAGTCGTTGATCATGCTGTTGCCATAGCGCTCAGCATTGGACCAGCGCTCGTAATGGGCGCTGTCAAAGCCCTCCTGGCATCCTTCCGTGAACATCAGCTTCTTGTCCGGAAAGGACTCCTGGATCAGCTTGAGGTTGTCGTACTTCGGCAATCCACCAGTCCAGGTTTCATACCAGTGGAAACCGGTTCCCCACGCATAGGAAGCGGCCACCGAATCCTCGAAAATCGTGTTGGCCCGGTGCGTGATCAGGTCCCGGTTGTGGTCCCACACCACGATGTTTTTGTCGCCGTAACCGGCGGCCTTCATGGCGGGGCCGAGGTGGAACTTCAAAAAGTCCCGCTCCTGCTCGGCCGTGTAGATGCAGGACTCCCAGCGCTGCACCGCCATGGGCTCGTTCTGAATGGTCACCCCCCAAACAGGCAGCCCCTGCGCTTCATAGGCCTCGATGAACTTCACGAAATACTCCGCCCATGCTCCGTAAAACTCCGGCAGCAGCGAACCGCCGTACAACATGTTCCCATTGGTCTTCATAAAAGCCGGCGGGCTCCAAGGACTCGCATAAAAGACGAGGTCCTCTCCCACCATTTCTGCCGCACGCTTAATCATCGGAATGCGCTTCATCGTGTCCGGCGCGATGGAGAACGTGGCCAGCGCCGAGTCCCCTTCTTCGATGTAGGTATGGCTGCCCAGCCCGAAATCGCAAGAGTGAATGCTGGTTCGGATGATGTTGTATCCGATGCCCTCCTCCCCATAGTAGGCCTCCAGCAGGGCTTCCTGCTGGGCGGGACTCAGTTGGGAAAACACCTCGGCCGAAGCGTCGGTGATGGCCCCACCGATTCCGAGAAAAGTCTGGAACTTCTTTTCGGGATTGACGAAAATGGCCACCTCCGTTTCGAGGGGCTGGCCAGCAGATTCAAATGCGAGCACTCCATCCTCCGACAACCGCTTCTCCGTGTTTTCAGCAGTTGTGTACACGCGGGCCGCGTCCAAAGCCTTCGCTTCAGTCTGATCGGAAACCGTAGAAGGCACGGAATCTTGCGGGGTTGGCTGTTCTCCGCAACTGAGCAAGGCGAGGACAAGAACCAGTGGGGAAATCAATCGAAGCATAAGTCGAGCTGTGAATAGCGCCCGAATTTACACCGATGACGCAGAACCCTTGACAAGCGTCTCACCCTCAGGCCCACGCAAAACACCGTCATCGCCTCACGATGCGGTGCATTGCACAGCAAAATTCAAGGATTGAAAACCTCCCACGCTGGTAGTGCCCCCCATTGAAAGTCAAACAGCGCCGCGTTTTCCCACGGGCTCCCCTCCACACTGGTTTCTCCTTGGGAGGCCACCCAATCTGGGGCCCAATAGCACCAGCCCAAGCAAACCGCTGGCCCCAAGTCGTCCAATGCGGTGTGCAACGCTTCCAGGTATGCCCACTGTCCCGCCGGCGAGAATGGATAGCCCGGCGTCTCGTCTCCAATCCACCACAGGTTGTCTGTCCAATCCGACCATTCTGTGGTCCACGCATAGGCCGTTTCGGCAATGAACACCGGGGCTCCTGAGGATTGACTCAAGAAGGCCACTGCATCCGAAATCGCCTCTATATCCTGAAGGTGCCATTTGCTGTATTGGCTCACGGCAACCACATCCGGAGTGTATCCGGCCCCAGACAATTCTTCGAAAAACCAAGGGGCTGTTTCCAAACTCGAGACGTGCACCGCCACTTGGCAACTGGGGAAAACCTGCTCGACAACCTCATGGCCAGAGGAAAGCAATTCCGCCAGCGGCCCAAAACCACTGTCAATGCCACCATGAGGCCACATCATGCCCTGGTCGATCTCATTGCCAAGCTGCACCATGGCAGGCTCTATGCCCTTGTCATTCAATGCCCCCAGCGTACAATGCAACCAGCAGGTCATGGCATCCCGTAATTCCTCAAAAGAGGAATCCTCCCAAGCCGCGGGTGTTTCCTGATGGCCAGGATCAGCCCAAGTATCGCTGAAGTGATAGTCAATCAAAATGGGCACACCCAACGAGTCCCACTTGGCCGCTTCACGAATGACACCCAGCCAAGCGTTGCGAAGGTTTGGATAAGGGTTGTGCCACACCCGAAGCCGAACGAGGTTCACGCCCTGCTCCGCCATCCACTCACGTGGCGCATCGATATCAGCCCCGTTTTCGTCGCGGTAGACCACACCATCCCCCTCCATTTCACTCAAAAAAGACACATCCACTCCGCGCCACCCTTGAGAAAACGCCCCTTGCGTAGACAGGGTCACCAACACCAAAAACGCGAACAGCCTCATACCTCCAAGGTAACCCAAGCCCACCTCAGTTGAAGTCCAAAGTGGCGCACCAATCGCGGATGGCTTGGCGGTCGGCATTGGATATTGAGCTGTGGTCGAATTCTGTCGCATTAGTAAAAGGCGCGGGCATCTCCAGCTCGTCCAGCGGGTAGTTCTGCCACGCTTCGGTGCACTGCGGACGATGGCACGAGGTGCAGCTGTTGTCGATGTCCGAATCAAACAGCGGCCCGAACTCAGCTCCTACAATGGAATACGGACCATTTCCGGTGATGGGCACAAGAAGCTCTGTAGTATCCTCGGGATTCTTCAGCTGATCGACGGCAGGTGAATGCAAGAATGGACTGGCCATGTGGCAGTTCTGGCAGTTGTCGTGCGCCACCACATTGGGCCATTGCCAACTGTTGTTGTAGTCATCCTCACCTGGCCTCGGAATGTCCAAATCAAACGCACCCGTGGTCTCATTGTTGATGTGCAAGAAGCACGTCTCGCCAGTCGAGAATTTGTACCCAATCACGCCCAAACCTCCATCCCGGCAATTGGTCAGAAACACGACATCTTCATTGGGCGTGCCGTCCTGATTCAGCCCGGTGTATCGCCCGACCCGGAACCCAGGATCACAGGCCTTGCCGAATGCCGCCGGACAATCGCACAGGCTCGGATCGTTGGTCTCGCCTTCTCCTGCTTGCACTGGCGTCAGGGGGATGCCATTCTTCGTCACGGGCACTGACACCGCATCCTCGCAAGAAAACCGGGGCAATGGCCCCAGCACTGCTTCACACTCGTAGGCGTATTCGAGAGCAGTTCTTCCTTCAGGTTGCGGCTCTTTGTTGCACGAGCTCCAGGTTGCAGAAGCTGACACCAAGCCAAGCGCAAGTCCACACGAAATCCACTTTGAATTGGTCATGCTTTCGAGAACGCTCCTCATCTCGAATTGTTGCACTCACATGATCATTTTTTTGTACCCCCGAGACACGAATTTCGTACCCCAAAGTGTACCCCCAGGTAAATCTTGGTGAGCACTAAAACGCTGA
>JAKMCW010000042.1 GCA_022428205.1 Flavobacteriales bacterium
CGCGTGCGTTCTCGTGGACAGTGATCATCCGTTGGTCCTAATAAAAATCCCCCTTTCAGGGTATGGTGTGCAAAGGTAATGAGGCTATTTGGACGCAGTCCAAATAACGAACGTCAAAGTTCGCCAACGGGCACAGGAAGGTTATTCTTCTTCCTTGAAACCGTCCCAACCTTGCGCCTTGAGTTCGGTTTCCATGCCGTTCCGGGTGATGAGCGTCCGTTCGTTGGGGTCGTCGGTCATGTAGCCCACAATGGAGAACATGGGGTGGTTGCGCACGTCTTCGAACCGGTCTTGCGGTACGGTGAAGAGCAATTCGTAGTCCTCGCCACCGCTGAGGGTGCACAGGGTGGGGTCCAAATTGAATGCCCGGGCCGTCTCGTACATCTTTTCGCCCATGGGAATTTTGTCCTCGTGCAAACGAACGCCACATCCCGATGCCGATGCAATGTGCAGGGCTTCGGATGCGAGACCGTCTGAGATGTCGATCATGGAGGTAGGGACAATATTCAGCTTGGCCAGTTCTTCGACGACGTCTACGCGTGCTTCGGGCTTGAGCTGGCGCTCGAGCAATCCGTCAAAGCCCGTCAAATCGGGTTGTGCACCTGGCGCCTCTTGAAACACGTGTTTTTCACGTTCGAGCACCTGAAGGCCCATGAAGGCCCCCCCAAGTTCTCCGCTCACCAACACGAGATCCCCTGCCTTTGCGCCATTCCGGAGGGTTGCCTTGTCCTTTTCTACCTCCCCAAAAGCGGTCACAGAAATCATCAGACCAGACTTTGAGCTGGTGGTGTCTCCGCCGATCAAATCCACCTTGTAGCGCTCACAAGCGAGCTTCATGCCGGCGTACAACTCCTTGGCGGCTTCAACGCTAAATCGGTTAGAGAGGGCGAGGCCGACCACCACATGGGTCGGCAGTGCATTCATGGCACACAAATCGCTCAGGTTGACCACAATGGCTTTGTAGCCCAAGTGCTTGAGCGGGGCATACATCAGGTCGAAATGAATCCCTTCGCACAGCAAATCGGTGCTGACCACGGTTTGCTTCCCCGAAGCAGGTGGGGCCACGATCGCGGCATCATCCCCTACACCAAGGACCGTGCGCGGATGTTGAAGCTTGATGTCTTTGGTGAGTTCAGCAATAAGGCCAAATTCGCCGATGGTACCTATTTCTGTGCGTTCCGCGTCCATGGCACAAAGCTATGTGCAGGAATTTTCGTAATTTCTCCTCGGACTCTAACTCTGTCAGACTATGCGGGCTGCACTCTTTTTCTTTTTCGTTGCCATTGCCGGCTTGGTTCAGGCACAAACGCCTGTTGAATTGCGCATTGACCACAAAGTGGGTCAGTTGGATTTCAATGCGGACGCGGAAGTCGTCACCATCTTGGGTGAAGCGGTCGAGATCGATCGTTTAGAGTATTACCTCAGCATGTTCACCCTCGTCCACGACGGAGGAATGGAGACGCCCATCGAGGGTGCCTACGTGTTGGCCGACGCCTTCGAGGATGTGGCCCACGCTCTGGGTGAGGTTGACGGGGTTTCCAATGTGGAATCCTTGAAGTTTAGTGTGGGTATTGACCCCAACAACAACCACGCCGACCCTGCTGCCTGGCCATCTGATCACCCATTGGCGCCGCAGGTGCCGAGCATGCACTGGGGATGGTCTGCGGGCTATCGCTTTGTTGCATTGGAAGGCGGAGCAGGCATCAATGGCATCATCACCCACGAAATCCATGCATTGGGCGACAACAATCATTTCCCAGGAGAGATGGAGGTTTTGGCCAGCATGGAGGACGGAACTTTGGTGTTGGATGTTGAAGCCGATGTGTTGGGCTTCTACCAAGACCTTTCTGTGTCAGCAGGCCTGATCAACCACGGAGAAAGCGGAGAAGCGGTCTTGGTCTGTAACAATACTGTGGACCATGTATTTCGCTTGCCTGGGGCGAGCAATGTTGAGGCCAACGTGCCTCAGGATTTTGGGTTTAACCTGATGCCTTTGGACGGCGGTGCGCGCATTCAATTTGACGCACCTCTTGGCTCGGTGGTCCAAGTGGAGCTTTTGGATTTGTTGGGCCGCTCTTTGGGCCAAACCAATATCCCTTCTGGAACGCGGAACTATGACCTCAAAGACGTTCCTGCAGGGGCATTTTTGATCACGGTTTCAGGCCAAGGTGGTCGTGTTACCCGGCGCTGGGTGCAGGGATGACACGCAGAAGTCTCTTCTTTTTTTCGGCCTTTGTAGGGTTGTGGATGGGGTGCAACCCTGACCCTGTGGTAGACCCCATTGAGCCTGTGGTCTTGGACCCAACACCATTCAATCTGGACATTCGGCATTTTCCGGAACCACAATGGCCTGAGGACAACCCGCTCACAGAAGCCGGGGTGCAGTTGGGCAGGATGTTGTTTCACGAGAAGCGGATGTCGGGTGACAACACCCAAGCCTGTGCAGACTGCCACGCCCAGCATCGCAACTTCTCGGATGCGGCTGTTTTTAGTGCGGGCATTCAGGGCATTGAAGGGCCCCGACACAGCATGGTCCTTTCGAACCTGGCTTGGCACCTTCACCACGATGAAAACCACGGCCATGGATTTTTCTGGGATGGCCGTGCAGCAACCCTGAGAGAACAGGTGCTTATTCCCGTTGAGGACGGCTTGGAAATGGACGAAGACCTGGAGAGCTTGACCGTCGAGTTGAGTGCCTTGGAGCAGTATCGCCATGCCTTTACCCGGGCTTTTGGGACCGACGAAATCAACGCTGAGAGGATGGCCAAAGCCCTGGAGCAATTCTTGCTGACCATGGTGTCCAACAACAGCAAGTACGACCAATGGCTGCTGGGGGAGACGTCATTGACAGAGAGCGAGGAGCGAGGGAGGCAGTTGTTCTTCGATGAATTTGACCCATTCAACCCTGAGGTTAGTGGTGCTGACTGCGCCCACTGCCACAGTGGTCTGGACTTTGCCAGTCACCAGTTTGGCAACAACGGGCTGGATGCCGACGAGGACATGGAGGACATCGGTTATATGGCCGTGACAGGAGAAGATGCAGACCGTGGCAAATTCAAAACCCCCTCATTGCGCAATGTCATGGTCTCGGCCCCTTACATGCACGATGGCCGCTTTGCCAACATCGATGAGGTGATTGACCATTATGACCACGGGGCAGTGGCCAGCACCTCCATGGACCCGATGATGCAATACAACGTGGACTACGGGTTGGGCTTGGACAGCCAAGACCGCTCTGACCTCATCGCGTTTTTGCACACCCTGACAGACTCTGACTTCCTGTCCAATCCGGCGTTTTCGAACCCCCACTGAAAAGGGTTCCTTACTCTGATGCTTGGCCAGTGTCTTCTGACCAGTGTGAGCGCATGGCTTGGATGACCTTGAGTGAGGTGACACGAAGCAACTCTGGTTCTTTCGCGGCTTTGATTCCATCGACTGTGCCAAATGCAGCGAGCAGCTTGTGGCGGGTGGCGGGCCCTATGCCTGGGATGTCGTCCAATTCGCTGCGCAAAGCAGCGGCGCTCCTGCGCTTCCTGTGGTGTGCCAGCGAGAATCGGTGGGCTTCGTCGCGCATGCGTTGAATGAGTTTCAATGATTCAGATCGCTTGTCGAGGTGCAGGGGTATGCTGTCTCCTGGAAAGTAGAGTTCCTCCAAACGCTTCGCGATGCCGATGATGGCCACCTTTCCCATGAGCCCTAAGTCTTCCAAAGCACCGACGGCACTGGACAACTGCCCTTTTCCACCATCTACGATGATCAGTTGCGGCAGGGCTTCGCCTTCGTCCCGCAGCCTCTTGTATCGGCGGTGCACCACTTCAGCCATGGATGCAAAGTCGTCGGGTCCCTCGACGGTCTTGATGTTGAACTTTCTGTAGTCGGCTTTGGCGGGCTTGGCTTTCTTGAACACCACACACGCCGATGCGGGGTTGGTGCCTTGGATGTTGGAGTTGTCAAAGCACTCGATGTGTACCGGAAGCTCTTTGAGGTGGAGGTCTTTTTGGAGGGTCTCCATGATGCGGTTTTGTGCCGCCTCTGGGTCCACTTGCTCTTGTTGCTTGCGCTTGTCGAGCATGGTGTACTTGGCATTGCGCTCGGAAAGCTCAATCAACCGCTTTTTGTCGCCGCGCTGGGGCACGTGCCATTTCACGTCGCCAAGAATGGGCCGCACATCGAGGTTGGTATAGATCTCTGGGCTGTGCAGGTCAAACCTGCGGCGGAATTCCAAAATCCCATATTCGAGCAGGTCTTGGTCGCTTTCCTCGAGCCTTTTGCGGAGCTCTATGGTTTGTCCGTGAACGATGCTGCCATCCATGACCTTCATGAAGTTGACGTACCCAGCTGCGGGGTCGCTCACAACGGAATACACCTCGACGTCGTGGATGCTGGGATTGACAACGGTGCTTTTGGCTTGGAATTTTTTGAGGGCCCCCTTGCGGCGCTTGAAGTCTTCTGCAGCTTCAAATGCAAAGCGCTCTGCCGCCTCGCGCATGGCTGTGTCGTATGTGCGAACGAGGTCTTTGATGTTGCCCTTTAGAATGTCGCGGATGGCTTCAACACCACGGTCGTAGTCTTCGAGGCTTTGCTTTCCGACACATGGGGCCTTGCAGTTGCCAAGGTCGTGTTCCAAGCAAGCCCGGAACTTTCCGGCGTCGATGTTTTTCTGGCTTAAATCGTAGCTGCAATTGCGAATGGGGTGCAGCTTTCGGGCAATGTCGAGGACAGCGTGCATCGTTTTGACCGAGGCATAGGGGCCAAAGTATTCCGAGCCGTTTTTGATGACGTTCCGCGTGGAGTGAACCCTCGGAAAGCGCTCATTTCGGATCACGATGGAGGGGTAGGTCTTGTCGTCCTTCAGCTCGATGTTGTAGCGCGGCTGGTGCTCCTTGATCATGCTGTTTTCAAGTAGCAATGCATCGACTTCGGTTTGCACCACGATGAATTTGATGTCGGCGATTTTCTTGACGAGCAGCCGCGTTTTGCCGTTCTCGTAGGTTTTTTTGTTGAAGTAGCTCGCGACCCGCTTTTTGAGGCTCTTGGCCTTGCCGATGTACAGCAGGGTGCCCTCAGCATCGTAATGCTGGTAGACACCAGGACTGTCTGGCAGACGCTGGAGGATGCGGCGTATGTGCGGTGAGGCTTCCATCGGGCACGGAGGGACAGGGCAAGTTACCTTCGGCGGCAATGTCAGAACAGGTTCCCGGGCATGGCCCCGCACAAGAATTGGTGACCGGCGCCACAGGATTGGTCGGGATGTACCGATTGGCTTGGCGATTGGAAAGGGGTTGGCCCACCGTGGCCTTGCGCCGTGATGGGAGCGATGTGGACCGAACCGCCGCCTTTTTGAAGGACCGTTTGGGCACTGCATTCGAGGCGGCTTGGGCGGCGCTGGAGTGGCGGGAAGCCGACCTTTCGGACGTCATGGGCCTCGAGGAAGCCATGGCGGGGTGTGAACGCGTGTTTCACGCGGCGGGACGCGTGAGCTTCCGACCGGGTGATGAAGCGCGGCTGAAGGCCGTGAACCAGGAAGGCACGGCCCATGTGGTCGATGCTGCGTTAGGCGCCGGCGTGAAGCGGTTGTTCCACCTTTCTTCGGTGGCCGCCCTGGGCCGGGCTGATGGCGCTGCCGGGCCTGTGCATGAGGAGGTAGAATGGGAGGAAGGGGCTACGGCTTCGCCTTATGGTGTCAGCAAGCACACTGGCGAGCTGGAGGCTTGGCGCGGTGCCGCCGAAGGCTTGGATGTGATTGTGGTCAACCCCACCATCATCCTGGGTGATGCACGCTACAGCGAGAGTTCCGGGATGGTGTACCGCAGGGTGGCCGAGGGCCGCCGCTATCATCCTGTGGGAGGGAATGGCTTTGTTGGTGCGGCCGATTTGATCGCGGTGATGGCGGCACTTGATGCCAAGGCAGACCGCGGTGAAGGCGGGGTTTTGGGCGAACGTTTTGTCGTCTCGGCAGAAGACTTGAGTTATGCCGACCTCATGGGGTGGGTTGCTGCGGGGCTTGGGGTTGACCCCCCGACCAAACCGCTCTCGGGTTGGATGTTGTCCTTGGGATGGCGGTTGGCAACAGTGTGGGGTGCTTTGACCGGCAAGCCGCCTATGTTGACCCGGGACATGGCGCGAAACACATTGGTTCAGCACCGCTACGACACATCAAAACTTCAGAAGACCTTGCCGGAATTCAGCTTTACCCCCATTCGTGAGGTGGTTGCTGAGGCCACCCGACATGGGCTTTCGCATTGATCAATTCCACTTGCTGCTGCGCGCGATCGAGTCGAGTTTCATTTGAACCTCTTCGAGGACCTTGGGCAGCGCTTCAGGCTGGCTGTACCACCAGTTGTAAGTGGCGGTAAAGGCAGAGTCGGTGACGCCGGCTTCGGCGAGGATACGGGCGCGGTGGGCCGCCCTCAGCGCATCGCGGTCACCACCATGCAGCATGCGCTGTCGGTAGGCAGCCTCGAGCAATTGAAGTTCAGCGTGGATTTCTACGAATTGGGTGCGACCAATGCGGTGATCGGGTGGGGGCGGAACGTCTTGCTTGGCCCGTGGATCGCATCCTGACAGGGCAACCAACAACAGTCCAACGCTCGCGATCCAACCCCTGCCACTCATCGATTGAAGGTCATTCTGCGGCCCGCGGGGGCTGCGCCATTTTGGGGCTCCAAGACGCTTTCACCATCCCAGACCTGGGTTCCATTGACCCATGTGCCGACAACGCTGGCGGAGAAACGGTCACCTGTGAAAGGAGACCAACCGCACTTGCTGAGGATGTTGTCCTCGGTGACGGTCCACGATGCGCGGGGGTCCACCAGCACGAAGTCTGCGAAATAGCCGGGCCTGAGATAGCCCCGGTCTTCGATGTCGAACAGCTCTGCCACACGGTGTGCAGCCAGGCGGGGAATGTCGGTCAGGTCCAACCAGCCTTGGGCGACGCCTTCATACAGGGCGACAAGGGCGTGTTGCACCAAAGGTCCACCTGAAGGTGCGGACCAATAGGGGTTGGCTTTTTCGGCCAAGGTGTGCGGGGCGTGGTCCGTCGCGAGCACGTCGATCGCCCCACCGGGCTTGAGTGCGGCGCGGATGGCGGCGCGGTCAGCAGCGGTTTTGACCGCGGGGTTCCATTTGATGTGGGTGCCCCGCTTGGCGTAATCCGCATCGGTGAACCAAAGGTGGTGGGTGCACGCTTCGGCGGTGATGCGTTTTTCGGAGAGGGGTTTGCCGCCGTCAAACAGGCTGAGCTCCTTGGCGGTGGAGATGTGTAAGACGTGCAGCCGGGCGCCGGTGCGGGCGGCGAGTTCAACCGCGCGGGAAGAACTGCGGTAGCAGGCTTCGGCACTCCGGATGACGGGGTGCTGCTGGAGGGGCACATCGTCGCCGAATTGGGTCCGTGCCGCCGCCGCATTGGCGCGGATGGTGGCCTCGTCTTCGCAGTGTGTTGCGATCAACATGGGGCACTCCTTGAAGATGCCCTCTAGTACCTGAGCGTCGTCTACAAGCATGTCGCCTGTAGAGCTGCCCATGAACACCTTGACGCCACAAACAGTGCGTGGATCTGTGAGCAGCACGTGGTCGAGGTTGCCGTTGGAGGCCCCCATGTAGAAGCTGTAGTTGGCGGGACTGACTGCTGCGGCCCGGTCGTACTTCTCTTGGAGCAGTGGCTGGGTCAAAGACTGCGGTACGGTATTGGGCATCTCCATGAAGGAGGTGATGCCGCCGGCCACGGCTGCCCGAGACTCCGTGGCGATCTCGGCCTTATGGGTCAACCCCGGCTCGCGGAAGTGGACTTGATCGTCGATGAGGCCTGGCAACAGGTGCAGCCCAGTGCAATCATGGACCTGCGCCTTGCGGGCGGCATCGGCAATGGCAGGATCAGTATGTTGGGACAGCTGTGGTCCAACGGCGGTAATGCGGTCGCCCACCACCAGCAGGTCCGCGGTTTCGGTGCGGCCTTCGTGAACAAGGGTAGCGCCGGTAAAGAGATGGCTCATTTGGGGGAGTGGGCGTCTGCGGGACGGATGTCGAACCGGCGCATCTGCAAGACGCCGATGAAGGCTTCTTTGAAGATGTTGAGGCTCATTTTGGATGTGCCCAACTCCCTATCTACGAAGGTGATGGGCACTTCAGCGATGCGAAAACCAAGCTGCTTCGCATTGTATTTCATTTCAATCTGAAACGCGTATCCGATGAAGTGGATGTTGTCCAGCCGGATGGTGCGCAGGGTCTCGGCCCGGTAGCATTTGAATCCAGCGGTGGGGTCTTTGACGCCAAGCTGAAGGACCACGTTTACATAGATGGACGCACCATAGCTCATGGCGATGCGGTGCCAGGGCCAATTGGATACCCCGCCGCCTTGGGTGTAGCGGGAGCCAACTGCAACACCGGCACCGTCCATGCAGGCTTCGCGCAACCGCTCGAGGTCCTTGGGGTTGTGGCTGAAGTCGGCGTCCATTTCGAAGAGGTAGTCATACCCCTCGTTTAACCCCCATTTGAACCCCGCGATGTAGGCCGTTCCGAGGCCCAACTTTCCAGCGCGTTCCAAAAGGTGGATGCGACCAGGGTGGGCGGCTTGAGCTGTGCGCACCAGATCGCCAGTACCATCGGGAGAGCCGTCGTCGACCACCAGCACGTGGAACGGCTTTCCACGTTGGGGCGTCAAGGACATGACGGTGTCCAACATCCGTGTGATGTTCTCCTTCTCGTTGTAAGTCGGTATGATGACGAGGCTGTCGGACACGGTGTTTCAATCGGTTTAGAGGGACATGCGAAGGAGGTTGAGCTCTTCTTGGTTGAGCATGCGCCAATGTCCTCTCGGCAGGTCTTTCTTGGTTAAAGGCCCCAATATCGTGCGGTCCAACCGGTCCACATCGTAACCGAGGTGGTTGAGCAGGCGGGTCAAGGCCTTGGGCCGGTTAGAATGGATTTCGATGCCGATTTCTTTAGGGCGCTTTTCCGGATCGATGAAGTGAGCGGCCTCTACTTGGAAGTGTTGCCCCTCAATTTTTACACCTTCGACCATGGCATCCAGGTGCTCCTGGCGGGCCTTTTGGTGCAAGGTGACATGATACAACTGGCGGATTTTCGTCCCTGGCTGTCGCATGCGTTCCGCGAGCTCGGGATCATTGGTGAACAGCAGCAAACCCGTGTCCATGCGCTCGATCTTGTCGATGGGCAGCAAGACTTCTTTGGTGGCGTTGCGCACGAGGTCCATCACGGTGCGACGTCCCTGCTTGTCGCCTGCAGTGCCGAGAAAGTTCTTGGGCTTGTTGAGGATGAGGTAGTGCTTGGTTTCCGGTTTGATCCTTTGGCCTTCGACCATGACTTCGTCGGTCCTGAGCACCTTGGCACCTAAAGCGGTGATGGTTTCTCCGTTGACCGTCACCGCGCCGGCGGTGATCAGCAAATCGGCTTCTCGTCGGGCACAAACACCTGAGTTCGCGATGTACTTGTTGAGCCGAATTGGGGCGCTGGGATCCTTGAGCGGTGCGCGCTTCTTGGGGCGAAACTTGTTTGGCCTTCCGCCTCGTCCGGGTGCCGGGCGTCCTTTCTTGTGGGGGCCTGTCTTGTGAGGCCCGCGGGCGGACTTGTCGCGTGGCGCTTCTTCGGACGGATTGTCTGAGAGTGAGCGGCGCGTGCCGTATCCGCGTTTTTCTGTGGGCCCAGACGCCTTGTCAGCGCGCTGCCGATTGGGGTTATCGGAGCGACCTGTTCGCTGTGGACGGCGTGAGCGTGGTGAATCAGACATGGCGGTAGGGCGCAGTAACGTGCGAAGATAGGCGCCGGCGCGCGCCGCGTCATTTAGCGCACCGGCGATGTCCGAATGCGTTCGTCGGCTGCAGGCCTTCCTGACCGCCCGAAGTGGTACGCCACGGTGATGCCGCGTTCTATGAAAGTCATGGCATGTCGTGCTGAACTGGCGTCCAGTAGGGCGCCGGCAACCCCGTCTACCCCAGGGGTTTCCCCACTCAAGTCACTTGAGGCCAGGAAGTTACTGTTTCCGATGTTCAGCCAGCCCGCTTGGAGCCTGGCGAGCACCCTGAACCGGCCATACTGCATCCAGGCACCTGCACTGGCGCTGGCCCCCCATCCACAGATGCGCCAATAATGCTTGGTGCGGATTCCCATCCAGCGGACATCGGTGGCGCACAGGACCATGCCCACGCTGGCGGCGGTTTGAATGCCGAACCGCCATTTTTGGTTGGCGGTGTCCCACGTTTGTCGTGTGCGCGCTGCGCGGCCAAAGTCGAAGTTTCGTTCAGCCGCAATGCGGATGAAATTCATGCCATCTGAGTGCTCGAAGTTGAAGTCGCGCCATGCCCAATCAAAGGCAGAGTTTGGGGCGTAGACGGTACTGTCTATGAATCCGCTGACCGTGTGAACGGTGTGTGGCACCTTGTATTTCAGGTGGTCCCAGCCCGCGCTGATCCAAAGGTCTCCCGGTACCACTACGCCTTCTTTCAACCGCCGCCCTATCCTCGCGTTGAACTGGGGAATGGTGAAGGCTGCGGGGTTGAGGTGGACTTTAGGGTCGAACTCGGAGGGCATGTCCGTGGCCTGCATGTCGTGCAAGGTGAGGTCAATGCCCGGCCCGATGAGTTGCAAGTCGGTTTGGCCGTAGGTCGCGCGGTGATAGCCCCAATGGGCATACCATTTTCCATGTGATTTTGGGGCGTCAACCCAACCGATGGCATTGCCCATGGCGCGGTTGCCCGTCTGCGACATCACCGTTGGAAGCCCGCAGAGGAGCAGGAGGACGAGGAGGAGGGGGGAGGTTCGCGTGCGCATGCAAGCCAGGGGCCTTCGTTGGTGCATTTCCGAGCGAAAGTAAGGCTTGGGCTGAGGGGGCTTGCGCACTTTGGTTGCCATGGAATCATTCACACAGAGCCTCGGTCGGTGGGGCGAGGAGCGGGCGTTGCACCATGCGGTGGATTTGGGCTGGGAGGTGTTGGCCCGGAATTGGCGCAGGGGACGGCTGGAAGTGGACCTGGTTGCGAAGGATGGGCCTTGGCTGGTGGTCGTGGAGGTCAAGGCGAGGACCGAGCCCGTTCAAGCCGACTGGCACCGCATGGTGTCACGGGCGCAACAGGAGCGATTGATCCGCGCGGCACGCCTGCTTTTGGCCCAGCATTCCGAGCACCACCTGGAGGTGCGATTTGATGTGATCGCCGTTTTGAGAAACCGGTATGGTCACCGCATTCTGCACACCAAGGAGGCATTTTATCCTTTGATGCGTTGATGTGGAACGCACGGCCTGATGTGGGGATTCTGTGAGGCGCCGATGCGAAGTGGTCCAATTGTTGCGTTGATTCACAACATGGAACAGAGATCGACCTACCTCATCATCATTGCTGTGCTTTTCTGCACGGCAGGCTACTTGGGCTTCAAGGTTTCTCAGCAGGGCACCACCATTGAGGCCCAGACCGGAGCAATCAACGCAGGAGAAATTGAGCGCCAGGCCCTGGAACTCGACCTTCAGAAACTGCGGTTTAGCTACGACACTTTGCAAACCGAGAACTCTTTGATGATGGCGGAAATGTCGGCCCAGCGCAGTGAGATCGAAGGGCTCATCAGCAAGGTCAGGGACCGCAACTACAGCGTTTCAAAGCTCAAGAAGGAGACAGAAACCCTGCGCAAGATCATGCAAGGGTATGTCGTGACCATTGATTCTTTGAACCAGGCAAACATGGCATTGCAGGCAGAGCGCGATGCCATGGCGGTGGAAGTCTCGACGGTCCGGGAGCGGAATCAAGCACTGCAACAAAAGCAAAGCGATATGGAGGAGGTGATTGAAGCCGGACGTGTGCTTCAGGCGATGGACCTCAACCCCATGGCCATTCGTGTGACGTCCACAGGCTCACAGCGCGAGACGTCGCGGGCCAAGCGCGCCGAGATGATCAAGACTTGCTTTACGTTGTTGGAGAACCGCATTGCTGAGAAGGGAAGCAGGACCTTGTTTTTGGAGGTATTGGATCCCGATGGTCAATTGATGCCTCCTGGTGACAGGGCACCGGTGGCGATGTCGGGCGGGGTGCCTGCTTCTGCGGCCCGTGTGTTGGACTACGCTGGTGAGCAGATGGAGGCCTGTATTTTCTTCACGGCTTCGCGTCCTTTTGAGCCGGGTGTCTACACGGTGCACTTGGTGGATGGTGACAACCGTATTGCCACTACTGACCTCATTTTGCGCTGACGCGAAAAAACTTTAGCGCACGAGGGTGACCCGTCCCTGCCGGGTTTCGATGCCTTTGCTGGTGGGGAACCACACCCGCCAATTGTAGACTCCTGCTGGTGCGTAGTGCGCTCCGGATCCCAGCTTATTGGTGCCTTCTGCTGTGCCCGGCCCTCCAACGCCGCCCGTCCAGTACGCACGCGGGTCAACGGAAGACCAGACGAGGTCGCCCCAGCGGTTCCACACCTCGACCCGATAGCCCGGAAGAATGGTGGGGTCGGGATTTCCAAGCAGGTAAGTTCCCGTGCCGTTGAGCCATTGTCCTTCCGGACGCCAGCCGTCGTTCAATCCGTCGCCGTCTGGGGTGAAGCCCGAAGGAACGTACAAGGGGTAGCGAAATTCTACTTCCACGATGTCCACTGATTTGCAGCCATTGGTGTCGACGACGTGCAAGGTGAAGACGCCGTCGTCTTGGAGCAGTACTTCCGGGGTGAGGCAGTCGTCGCAGGACAACGGCTCCGAGGGGCTCCACCATAGAGAGTCTATGGGTGCCCCTGATACAGAGCCGTAGAGAAAGGTGGGTTCCAGCCATTCGTTGCGCTGGTCAGGGCCAGCCTCCACAGTGGGCCGGGGCCAGACGTTGACGGTGAGTTCCGCTGAGGCCACGCATCCGTCGGCATCGGTAACGTATGCGGTGAACGTCTGGCTGGTTTCAGTGGTGACGGTGGTTTCGGCCATGTTGGGCTGGGCGACGAGCGCGCCTGGAACCCATTGGAAGACCTCGCCACCGGCTGCACTGACGGGGAATGGTGTTCCGGCACAGACCCAGCCCCCAGGGGACACCAGCGCTTCGGGTGTGATGACCTGAACGGTGACTTCATCCGTGCCTTCGCCGCACAGGTTGGTGATGGTGACCGTGTAGGTGGTCGTTTCCAACGGGCTGGCGGAGGGGGTTTGGCTGGCGGGGTTGTTGAGGCCTGCGCTGGGGCTCCACACCCAAGTGTTGCCATCGGCTGCGGAAAGCGATGTGGTTTGCCCGTCGCAGAGGTTGACAGTGGGATAGGTGGTCCCCCCTGGTGCCGAGGGGACGACATCGACCACAATGTCGTGTTCTCGGATGCAGCCTTCGGGGGTGGTGACCGTGATGGAGTAGGTGGTCGAGACAGCAGGTGATGCCGTGGGGCTGGGCCCAAAAGGGTCGGAGAGCCCTTCGGGTGGAAACCACGTGTAGGTCCAATCCTCGGCACCGGGTACGGGGCTCGTGACGGTCAAAGGGATGACATCTCCCAGGCAAATTTGGGTGTCCTCACTCTCGGAGGTGGCCATGTCGACGACCTCCACTGTGACGGATGCCGTCGCTGTGCCACAGAGGGTCTCATCGGTGAGGCTGTAAGTGGTCGTGGTGGTGGGATTTGCCACGGGCGTTGCCGTATCGGTGGCGCTCAAGCCGTTGGGCGGAGACCACGCCAGTGTGCCATTGCCGCTGCCCTGAAGTTGCACGTCATCTCCAATGCAAAGGGGGTCCACCGGGTCGATTTGGGGATCAGCGCTCGGCGCGATGGTGACCGTGACGAAGGCCGTGTCGGGTTCCAGACATCCGGTGGTGTCTTGCGCGATGACCTCCACGTCGAAGACGCCATTGAGGCCATACAGATGCAAGGGCTCTGACTCTTCGCTAAAAGTGGCGTCGCCAAAGTTCCAGAGGAAAGCCGCTGGGCCGGAAGTGAAGTTCTCGAATTGAACACTGTCGCCTTGGCAGAATTGGTCTGGGCCGTCGATGTCAATCTGGGCGTTGAGCTTGCCGAGTTCGAATTTGAAGACGCCCATGTTGCAATTGGGGCTCGGATTGTTGGGGCTCCACGCATTGTCAGTGGAGGGGAAGTCATTCATGCCACCGCAGCCCGCGCAGACAGATTGGTAGACCGTCCCGTTTTGGTCGAACCGAGAGGAGCCGCCGTCGACGTGCTCGTTGGCGAAGGGTCCGCCGAAGAAAGTGGCGTAGACCAGGTCTTCCGCATTTGGGGACAGGACGGCAAGGTAGAAGTCACTGCCGTCTGTGCTGCTTTGGAAAGGGCTGTCCGTGGTGGGCAGGCCGAAGGTGGTGCTGCCGGCGACCTCGCCGGTGCCACCGGTGGCATTGGTCTGGCCACCCCATCCGCTGATGTAGACCTGCTCGCAATCGCTCACGAGGAAGGCGGTGGGGCTCAGGTCGATGGTGCCCGCGCCGGTGCCGACGACCGTTTGCCACTCGATGTCGCTCATGTCCGGC
>JAKMCW010000086.1 GCA_022428205.1 Flavobacteriales bacterium
CTTTGGTCACAGAAGGACGCACGCCAACCAAGGCCGTGCTGCGGTTGACGGCGGCGGCAGAGGTGTCACCGATGGCGTTCAATTGGCTGCCCATGATGTGGGCTTCGTAGCCGAGGTCGTACCGCGCACCATCCCGCCAAGAATGGATGCGACCGGTCGCCTCTATGAGGTTTTCCCTGCCTGCCTTTTTGAGGATTTCTTCAACGGGTGCATCACCGGGTACGGGCGCGACTCCGAGGGTCAATCGCGAGTAGGAGAGCGAGAGGTTGCGGTGGACTTTGCTGCTGTCCCGTTCGTGGTTTTGCAGCCTGAACTCAGTCCCCATGCGTCCATAGGTCTGGCGGTCTTGCGGCGCGGAGAAACCCGCTGCAGCGGCGTTGAGGTCGAGGCCATGCAGTCCCCACGCATCACGCTCTACAAAGGCAGAAGCCGTAACGCTGCTCCGGTCGACGAAGCGCCGGTAGTAGCCGTTAACGGCGTTTTTGGACCATCCTTCATCGACACCAATGCTATCAGGCTTGCCCGTGGCGCCCGCTGAACTGCGGTGGCGCAAAGAGAGTCCCCAAGCGCCCTGGCGGCTGCGCGTGTCACCGATGTGCACGTCCAAAAGCGGTGAAGCGTATAGTCCAAAGCCTCCTCGTGCATGGCCCGCATAAAGGCGGGGCAGTGGCGCGTCCATTTCCACGGCGATCGGGGCAATGTTGCGCACATCTGGAGTGGGTGACGTGCGTTTGGCAATGGGCGCGTATTCGATGACAGGCCGTTCGATACCGAGGTCGACGGCCTTAGGAGAGTCTGTGGGCTTATCGACCTCCCTCAAATAAAGTTCGCGGTCCCCCACGAAGGTGACCTGAAGGCTGTCCTGGCTCCACAGACCCGGCACGGAGCCCATGGCGAGTATGGCGCAGGCGAGGCCCGCGCGTACATGCTGACGTTGGCGCAAGGATTTCATTCTTCGATGGGGTTGGGGGTTTCGCCTTCGGCGTTGCTGCTGTCTTTCGGAGCGGGCTCCGGTGCAGGTTGTTCGAGCTGCAGGATGCGGTCGAGCATGTCCATGCATGCGTCTTGGACCCAAGGTTCTGCGACGTTGCTCTGAAGCTGGTCAATGGTGGTTCTCGCCTGGAAATAGTCGGCTTGGGCGATGTAGGTTTCTGCCAAGAGGAGGAAACTCTGGTAGGACCAATCGCTGCCGCCACCAAAGCGGTTCAGTTGGGCGAAGATGGCAGTTTGGCACGCGACGGGGTCCCCGGCTTCAAGGGTGAGCGCTGCGAGGTGATGCGTTGCTTCTTCGGCATGCGGTCCGCCCTCGGCGAGGATGTTCAAATCGGCTTTGGCCTCGGCATCGCCGCGGTCGAGTAGGATGAGGGCCCGGTTGTAATGCGCAGCGGTTCGGATGTCCTGTGGCGTGCCGCTGTCCTCCAAAATGGGCCCCACATAAGCGAGGACGGTTTCGCCATCTCCCAATGCACGGCTGCAGCGCATGATGCCGATGCGCGCCTCCAATACGTGCCGCTTGAGTACGGCGACTTGCTCCAGTTGGCGGTAGTGTGCCAAGGCGCCGTCATACTCCTCGCGGTTGTACCTCAGGGTGGCGGCCATGACGAGCGCGGGCTCGTGGTAATCGCTTAACGGCGCTGCGATCACGGCTTCGAGTGCCGCGAGTGCGCCGTCTGGGTTGCCGTTGTCGAAGTGGCACTGACCGAGGTGGAAACGGGCAGAGATCAAACGGATGCTGCTGGGGTACTTTTCGATGAATTGCTCGAGCTTCGGCGTGGCTGCTGCACAGTCGCCGGAAAGGGCGAGGTCTTGCGCTGCGGCATAGGTTCTCTCTGCGATGTCGTCTGCACTGAGTCCCAGCACATCGGGAAGGTTGTCGAGTTGGCCGCGTTCCACCAACAGCGGCTCCACCAGCAGGAAGGCGTCTTTGGTGACATCGTCGTCTGGGTATTGGCTGGAGATCTGATTCCACAGCTTCAGTGCGTCGTCCTGGCGGCCTTGTTTGACAGCGATCAAAGCCAGGTCCACCAAGGCGCGCTTGGCGAAGGGGCTGCTGGGCAGTTCGCTGCGGACGCGTTCGAAGGCGCTGCGGGCGGCCTCCATTTGGTCGCGCTCGATCTCGGCCTTTCCTATGGCGGTCAGGGCATCTCCTTTGAAGGTGGTTTCCGGGTGGCCATCGAGCAAGGTGCGCATGCCCTCCACTTCTCCTGCGAGATCTCCGTTCAATCCAAGGCAGCGCGCCCGCTGGAATTGCGTGTATTGCTGCTGGGTCGTGCCGGCGTCGAGGGCCTTGTCATAGGAGTCTACCGCTCGGCCGTAGTCTTTGTCGATGTAAAAGCAGTCTCCAATGCGCAACAGGGCATCGGCGCGGTGACCACCTGGGCCTGCACCGGTTTCGGCGTCGGCATACTTTCTGAATGAGACCTGTGCGTCGCGGTATTTGCGCTGACGGAACAAGGCATAGCCCGCTCCGTATTCGCCTTCATTGTACTTGACTGAATTGAAGGCGCCGGGAGCGTTGAGGAACGTCCGGTAGTGGCTCAGGGCAGGGGCATTCCGCCCCGCTTTCATGGCGATTTCGCCCTGCCAATAGTGGCTCTCAGCCGCCAAGGTCGCGTCCTCTGGGAATTTTCGGCTTCTCCGGAAGAAGGCTTCCGCTTCGTCGAATTGTCCGCCTTGGTACAGGTCGACCCCATGGTTGAAGGCCAGCTTCTGGTAAGCCTGCTTCTCCTTGGGGGATTTGCGTTGGATCCTGTCCAAGGCGTCCAAGGCCCGTTCGTGGTTGCGTGTGGTGAGATAGACGTCCAAAAGGAAGCCGTAGGCCTCATCGCGCCGTGGGCTGTCGGGGTATTCTTCGAGGTATTGCTCAAAGGCCGCGATGGCGTCATTGAAGGGGTTGAAGTCGGTCTCAAAGGCGAGCTTGGCTTGGTTGAACAAAGCGTCCTCCCGCATTTCGAGGTCGTGATCCATGGTGGCCGCTTTGGCAAATGCCGATTGGGCCTTGGGCTTCTCGTCGAGTTGGAGGTAGGCCCGTCCCATGGCATGGGTGGCGTATTGGTCCAGCGCGGTATTGCCTCCGGTCGCCCGCATCAAGGCCGTGATGGCGGTGTTGGGCTGGCCCGATGCAAGCCGGCAGGTGCCGACGATGTAGCTGAATTCTGGGGTGCGTTCTTGTGCGTCGGCACTGGACCAGGCGGCCTCGAGATAGGGCGAGGCGGATGCGCAATCTCCCAGGTGAAAGAAGGCTTCACCGAGTACACGGGTCAGCTCTCGCTTGTCGTTCTTGCCCAAGTCTCGGTCTTCAGCGAGCCATGCGGGGCCGCGCTCGGCGAGTTCGTCGAACCGCTCCAGCCGGTAAAGTATTTGTCCGATGTAGAGCGGCACGGCGTCCCGGAACGCGTTGATCTCGGCGAGGGCTTCAAAAGCCTGGAGGGCAGAAGTGAGCCTGTCTTCGGCAAAGGCAATGTGGGCCAGGTAGTATTTGCTGGCCTCGAGGTACTCGGGCTGGGCCGCAGGGTCTTCAACCACCTTGAGCAAGTTGCCCCGTGCCCCATCGAGGTCTCCAGTTTCAAACAGGGCGTGACCATTTTTGAAGTGGTATTCGGTGCGCATTTCCTTGGAAAGGCGGCGTGGATTGAGGGCGCTAAAACTCCCGATGGCTTTGCTCCACTTGCCCCGACGGTATTCATAGTTTGCCAATTCCCACTGCAGTTTGGGGACCCAAGTGGACTCGGGGTGGCGTTCGATGAATCGGTCAATCCTCCAAACAGCATCCTTGTGGTACAGGTACATCGCACACAGGGCGGCCCGGTATTCCGCTTCTACATTGACCAAGGCATTGCGCTCGCCGGAAGGACCGTCACCCACTTTTGGGGATTGGTACCACTGGTCGAAAAGTTCCAGTGCAGCGGCATATTGATGGTGGTCGAAATGCGCCCTTGCCCGATCAAAAGCGCTGGGATCCAGCCTGTCAGAGGCTTGGTTGACTTCGCCGCCCACGAGGACAGGGCCTTGGGCCGATGCTGGGTCAGGTCCAAAAGGTGCACTGAGCATCACAAGAAACAGGCTGGCTGCCTTGCAGCGTCTTCGGGCAGCGCAAGACGCTGGACCAAAAATGAAGCGGGAGGGAATAGGGGAGAACATGGAGTGTAGGTGGACAACGTGAAAATCGTCCGCTCCGTGCCCTTTTTGTGGGGGTGCCCGACCTAATTATTCACGGCGCATGGCCCACAACGTTGGGCGGGGTTCAATGCGTGATCCTGAACTCGGTGCGCCGGTTGTTGGCGCGGCCTTCGACTGAGTCGTTGTCCGACCTGGGACGGGATTCGCCATACCCTTTGGCGCTGATGTCTTTTGCCGGCACGCCTGCCGAGACCAAGTAGTTGCGGACGGCCTGCGCCCTGGCTTCGCTGAGGGCCAGGTTATCGGTATCGCTGCCGATGTCGTCCGTGTGTCCGCCGATTTCGACAGAGAGTCCGGTTTCGGACAGGTATTCGGCAAACAAATCCAGCAGCAATAGGCTTGCGCGCCCGATTTCTGCTGAGCCTGAAGCGTAGCGGATGTCCTCAATTTCAAAGGCGGCATTGGCTTCAGAGACTGAGCGAACACTGAGGTTGGCATTGACGAGCGCAGGCTCTTCCTCATCCTTGTCGATGACAATGCCCGCGCTAAACGCTGCGCCGTCTGCCTTGGCAACGACCAACACATCTTCCTTGGAGCCGAGATCCACGACAGCAGCAAAAGCACCGTCATCGCCGAGGTCAATGGCCTGGGCGCGCCGGCTTTGGGCGTAGCGCAATTCGAGGTCGATGCGGGTGTCCCCCAGGGCCTCGCTCACGTCAAGCTGGCCGCGAACGACCACTGATGCGCGTGCCCTTACGGGTTCGGGAAGTTCCCAAGTCAAGATGTCCAGTCCTCGGGTTTCGGGCCTCCGGCTGGCGAAGTATGCCGTCTTGCCATCTGCAGAGGTGACCAAGCCATGCTCATCGCCCTCGGTGTTGAGTGGCCTGCCGACATTGACCGGTGTAGACCAGGCGCCCGCTGTTGTGGGGCCTGAAGTGCTGTCCAATCGGCTCACCCAGATGTCGTAGCCACCACCACCAGGGGTGCGGTTGGAGGCAAAATATAGGGTGTGCCCGTCGGGGTGGAGATAGGGCGCCTTGTCACTAAACGTTGTGTTGATAGGGGCGGGAAGCGGAACGGCTGGTCCCCATTCTCCATTGTTTCCCAATGCGCTGACCAGGATGTCAATGCTCGGGGTGCCCTGTGTATCGGGGGTGGTTCCGGGCCGCACAGCAGCGAAATACAACCACTGGCCATCCGGGCTGACTGCGGGCTGAGATTCCCAACCATCGGGGGTGTTCAAGGCACTGAGAGGTTGGGGTTCGCTCCACAGGTACACCGTCTCGTCTCCAGTGTCTTCCAGCAAGGTGTACCGGGCTGAATAGAGGTCGATGTTTTCAGGATTGCCCGACACCGGGGTTTTGATGGCGAGGAAGAGCGAGCGGTTGTCTACTGATATCGAGGCGCCGCCATAACCGGTGGTCCGGTTGAACGGATCCTCCATGGCCACCCCAGCATCGAATGTGGTACTTGGCCCCGCCCTTTTTGCCCAAGTAAACTTCTCGAAGGGCTTGCTCACCAGGTCGCCCTTGGCTTTGCGTTCACCCGCCCGGGTAAAAAACAGCAAGGTGCCATCAGCGGAGAGGGCGGGCAGGTACTCTTGGTCTGGGGAGGCCACCGATTCCAACACCTTCGGGGCTGGCGAATCTGCATGGGCATTGAATTCCACCAAAAACTGGATTTGGGGGAGGCTCTTTTCTACGTCTTGCACCCGGCGGTTTGCCCGGGGTGTGTGCGGTTTTCCTGTGAAGTATTCCCAGCGAAGAAAGCGGTCAAACCAGTCGAGGGCGTCTTCAAATTGTCCTTCGGCAAAGGCCATACTGCCCAAGGTGTATGGGACCTCAGCGTCGTAATCAGGACAAGCCGCATGGACGGCCCGGAGGTGCGCGCGCGCCTCTCCAAAGCCACTGCCTTGTCGGCGGGCTTGACTGAATTGTAGAAGCCCCAATTCAAATTGGGCGCCGATGGCATTTTCATCCGAATCCAAGGCGTCCTGGAGGTAGCCTAAGCGCTTGGCGGCATCGTATTTGCGCTTGTCCTTGCCTTTCTCCAACAATTTGAGGGTCTTGCTGTCCAACTCTGGACGGCAAGGGTCGTCGTCTTGTCCGAGAGCACCTGCGCAGGCACCCAAGAACAGCAAGCAGGTCAGGAGAAATGGCGCCCTGTGTAGCATGTTAGGAAGCGCTCTGTGCGGGGACGTTAAGTTCGTTTTCGCTGTGTGCGATGATGGTCGATACCGCGCCATCGCCCGTCACATTGACCACGGTCCTGCACATGTCAAGGATGCGGTCTACGGGGAAGATCAGTGCGATCCACGCGGGATTCAGGCCGACGCTTTCCAGCACGATGATCATCAACACGAGTCCTGCGCTCGGCACTGCCGCTGCCCCTATGGAAGCGGCCGTGGCGGTGATCACGATCACGGCTTGCTGGGTCAGGCTCAGGTCCACCATGTGAAATTGGGCGAGGGAAACCACGGCAACTGCCTGATAAAGAGAGGTTCCGTCCATGTTTACAGTGGCGCCAATGGGCAGGACAAAACTCGTCGTGCGTTCAGACACGCCGATTTTGTTGCGGACGCAATCCATGGTCACAGGGAGGGTGGCCACGGAGCTCGAAGTAGAAAATGCCGTGATCTGTGCATCGCGCATCGCCGACATGAAGGCCTTGTATCCCATGGGCTTGATGAGCAAAGCCACAAGTGAAGGGTAGAACAGGAAGACCATGAACGCGAGGCCCAACACCACGACCATGCTGTATTGCAAGAGGTACTCGAGCAATTGTCGGAACATTTCCGGGTCGCTGCCCGCTGCATTGACAATCTGTCCCGCCATCAAGGCAAAGACAAAGACAGGCATGGCCTTCATGACCACCCAGACCATGCGCACGAAGACCTCGTTGAGGGCTTCAATCGCGCGCATCAAAGGGGCTGCTTGCGCTTTGGGCATGCCCACCAAAACGATGCCAAAGAAGACCGCAAAAAAGATGATCTGCAGCATGGACATGTCGGCCAGCGATTTGAATATGTTCGTCGGCACCACATCGACCAAGGGCTGCAATGGTCCCGATGATTTGGTGCGTTCAGCCTTGGTGAGCTTGTCGACCACCCAATCGTTCATGGCCACCTGTTCACCTGTGATGGCCGTCACCTTGTCGGACAGGGCAGGGTCTTGCAGGAGGTTGATGTCATCGAGGACTTGGATGCCATTGGCGTCCCGCCACAATTCGTAGCGAATGCGGTTGGATTCGAGCAGGTCGTCAGAGACGCGCGCTCCGGGTTCAAACAGGTTGACCAGCACCAGGCCCACGACCACTGCGGCCATGGTGGTGAGGAGGTAGGTCACGATGGTCTTGATCCCCATGCGGCCCAGTTTAGCCGGGTCACCGAGGCTCGCGACACCTGACATTATACTGAAGAGCACGAGGGGTACTGCTATCAGCTTCAGTACATTGATGAATATGTCACCGAAGGGCTTGATGTAGTCTACGGTGAATTCATTCCATCCAAAAGTGATGGACATCCAGGCGTACAGGACACCGACCGCGAGGCCGATAAGAACTTGCCAATGCAGGGCGAGGCGCATGCGTTTGGGGGATTGGTGTTGCGATCCGTTTGAGGATGCAAGCTAAGGTTCAGAGGCGGGCGTTGCGCTGTCTCAATGCGTGGTCAGCGAGCACGAGCAGGACCATGGCCTCGACCATGGGGACGGCGCGGGGTAGGACACAAGGGTCGTGTCTGCCCCGTCCGCTCATGGTGGTGTCTTGTCCTTGGCGGGTTACCGTGGCTTGCTCCGTGAGAATGGTGGCGACGGGTTTGAAACCGACGCGCAGGACGATGTCCTCTCCGTTGCTGATGCCCCCTTGAATGCCGCCACTGTGGTTGGTCGCGGTCCGGATGGCGCCGTCTTCCCGGACAAAGGGATCATTGTGGGCAGATCCTTTCATGAGTGTGCCACTGAATCCGCTGCCCAGCTCGAGGCCTTTGACTGCAGGCAAACTCCACAGCGCTTTGGCGAGGTCGGCATGCAGTTTGTCGAAGACGGGCTCGCCCCATCCCGGAGGTACGTGCTGGGCCACGACGACCACACTGCCGCCCACGGTGTCGCCGGCTCGTTTGACCTCGAGGATGCGTGCCTCCATGCGTGAGGCGGTTTCGGGGTCCGGGCATCGCACGGCATTTGCGTCGACTGTTTGTGTAGGGTAGAATGCGGGGGGCGATGGCATGGCGATGTCCTGCACGCGCTCTACATAGGCACTCACTTGTGGAGCCGGTCCTTGGGGATAAAGTTGTTCCAGAAATTGACGGGCCAATGCACCGCCCACCACACGGCTGGCGGTTTCTCTGGCACTGGCCCGACCACCGCCACGGTGGTCCCGGATGCCGTATTTGGCATCGTATGTATAATCGGCGTGGCTGGGCCGATACCGGTCCTCGTTGTGTGCGTATTCCTGTGGCTTGGCGTCGGCATTGGGCAGGGTGAACCCGATGGGTGTGCCCGTGGTCTTGCCTTCATACAGCCCGGAAAGGAGGGTGACCTCGTCTTGTTCTTTTCGCGCAGTGGTCAGCTGGGATTGCCCCGGTCTGCGTCGGTCCAGCTCGGCTTGGATCCGTGGGATGTCGATGGCCACCCCTGCGGGCATGCCTTCAAGGATGCCCCCAAGCGCGGGGCCGTGTGACTCACCAAATGTGGTCAGCTTGAACCGTTGTCCTATGGAACTGCCGGGCATGTTGCAAAGGTACGCGGCGCGTGGTCGCTCAAGATGTGCGACCTTGGGGCACATGGAAAGTGGTTTTGCGTCAGGCCGGTTGCTCATCAAGGACATCGGTCACCTCGTGGGATTCGGAGAGGCCCCAACCGGCCGTCTAATGGGGGCAGACATGAGGCGCATGTCGGTCATAGAAGATGCTTGGCTGGCGATAGAAGACGGCAAGGTGATGGACGGCGGCCGGATGGCGGACTTTCCTGGGATTGTAGATTGGAATGGACTCGAAGTGGTGGAAGCTGCTGGGCGCTGCGTGTTGCCCGCCTGGGTAGACAGCCACACCCATCTGGTGCATGCGGCTTCACGGGATGGAGAATTCGTGGACCGCATTCGCGGATTGAGCTACCAGGAAATCGCGGCCAACGGTGGCGGCATCCTCAACAGTGCCAAGGCCTTGCGCGCCATGTCTGAGGACGATTTGTTTGAAGTCAGCCTGGCCAGAATGGAGCGGTTGATGCGCATGGGCACGGGGGCACTGGAAATCAAGTCAGGCTATGGTTTGGATTTGGAGAGTGAGCTCAAAATGTTGCGTGTGGCGCGGCGATTGGGTGCACTCGATCGGATTCCGATCAAAACCACCTTTTTGGGTTGTCATGCCGTACCCAACGGATGGGAGGGTGCAGCAGCCTACACGCGGTACATGGTGGAGGAAGTGCTGCCGGCTGTTGTGGCGGAAGACCTCGCCGATCATGTGGACATTTTCTGCGAAGAAGGGTACTTCGGTTTAGAAGAGACCCGCGTTTTGCTGGAGGCGGCCAAGCTGCGCGGTTTGCCAGCCAAGGTGCACGTCAACCAATTCAAGGCTTCAGGGGGCGTCGCCCTGTGCGTGCAGCAAGGCGCACTGAGCGTCGATCACCTCGAGGTCCTTCGTGCGGAGGACGTGGCGGAATTGGCCATGGGAGATACCATTCCGGTCGCCCTTCCGCTGTGCTCCCTTTTCTTGGATTTGCCCTTCACACCGGGCCGCACGCTGGTTGATGCGGATTGTGCTTTGGCCATCGCCACTGACTTTAACCCTGGCTCTGCCCCCTCTGGAAACATGCACCTGGCGGCGGCCCTTGGCTCGATCAAGATGGGGCTTGAGCCCATGGAAGCCCTGGCCGCGGCGACCACAAACGGTGCTGCTGCGCTGGGGTTGGAAGATGAGGTAGGCGGATTGGCCAAAGGGCAGGAAGCGAGTTTGTTGGTGACCCGACCTTTGGGTTCGGTCAACGAGGCGCTCTATGCCTTTGGAGACCCCCTTGCCGAACGCGTTTTGTTGAGGGGGCATTGGGTGGTTTAAACCATTTGTATCTTATTCGGGTTGATTTAGGGCATCTCAAGCCTTTGAATGAAGTCAATCACTGTGAATCGAACTGGTCGCCCCCGCTTGCTTTTGGGAGTGCTCGTCCTTTGGATGGGGACTGTTCAAGCGCAGTCGTTACAGTTTGTGGACCACAGCATGGAAGCCGGACTGCTCGGGAATTACCTGAATCACAGTGCGTCGGTAGCGGATTACGATCTGGACGGTGATTTGGACGTTTATGTGGGAAGCCGCTTGGCCCCGAACACCCTCTACCGCAATGAAGGCAATGCCCAATTTGTTCCGGTCGAGGTGGGCGTGGAAGACGATGGGTTCACCATGGCCACTTTGTTTTTTGACTACGACAACGACGGAGACCCAGACTTGCTGAGTTGCAACATCGGAGACGTCAATCGTTTCTGGCGCAACGATGGTGGTGGCGCATTTACGGATGTTACCGATGAGCTGGGGCTCGGACAGGAATCTCAGTGCCGCAGTGCTCATGCCGCCGACATCAACATGGACGGGTGGTTGGACTTGTACATCGTCAACATGAATGAGCCCAATGCCTTTTGGCTTTCGGACGGTGAAGGCGGTTTTACTGATGGCTACTATGCCTCAGGGGCGACGGACAACTTGATTGGCATGGGGGCGTTGTTCTTGGACATCGAAAATGACGGTGACCTCGACTTGTACCTGACACATGATGCCAACCAAGCCAATAAGCTCTACATCAACAATGGCGATGGTTTGTTTACCAATCAGGCGGTCGCGTGGGGGCTTGATGTCTCTGCCCAAGGAATGGGCGTAGATGCCACAGACCTCGACCACGATGGCTTTCTCGACATCTTCATCTCCAACAACCTGCCCAACGACCTCTTGATCAACCCCGGACCACAGCCTGAAGCGGGGCCTGTTGTTCCCTTCACCAACATCACCGAGACGGCCGGAGTGGGGGACTCAGGAATGGGATGGGGCACCGCGTTCATCGACCACGATCACGACGGGGATCGCGACCTCTATGTGGCCAATGAGTACTTTTTTTCGCCCTATGAAAACCTCTTGTACCACAACAATGGGGACCTGACGTTTACCGATATCGCTGAGGACGATGCTTTGGAGAGTCCTTTTTCTGGCTACGCGACGGTGGTTGCTGACTTTGATGTCAACGGCACGGAGGATTTATTGGTGGTCAACACCTTGGTTTCTGCCAATCCAGGTTGCCAGTTGTTCCTCAATATGGACACGTCGGCCCATTGGATTGGGTTTGAATTGGAGGGCGTGGTGTCGCCTCGCGATGCTGCCGGCGCCCGTGTGGTGGTGCATTCGGGTCCGGATTTCCACCGCACCGATGCTTCGTTCATCGGGTACAGCTACAGTTCATGCGGTCCATTGACCTTCAATTTTGGATTGGGCGACCGGACGGAGGTAGACAGTGTTGAGGTTTTCTGGCCAAGTGGTGTGCACACGGTGACCGAAAACCCCGCCATCGATCAATACCACGTTTTGCTGGAGACCCCTTGTTTTGGACTGAACCCCGCATTGGATTGGCCAGCACAGGCCCAGCTGTGCCCGGGAGACTCCTTGTTTTTGTCCGTGCCCGACGGCTGGACTGCGTCAGGCTGGACCGGTGGGGAGGACGCGACCGGTGGTCGGACCTTTTCTTCGGCAGGCGTGGCACAGTGCTTGCTTTCTTCGGGAGGCTGCTCGGTGCTGTCTCCTGCGGTAGACATCGACTTCATATCCCCCGAACCTCCCATCATTGCATTGGACGGTCCGCCCAAGTTTTGTCAAGGGGCGCTGCGCACCTTGTCGGTGACAGGCCCTCAGGTCGATGTGACGTGGTCCAATGGCGTGCCGGCGCCGACGTTGGTGGTCGGCAGCTCCGATACTCTGACGGTGACGACCACCAATGTCTGCGGCTACATTGATATCAGTGACCCCTTGGTTTTGGAGGTGTTTACCGGTCCGTCAGAACCCATTGTTTCGGATGGATTGGTGGTGATAGGGTCGACCCACACCTTTGAGCCGGTCCAGTTGGAAGGGGAGCCTCTGCGTTGGTATGCGCCTTATGGGCCGACGGCATTGGAAGACCTGCTCGCGGGCACCACAGAGCAAGTGGGACCCTTTGTGCAGGAGTCGCCCACTTACACCACGCTTCCGCTGGGTGCCAGCACAGGGTGGTGGGTACGTGCAGAGGGCATGCGGGACAAGCGGTATGCGCAAGGCGGAAAAACCGAGGTTTCTTCGGGTGACTATATAGGTTCAGACACTTATGGCCTCTCGTTTGATGCCCATGAAGACATCGTATTGGAAAGCGTTGAGGTGTTGGCGGAGTCTGCCGGGGTGCGCACATTTCTGTTGCGCTCACCACAGGCGGAAATACTCGCCGAGGCGCCGATGTATTTGGGTACAGGCTGGAACACTGTGACTTTGAATTTCGAAGTCGCCCAAGGTGAAGGCTATGGTTTGCTGGTCAATGCTCCGGATGCGGGGTTATGGCGGGACAATGTGCCATCTGAATTGGACTATCCCTATGCGTTGGACGATCTCGCGACCATTACGGGATCGACCATTCCGACCTCTGCATCGTCTTCCTACTATTACTTTTTCTATAACTGGAATGTGTCCTCGGTGGGCTTCGAATGCAAGAGCGAGCCTGTTGCGGCATGGGTAGAGGTGGTCGATGCCATCTCGGGATGCACCTATGACTTTGCGGCCAACTTTGACCCACAGGCTTCTTTGGATGACGGAAGTTGTTATCTGTCAGGCTGTTTGGATCCCGATGCGGTCAATTACGATCCGCAAGCCGTCGTGGATGATGGCAGTTGTGCGGTGATGTGTCAGAATGACCTCAACGGCGACGGCCTCATTGGCGCACCAGATTTGTTGGAATTGCTCTCTGTGTGGGGCGGCGTCTGCGACTGAATTCGGCTTAGTTTGGTGGCCGGAAAACACCAAGCCATGTCCACACGTTTGATTGAATGCGTCCCCAACATTTCCGAGGGGCGGGATCGGGCCACGATCGATGCGATTGCCGCTGTTGTAGAGACCGTTGAAGGGGTGCGTTTGCTGGACGTTGACCCGGGAAATTCGACGCACCGCACCGTGATCACCTTCGTGGGACCGCCTGAGACCATAGTCGAAGCGGCCTTCCGTTTGATCTCCAAAGCAGCGGAGCTCATCGACATGTCCAAGCACCACGGCGAGCACCCGCGCATGGGCGCCACCGACGTGTGTCCCTTTGTGCCGGTGGCCGGGGTAACGATGGACGATTGTAAAGCCGCGGCCCATGCCTTGGGTGAGCGGGTGGGAAAGGAGCTGGGCATACCCGGCTATTTCTACGAAGCAGCAGCCAAGTCTCCCGAGCGACAGAACCTGGCCCATTGCCGCAAAGGCGAATATGAAGGATTGGAGAAGCTGTCCGAGCCAGCTTGGCAGCCAGATTTCGGCCCCGCTGAATTCAACGAACGCGCCCGCAAGACCGGCGCAACGGCCATCGGCGCCCGGGATTTCTTGGTGGCGTACAACATCAACCTCAATTCCACCTCTTCACGCCGCGCCAATGCGGTGGCCTTTGATTTGCGTGAAAATGGCCGCGTCAAACGCGAAGGGGGACTGACGGGGCCCGTGGTCAATGACGCCAACGGCGAGCCCATGCGAGAGCCGGGCTTGCTCAAATGTGTCAAGGGCATCGGCTGGTACATCGAGGAGTACGGCATCGCCCAATTGTCCCTCAACCTCACCAACATCTCGGTGACGGCGGTACACACTGCATTTGATGCCGCCTGTGAGCGGTCCATCGCACGCGGCATGCGGGTGACGGGCAGTGAGATTGTGGGTTTGATTCCGAAGCGGGTGCTGATAGACGCGGCGGATCACTATCTGCGCAAGCAGGAGCGCAGCTTGGGCATCAGCGAGTCAGAGAAAGTCAAAGTGGCGGTGAAGTCCCTCGGTTTGGACGATTTGGCCCCATTTGACGCCAGGAAACGCGTCATTGAGTACTTGCTCGAAGACGGCGCAGGAGATACCGCGCCTTTGGCGCGCATGTCCTTGGTGGGTTTCGCGGAGGAGACCTCCAGTGAGAGCCCGGCCCCGGGTGGAGGTTCCATCGCGGCCTATGTCGGTGCGTTGGGCGTGTCCTTGGGGACAATGGTGGCCAATTTGAGCGCCCACAAGCGCGGTTGGGACGACCGCTGGGAGACTTTTAGTGCTGTGGCTGAGCGCGGGATGGCCTTGCAGCAAAGGTTGTTGGCGCTGGTCGATGAGGATACCGCTGCTTTTGATGCCATCATGGCAGCCTTTGGTTTGCCCAAGGGCAATGATGCCCAAAAGGCAGAGCGCTTGGCGGCCATTCAGGCCGCGACGTTGGGCGCGATGAAGACGCCCCTAGAGGTGGCTGAGCAGTCCTTGGAGTCCATGGCGATCATGTCCGAGATGGCGGATTTTGGCAACCCAAACAGTGTGACCGATGCGGGTGTGGGCGCCTTGTGCGCGCGAACCGCTGTGCTTGGCGCAGTGATGAATGTTCGGGTCAATGCGGCGGATTTGAAAGACAGAGAGACGGCCGAGGCCATGTTGGCGCGCTGCACTGAACTCGAACAAGCCGCTGAATCGCTGGAGCGCAAAGTGCGCGATCGCGTGGCTGAAGTCCTCTCCAAATAATTTGGCGGTCGCGAAGGGTTAGTCCGCTTCCTCTTCTTCGTTTTCGGCGGCCACCGCCTTGTTCAGGGCTTTGGTGAGGTGCTCAACGCGCCGCGCATCGACGGGGTACAGCTCGCCTTCAAACCAACGGCCTTCGTGGGCGACTCCTGCGCTATGTCGCGCTGATGCGCGAAAACAGGAAAGTCCCGCCCTCCACATCCTGGCAGCCCCGCTCGGTAGTACAGCGCCTGAGGCATAGATGTCAAAGTCAACTTCGGCTTGCCAGTGAACGAGCTTCTCATGTCCACGGATCGCGTTGCCCGCGCCTGCGCTGGAAGCGAGTGCTGCGATGGGCAAGCCTTTCAGACGTTCAAAGTCTTGGTCGGGCTTGCGCACGCTGTCCAGGGCACGGTTGACCATCACACGTTGGCCGCCAAACCGCTTGATGGCGGTCTCGATCAGGTCAATGTCGAGGTTGAGGTGACCATCGAGGCCCCCAATCGAGACGGAGCTGGCCCCCTGTTCGAGGCTCCATTCGGCGTCGTGCAGGATGATTTCTCGCTCCGAAGCGCTGTATACCAGGTGGCCTTCGCGAGGACGCATGGCCACTGTAACGGGCAGGTCAGTCGCTGCGATGCAATGTCGAATAGTGCCCGGTGAAGGGGTTACACCTCCAGTGGTATAGCAGCCTGAGACTTCAATCCGCGTGGCGCCTCCGCGCATGGCACGGGCGACATCACCCGGGGTGCTACAGATGATTTGAAGGTCGAAAGGTTGTTCCATTCAGATAGTACAAGGTAAGGCCTTGAAACGGGCGAAAACAGCGAAGCCGGCTGTTGGGCCGGCTTCACATTCTCATAAAGAGGGGGTGTCTTACTTGGCGGCGCGGAAAGAGCGCTTTTCCTTGATGCGCGCAGACTTACCCGTGAGGCCACGGAGGTAGTAGATGCGGGCACGGCGCACTTTACCGACCTTCAGCACCTCGATGTTTTCGAGGAAGGGGCTGGAGATAGGGAAGACACGCTCAACACCTACGCCGGAAGCCATCTTCCGAACTGTAAAGGTGGCGCTGGTTCCTTCGCCGCGGCGCTGGATGACAGTGCCCTGGTAGAGCTGGGTACGCTCTTTCGAGCCCTCCTTAATCTTGTAGCTCACCTTAATGGTATCACCAGCTTTAAAATCAGGCCATTCCTGAACGGGGACGAGTTGCTGGGAAATTTGACGAAGACGATCCATGACGCGTGGTAAGAAATAGGTCCGTTGAAACGGGGTGCAATATTACGACATTTCACGCCTCGTCCAACAGGTCGGGGCGAAGGCGTTGTGTTCTTTCCATGGCCTGGTCCATTCTCCACTTGTCGATTTCGGCGTGATGGCCGCCCAACAGGACCTCGGGCACCTTAAGTCCTTGCCATTCAGCGGGGCGGGTATACACCGGAGGGGCCAGTAAACCGTCTTGAAAACTGTCGGTCAGCGCACTTTCTCCATCGCCGATGGCGCCGGGCACCAACCGGACGATGGCATCGGCCAGCACTGCAGCGGCCAATTCACCGCCGCTCAGGACGTAATCGCCGATGCTGATTTCGAGGGTGATGACTTCGTCGCGTATGCGTTGGTCTATGCCTTTGTAATGGCCGCACAGCATTAACAGGTTTCCGCTGAGGCTCAGTTGATTGACGCGTGATTGGGCCAATCGTTCTCCATCTGGCGTGAGGTAGATGACTTCGTCGTACGGCCGCTGTGACTTCAGATCGGCGATGGCATCTACGATGGGTTGTATGGCCATGACCATGCCTGCGCCGCCGCCAAATGGCGTGTCATCGATTTTTCCATGCTTATCTGTGGACCACTTCCGAATGTCGTGGACTTCGACTTCGACCACGCCGGCCTTTCGGGCGCGTCCGACGATGCTTTCGCTAAAGGGGCCCTTCAAGAGGTCTGGAACGGCAGAAAGGATGTCAATGCGCATGTCTCAGTATTGGGGGTGAGCAGGGGCGTTGTCGAGGATTTCCTCAATGCGTTCCATGACATCTGGGGTGAGCAGGGGCACCACTTCGGGGGCTTGCAGGTTTTCTTCGAGCTGGTTGGTTTTGGTGGCGCCAAGGAGCACGGTAGATACGTTCGGGTTCTTGAGACACCAGGCCAATGCCAATTTGGGCATGGTGGTACCGAGATCTCCCGCGAGGGCTTCCAATGCGCTCACCTTGTTGAGGTTCTCGTCGGTAAGGAGCAGCTCGGCGATCCAGTTGAGTTCTTCTCGCTTCAGGCGCGCATCGGCGCCAACGGTGCGGTTGTATTTGCCTGTGAGAATGCCGGAGGCCAGCGGGCTCCATATGGTCGTGCCCAGTCCAACTGTGCGGTAAACGTCGGCGAATTCGGCTTCTACCTTGTCGCGGACGAGCATGTTGTACTGCGGCTGTTCCACCACGGGGCCAATCAAGTGGTGACGTTCGGCGATGCGGTGGGCATCCATGATTTCGGCAGCGCTCCATTCGCTGGTGCCCCAATACAGGATTTTGCCCTGCTGGATGAGCTGGTGCATGGTCCACACCGTTTCTTCCATGGGGGTTTGTTTGTCCGGCCGGTGGCAGAAGAACAGGTCGAGATAGTCGACCCGCAATCGTTTCAAGGCGTCGTGACAGGCTTCGGTGACGTGTTTGCGGTGCAGTCCGCGCTGGGTGGGGAGTTTGCCGCCTGCCCCAAAGAAGACCTTGGAGGACACACACCAAGTGTCGCGTGGCCAGTCTCGCTGGGCGAGCAGCCGGCCCATGACTTCCTCAGACGCCCCGTTGGCATAGACTTCGGCATTGTCAAAGAAATTGATGCCGGCATCATAGGCCATGTCCAGCAAGCGTCCGCTGGTGTTGTCCTCGATTTGATTTCCAAATGTGATCCAGCTGCCGAAGGAGAGTTCGGAGAGCTGCAACCCAGTGTTGCCCATCCTGCGGTATTCCATGTTGGCGAATTTAGGGGGCCTGTGCGTGGAACATGGCGGCGGTTTGCATTGTAATTTGGGGGTGTCGGCAATGCCCCGGCTCCCTAAATCTTTTTGACCCATGGAGAACACGCCTTACACCACGGCAGTGGCCCGGCCTTTTGAGGTGTACAACAGCATTTTTCTGACCCTTCCACTGGATGGCATTCGGGGCACAGGGGTGCAGGTACCGTTGTTTCAGGAAACATGCCGCAAGGCGCTGTCCTCTGGCGCCTCACCCCGCGAGCTTGTCGAGGCTTACTACGACCAAGCGGGTGTGGCGGAGCAGGATAAGGCAAGCCTGTTGTTTCGCTTCATCCAATACATCGAGCGTCAGGTGGTGTTGGTGGATGCTTTGGAAGACGCGCGATATGAGCGTTTGAACGATTTGCAAGGGGTGGAATCCTTGACCGGTTTGCTGCCCCGCATACAACGGCGGGGATTGGAGGAGGCCCTTCAAGAGGCCCTTTCCGAGCAGCGGGTGCGCATCGTGCTGACTGCCCACCCCACCCAATTCTACCCAGGCTCTGCATTGGGCATCATCACAGACCTCACGGAAGTGGTCCGCAAGGGGGACTTCGAAGGAGCGCGGGATCTCTTGCACCAGCTGGGTTTGACCCCCTTCTTTCAAGCCCAAGCGCCGACACCATACGATGAGGCGGTGCGCCAGGGGTGGTACCTCGAGCATGTGTTTTACCCCGCTCTGCCCGCCTTGGTCATGCGCATCGCGGCCTCTGCGGAAGCAGATCCCATGGTGGTGGCCCGTGCGTTTGACATCGGGTTCTGGCCAGGGGGTGACCGTGATGGCAATCCCTATGTGGATGCGGCCACGACACTGCGCGTGGCGAGCCGATTGCGTTTGATGCTGCTGCGTTGCTACCGCAGAGAGCTCAGGGCGCTGCGACGGCGGATCACCTTCAAAGGGGTGGAAGGCATGCTCGACGCGGTCCAGTCCCAGGTCGAGGCGGCGTTGATGTCGCGGGACGTGATGCTAGATGTGGAGTCGGCCATTGCCGAACTCGATGCGGTGGAGCGCGCTGTGCGCCGCGATTATGGCGGGCTTCACGTCTTAGAAATCCAACGCTTGCGCGTTGCACTGGCCATGTTTGGCCGCCATTTTGCTTCCATCGATGTCCGCCAGGATAGCCGCGTGCTTCGTCGTGCTGCTGAGGCCATGGGCATTGCCAGCGACGATATCGCCGTCCTGATGGACATCCAAACTGACCGTTCATCTGCTTCGGTGGAGGACGATGTGGAACGCGATGCCGTGGAAGTGATGGCGGCGATTCGTGAAATACAGGAAGCCAATGGCGAGCGCGGATGTCACCGGTTCATCATCAGCAATTGCAGGGGGGCTTCTGACGTTGCGCGTCTGTATGCCTTGGCCCGGACCACATTCGAAGGTGACATTCCGCTGGACTTTGTGCCGCTGTTTGAAACGGTGGACGACCTCGCTGCTGCTCCTACGGCCATGCGACAGCTCTTTGCCGATCCAGCCTACCGTGCCCATGTGGCACAGCGCGGTGACCGGCAGACGGTGATGTTGGGCTTCAGCGACGGAACGAAGGATGGTGGATACCTGCGGGCAAACTGGTCCATTCACGAGGCCAAGGAGTCTGTTTCCAAGGCGTGTGCTGAGGCTGGAGTGGCGGTCGTCTTCTTTGACGGTCGGGGTGGTCCCCCTGCGCGTGGAGGCGGAAACACCCACCGATTTTATGCATCACTCGGTCCCGATGTTGAGACCCGGGAGGTGCAGACCACCATACAGGGCCAGTCAATCAGTTCCAATTTCGGCACGCCAATGAGTGCCGGGTACAACCTGGAACTGTTGTTTACGGCTGGGCTGCAACATCGTTTGATCGATACCGAGAAGTCGCGTTGGACAGAAGCGCAGCGTGCGCTTATGGGACTTCTTGCTGACCGAAGCTATGCCGAATACAACGCGTTGAAGGCCCGCCCCGAATTCATGGCGTATCTGCAGACCTACGGTACCCTCAAGTATTATGGGGAGACCAACATTGCGAGCCGGCCAACACGTCGGAAGAAGACAGGGCCGTTGACCTTGGATGACCTGCGTGCCATTCCATTTGTAGGCTCTTGGAGTCAGCTCAAGCAAAATGTGCCGGGATTCTTTGGCATTGGGACGGCCCTGGAGGCGCTTGAGCAGGAGGGAAGGCTGGAAGAAGCGGGGGACCTGTACCGGGACCAACCGCTGTTTGCTGCCCTGGTAGAAAACAGCATGCAGAGCATGCGGAAGTGCAATTTTGACCTCACTTCACACCTCGAAGAGCACCCTGAGTTTGGAGACCTGTGGAAGACCGTCCGCGATGAGTTTGACCGCACCCGCCGTCTGTTGCTCGCCATCACGGGCCAGTCAGACCTCATGGAGCGTTCGCCTGACATTGCCGCCTCGATTGACTTGCGGGAATCGATCATTCTGCCTTTGCTGGTCATCCAGCAGGCCGCGCTTCAATGGATCGATGGCCAAGGCCAAGCTCCTGCCGAAAAGGAGGTACTGGAGAAGCTGGTGGTCCGCACCATGTTTGGTATCGTCAACGCCGGACGCAACGCGGTCTGAGCGGCTGAACAATTGGACACAAAAAAGCCCCGCCAATCCGGCGGGGCTTTTTCATAGTCGGTGTTGTGAGATCAACGTCCGCCTTCTTCAGCTGGTGCTTCAGTTTCCGTGGTTTCCACGGGCGCAGCTGGCGTCATCACGAAATCGATTTCGTCGATGAGGTTTTGGGCTCCCGCCATCTTGTCGATGACCCACATCACGTAGCGGATGTCCACGCTGATGGTGCGTTGGAGTTCTGGCTCGAAGGCGATGTCGCCGCTCATGGCTTCCCAGTTGCCATCAAAGGCGAGGCCGATGAGGTCGCCATTGCCGTTTAGAACAGGGCTTCCTGAGTTGCCTCCTGTGATGTCGTTGTTGGAAATGAAGCAGAGTACGAGGTTGCCAGCGTCATCGGCATAGCGGCCAAAGTCACGCTTGCGGAGGAGGGACTCAAGGGTGCCGTCCACCACAAACTCTGGATTGGAGTTGTCCTTCTTCTGAAGGATGCCGTCGGATGTGGTCACGAAGTCGTAGTGGACCGCATCTGCAGGGTCGTAGTCACCCACCGTGCCATAGCTCAAGCGCATGGTTGAGTTGGCGTCTGGGTACCACATCTTGTCTGGATTCATTTCACGCAAGCCTGCGGTCAGCAGGCGGTAGCCCTCGTCATACTTGCTCTGCTCAGGAGAAGAGAAGTAGCTCCGGTAGGAGTCGATGAGGCTCATGGCTGCTGCCACTGCGAGGTCCTTTTCGAGGACCTTTTCACTGGGCTCACTGACAAAGGCTTCAAAGCGGTCGGCATCGGTCAAGAAGCTCTTGGGGTACATCTTGTCTGCATACCGCGAAAAGTCGCCTTTGTACTTGTCACGGACAGTGTTGAAGTAGGAGGGCTGCTGGTCGGCGGGAATGTCCTCCATGTACTTGGTCATCAAAGCCACGAAGAGGTCCCGGTCGGTTTCCATGTCGTAGTCCTTGAAGAAACCCTCAGCACGGCCACGCATGCTGGCTGCGGCACCGGCTGCCCGGTCGGCGTCTTCACTGAACAGGCCTTGGGCGGCCATGCCCACGCGGAAGGCAAAGAGCATCAGGTCACAACCGATCAGACCAGCTTCCAAAGAATAGACCTGGCCTTTGACGGTTGCGTCTGTGTTTTGGTAGTACGTGTCGAGCAAACCGAGGGTCTCTCCGTACGTTTCCATCCGCTCAGGTGAACCTTGCATCCAAGCAGAGAATTCGTCTTCGAGGGCCTTCTTCTTGCTGTAGACGTCGAGGGCTTTGAGGCCTTTGGATTGTCCGATGTAGTACTTCCAATAGTTGGCGGTCTGGGCATACTTCGCAGCGTACTGGATGCGCACAGCAGGGTCGGCGTCCATGTGCGTCTTCATGGTGCGGAGCTTGAGGTCACGGACTTCCACAACGCTGGGGTTGTAGAGGTCAAGTGCCTGTTGGATGCCACGGCTGCTCAAGAAACGATCGGTGCTGCCGGGGTAACCCATGATCATGGTGAAGTCGCCGTTCTGCACGCCGTCCAACGACACCTTGAGGTGGCGCTTAGGGGTATACGGCTTGTTCTCTTCGCTGTAATCGGCGGGGTTGCCATCCGCGTCGGAATAGATGCGCAGCAAAGAGAAATCGCCGGTGTGGCGGGGCCACATCCAGTTGTCGGTGTCTCCACCAAACTTGCCGATGCTTTCTGGTGGGTTGCCCACCAAGCGGATGTCGGTGTAATCGCGGTAGATGAAGAGGTAAAACTCGTTGCCGTGGTAAAAGCTCTTGACCTGAGGGCGGAAGTCGGGGTTGATGCCCTTTTCCTCTTCCTCAATCTGGGCGATCACAGCTTGAATGGCCTGCTCGCGGGCTCCGGCGTCCATATCGGCTGTAACGTCTGCCAATACGCGCTCCGTCACGTCTTCAATGCGCTGCAGGAAGGTCACACTGAAATCCGGAATGGGCTTTTCCTCTTCAAGCGACATGGCCCAGAAACCGTTGGTCAGAATGTCGTCCTCCACAGTGCTAAAGCCTTGAATGGCGCCATAGGCACAGTGGTGGTTGGTGAGCACGAGACCTTGGTCTGAAATGATTTCGGCCGTGCAGCTGCCGCCGTTGAGGGTGATCACCGCGTCCCTCAAACAGGCTTGGTTCAGGGAGTAGATGTCCTCAGCGGTGAGGTTCAGGCCCATCTGTTGCATTTCTGCTTCATTGATGCGCTGCAGCATGTGCAGGAGCCACATGCCTTCATCGGCGCGTGCCGTGGTAGCGGCGAGTTGGAATGCTGCGAAGAGCAGCAGGAAGATGCGTTGCTTCATGGTGTTGTTCGTCGTTGGTGTCGGTCCATTTTCCGGACCTACAGCGGCGCGAAAATAGGAGGGGAAAGTTTGAAGGCCGTTTCGCGCCTTATTGTTTGGATTCTGGGGTCCAGGGCGTGAGTTCAATCAGGCTGTCCAATGCTGCGTAGAGGCCCGATAAATCCGGCCCGTTGAAGCGGTCCATGACTTCATGCGGCCCCAGGGTAATTCGGGTGGCCGGAAGGTCCGTGATCAAGGGGTTGTCATAGACGCCTGCTTTGCGGTCTAGTCTCATTGCAGCGGCGATGCTGGCGATTTCGTGCATCTGTTCTTGGCTCCAATCTGCGGTATAGGTCCCGATGCGTTCCACATTGGCCTTGCCGGTGTAGATGGCGGAACCATCAGGAGCCACTGTGAGGGTGAAGGCTGGACAGGGGCCAAAACACATGGTGCGTTGATAGCTCAACCACTCTGCGTCACCCCCGGAGAGGTATGCACGTGGGCCGTGACAAGAGACGGAGCAGAGGATGGCCGCGCAGATGCAGGGCAGCTTGAAGGCAAGTGTGTGCTGGGGAGCCTTGGCAGACAGCTTCACTTTTTGCGCTTCTGGTTGCGGGATTTCCGAGCCTGGTCGCGTTGCTGCTTCATTTCCTCAGCGCGCTTCTGCTGTTCTTTCTGCATCGTTTCGAGCCGCTGAGCGAAGCCGCTTTTCTTTTTTTCCTCCTTGGGTGTGGCTTGCTTGGCCTTGATTTTCTCGCGGATCTTGTCTTCGTCGATGAAGAATTTCTTGACGGCAGTCACTTGTCCGATGGTCACAATGTTGGCCATGAAGTAATACAGGCTCAAGCCGCTGGCGTACCGGTTAAAGAAGAAGAGCATAAAGAGCGGCATGATCCGCATCATGATGCGCATGTCGGGCATGCCCGGTTGCGTAGGTGCCGCTTGTTGCGCCATGTTCTGGTTCATGTAGAAGAACATGGAGCCAGCCATGAGCAGGGTAAAGCCCGAAATATGTGCGCCGTAGAAGGGGATTTCAAACGGCAAGTCCAAGATGCTGTCGTAGGCAGCGAGGTCGTCTGCCCAGAGGAAGGATTTACCCCGCAGCTCTATGTTGGCGGGGAAGAACCTGAACATGGCATAGAGCAGCGGCGCTTGTATGAGCTGAGGGATGCATCCTGCCAGAGGATTGACGCCGCTGTCTCGGTACAGCTTCATTGTTTCCTGTTGGCGCTGCATGGCATCCTCCTGGTCAGGATACTTCTCGTTGATCACCTCCATGTCCGGCTTGAGGAGCCGCATTTTGGCCGAACTCACGTAGTTCTTCCAAGTGATGGGGAACAAGATGGACTTGATGAACAAGGTCATCATCAAGACAATGAGTCCTGCGGAACCGATGTACTTGGCGAGCCATCCGTAGACAAAGAAGATGATGTTCCGGTTGATCCATCCGAAAATCCACCATCCAAAGTCGATCACTCGGCCGATTTCACCCCAGCCCGTGGTGTTCAGGGCCGTTACATCGTTCGGGCCAAAGTAGAATTGCACTGTGGCCAATTCCCGGCCGTCGATGCGCTCGGTCGGCATCGTGACGTCCATGCCGAAACGCATGTTGATGGTGGTGTCTTGTTCGTCGGTGGGAGGCAGGCTTCTCAATTTGCCTGAATTGAACCCCGCTTCGCTTCCAACGATGGCTGAGAAGTAATTCTGCTTGAACGCGACCCATTCTACAGGGTCTTCGATGTCGGCTTCATCGTCACGCCCTTCGTACAGGTAGTCCCGACCGCGGCCCAGCTCACGGTAGTATATGCTGCTGCGCTGGCGTTCCCATTCAAGGCCCTTTTCGTTGTGACGGCCATCGGCTTGCCACTGGAAGCCAACCTCACCATTGGCATTCTTGAATTCCGCATCACAATCGATGAGGTAACCATCAATGGTATAGGTCAGGCTGCGGAGGGGACCATCACCTCGGTTGGTCAGTACCACCTCCTCATCGGTCGCCTTGGTCACATCAAAGCGTTGGTCATAGGACCCTTCTCCGCGTGCGATCCAATTGACATCGGACCCATTTTCAGTCCAGAGCTGTATGGGCGCTTGGCTCCAGTAATCGAGGTAGCCGTCTTTCAACTGTGCTGAGACGATGTTGCCGCCATCCGTCGAAAACGCCACCTTGAGGTCCTTGGACTCCAGCATCACCGTGCGGGAGGTATACGTGCTGTCCACCATGTCGGTGAACGGGGCAGTTGGGATGTCCACGGCCTGCTCAGGGACTTCGGGAGCAGCGGTTGTTTCTGTTGTGGCAGTTTCCGTGACCTCAGGTGCAGGCACGAAATACAGCTGATACACGATGACCATCGCGAAAATCAGTACGAAACCGGTAATGGTGTTGCGATCCATAGGGGGGCAAACTTACGGGTTCACCACGCGTGTGCGCGGTCATTCATCCAGAGACCTTTCACTTTCATCGCTTGCTCGAGCACATCGCGCACGCAGCCTGCTCCTCCGCGAACGGGACTGACGTAGTTTGAAGCGCTGCGGACTTCGGGAGCGGCGTCTTGTGGGCAGCAAGCCAAACCTGCTGCTGCCAGCACTGGAAGGTCAGGAATATCATCTCCCATGTAGCAGATTTGTTCGGGCTCGAGGCCCCACCGTTGGCAGAGTTTTTCGAATTCGCCCAGTTTTTCTGAGGCGCCCATGATGACTTCAGTAACGCCGAGTCCATTCATGCGACGCACCACTTCTTCACTGCGTCCTCCGGAGATCATGGCTATGCGCAGGCCACACTTGGTGGCATGTTGCACGGCATAGCCGTCACGGGTACTGGCGGTGCGGACTTGCTCACCTCCGGGCATTAAAAAGACAGTGCCGTTGGTGAAGACACCGTCGTTGTCAAAGACAAAAGCTTCAATGTGCTTCAGCTGTTGCTTGAAAGGGAGGGAGTCTGTCGTATCCATGGTGTTGGAGAATGCAATTGGTCAAGATGTGGTGAAGCAAAGGCAGATCCGGTGCTGCGGCAGAGCCTTGGGCCAAGGTGGCTTGTTGGCGGTCCAATGTGGACCTGTCGTTGCGCGCAGCGGGGCCAGAAACGGAGTTCAATGCCTTGCCTTTCAATGCAGTGGCTACACTTTCTTGGACCAATGGAGCGAGGACTTCGAGGGGGAGTCCATGTTCGGTGAGGTGGGCTTCTACGGTCCCGAGCCAAGCCGCAGTGAGGTTGCCTGCCAATACCGCACCAAGGTGAAGCGCTTGCCGGGTTTCTGAGGTCAGATCAAAGGCGTTTGGTGCCAATTGTCGCGACCATTGTCGCAGGGCCTCATTGTCCGTTTCCACCCCAAGTGGAAGGGTATTCCAGTTGGGGGCTTGTTCGGCCACGAAGGTCATGGGTGGCCAGAGCACGCCGCGCTGCTCAGGGGCAACCTGCAGAATTTCTGCTGGAACAGCACCGGCGTGGTGAACCAATAAGGTGTTCGGTCCAATGCCTGGCAGCACTTGCGCTACAACTGCAGCCAATGCATCATCGGGTACGGCAAGAAACAAGGCCTCGCCATCACCTGCAGTTTCCCATGCACTCAAGGGGTGGACGCCCTCACTGGCCGTTCGGCTCCAACGCTCGGTGTTCACGCCAAGGGATTCAAGCCTAAGGGCCAGCGGCCGGCCGAGCCGTCCCATCCCGATGACGTGGGCACGCTGAATCATGCAGCGGATCGTTTAGAGGGCCTGCGCTGTTGGGTTTTGCGCCGTTGGCGTACCGCCATCAATGCCCCACCTGTCATGATGAGGCAGCCAAGCCACAGCAAGTTGATCTGGGGAAATACAGTGGCTTGCATCACGATGAAATCCCTGCGGATGCTCAGGTTTTCCCAGATTACTGTTTCAAAGGTGGCTTCTGCCGGTCGGAATCCGTCGATGCGGACCTTGATCCCGCGGTCTTCGAGGGTGACCATGTCAGGAATGAGCAAGCTGTCCCTGACGATGTAGAGTGCCGTGAAATTGGTGTCCGGTCCATTTCCTGTGAGCCTGAAGTGGGCGGCCACCGCGAGGTCCTTGTCGAGCAAACCATAGGCAGGCTTTTCGGGCAGGGTTACCGCTGAAATAGAATCGAGGGCGAGCATGGAGCGGCCGATGACCAGGCTGTCTCTGCGCATCAGGTCATGCTTACGGCCATCCATCCAGCCGTTTTCGTCTGCTTCGGGCTCAGAAACGCGTCCCCATTTGATGTGGGTATAGAGGTCCCGGTTCCAGAAACGCTTGGTGTCAGGTTCCGGCGCATTGCCCATCTGCTCATTGAGTTGGATGCGGGGCTCGAGGGTAAAGGCATAAGGCCCGGGACGTCCTGCGGACCAAGGCTTGGCCTCGGTCTTTTGCCGGTTGTTCGGGAGCGGAATGAACGTCCACTGAGTTTCGAGGTCGTCCTGAAAACGCGGAGAAGCGGTATGGTCTTCGTTGCACTGAAAGAGGAATCCCTCATTGGCCACCACCTCACCTGTGGTGTAGGTTTCGGGCACCGTGTTGTAGTACTCTACAGCGAATTTGGCGTGAATGCCTTCTTGCCTCCGCTCTCTGTAGCATACGTAGTAGGGGCCCAGAGCCACGGTGTCCTCTTGGAGCAGCAACAGATCTTCGTCGTTGGACAAGGATTCATTGAGCATGGCGAGGTCGCCAAACCGGTTCTGGCTGATGATGTCCTTCTTGGCGTTGGAAATCACGGACCCGAATATGACGAGGGCAAATCCAATGTGAGCAATGCTCGCCCCCGCGTGATCCCAGCGTCCTTTCAATCCTTGAACGATATAATCGGCGTTGGCTGCAGCGGACCACAAGCAGGCAAACATCAATGCTACCCGTGGCGCCTCCCAGGTGGCAAACCCGTAGGTCCAAGTGAAGATGAACGTCAACACCCCAGCGAGCATCAGACTCCGCAGAAGTTTCATGCCCAAGCCTTTGCTGCTTTCCTGCCGATATCGGAGAAACTGAGTAAACGCAGTGATGCTAATGAATAAGAAGGCGAGGGGCACCTGTATGGCGTGGTAGGTCGCGTCGAAGTCTGTACCGGGAGCCAGCTCATGTGCGGCCAATTTCCGTGCGAGGTTGCTTCCAGTGGACTGATAGAGGCTTTCGAAAAGCCCGCTAAAGGGCGCCAAGAAATGGTTGAGGACGGGCAGGCTCGTTTGAAACGAGATGTGCACCGCGGCGGCAAACATGAGCATGCCACCGACAAACATCCAGAACTCCCGTGTCCAGAGGGGGCTTTCTTGATCTGTGCGGGGCAGATGGCGCAGGTGACCGCGCAGCACAGCAAGGACCATGACAACCAGCAGTCCCAGACTGCACAAGGCCGGGTCAAGGACAGCGATGCCCACCGCCAGTGCGGCCTTGATTCCACCAAAGACCACACGGTCGCGGCCTGGAGCGAGCATCATGGTGCTCAGCAATGCACAACAGGCGAGCAGGAAACCGAGGAGTTGGGGCAGGATCCCGCTGTCTACAAAGCTGTGCACGGAGGTGTCTCCTAGGATGCCGCTTTTGGTCAAGAATGTGGAGTACACGACCAGCAAGAAGCCGAGCCCGATCATGAGATAGGTGGCCGTCACAGCTGTTTTGGGCTTGGCCTTGTTGATCAGGAGCAAGTGCGCACCTGCCACGAGCACCAGCCAAGGCACCAAGGAGCTGTTCTCGACAGGGTCCCATGCCCAAAAGCCGCCAAAACTCAGCGCCTCATAGGCCCATGCCCCGCCCATCAAGATCCCGGCTCCGAGGATGGCCACGCCAAAAAAGGCCCATGGAATGGCCCGGGTCATCCAAGTCCGGTGGTCGCGCGTCCACAGGCCACTGACCGCGAGGGCAAAAGGCATCAACGTGCTGGCAAACCCCAAAAACAAAGTGGGGGGGTGGATGACCATCCAATAGTTCTGCAGCAGGGGGTTGAGTCCCTGTCCGTCGGCAAATTGCGGAATCAGGGAGAGGTAGTCTGGATTCAGCGTCCAAGGAAGGCCAGCGTTCTGTGGTGCCTCGCGGAGCATGAGGAAAGGATCAAGTCCGAATTGAAAGTCACCAAACCAAAGGCCGAGCAGCATAGAGGTGATGCCGGTGAGGACACCACTGTGGATGGCCATGACGGGCGGTTCCAGTTTGCCCGGGTTTCGCCTCAAAAACACGAAGACCAGCACCAGCATCCACGACATCCAAAGGAGGAACCCGCCTTCTTGTCCTCCCCAGAAACTGGCCAGGACGAGCCCCGGTGACATGGCGTCATTGAGGTGTTTCCAGATGTATTCAAATTCGTACCGGTGGCAGAAGATCAGCAGATAGAGCAGTGCACTGGTTCCCAAAATTCCTGCGGCTTGTACGCGAAACCCCCAGCGCCCAAGTGACAGCCACTCTGCGGCATCTGATTTCACCGCTTTGGTGTAGCCAATGGTGGCCGCGAGGCCACCTGCAAAACCCATGGCGAGCAGGAAACGCCCCAATGAGGCGGCCCAGGTCCATTCTCCGGTGTAGGCGATATCCACGGTGGTGCTGTGTGCTGTGGTTAGAGATTGGAAGGGGCAGCATCAGCCAGGCTGTGGCTGTCTTCGTTGTATTTGCTGGGGCACTTCATCAGCATGTCGGTGGCGACGAACTTTCCGTCTACCACCTTGCCGTACAAATCGATGGACTCGCTCTGTTCGAGTCCTGTTGGCTTTGATTCCTTGAGCAAGACCTCGTGAACTTCACCGGCCTTGTCCACCATGTGAAAGCGCGTTTCGGCTACAGCGACTTCAGGGTTGTAGACGACAGGGTGTTCGGTATCGAGGGTGCCGGATACCTTGAATTCAATGCCCGGTTCGGCAAAGGCGCGGCTGAAGACCACGGATTCGCTGTTTTGGGTAAAAACAGACAAGAGTCCAGCGAGCAGGATGCCCACCAGCAGGATGACGACGATGTTGAGGCGGCTCATGTGCAGGGAACTGAATCAGGATCAGAGTGTGTCTTCACGTGAGGCTTCCTCAAGCTGTGTCAGCCGACGGTCCATGCGCCAGAGAGACAGGGCCAGTCCGGCGAGGATGATGAGGGCGACACCGGTCACCACATGGGCTTTTCCACTTCCAAAAAAGAAGCCTTCGAGGCTGTTCAATAGGAGCATTGCTTTCATAACAAGGGTCATCGCGACAACAGGTGGTAGGCGTGCCGGTTCATCCGCAGGCGCAGGGTGTACATCCAGTAGCACAGAGCACCCCATCCGATGACGGCGGGATAGAACACAGCCCTCAAACTGTTGTCGAGGTCATAGCTGTTAAATCCTGGATTTCCGTCCTTGCCAGGATGCAGGCTTTCTGTGTAGCGGGGCAGCACCATGAGGAGAACCACCAACATGATGAAGGCAAAGACATTGTACACGGCAGCCAAGCGACCAACCCGATCGTCGTCGCCCATGGCTGCCCGTAAAATCAAGTAGCCGGAATACAGGAGTACGGTCACCAATGCCCCGTTAAGCTGTGGATCTGAAACCCACCACGCGCCCCAAGTCCAACGGGCCCAAAGCGAGCCTGTTGCAAGTCCTAGCAGACCGAAGACCAGGCCGGTTTTGACGGCAGCTTCAGCCCGCATGTCCCAATTGATATTGTCTGTGCGCAGTTGTGCTAGCGACGCGACAAACCCCAATCCCATGATGAAAAACATGGCAAACCACATCGGGACGTGCCACAAGAGATTTCGGATGCTCTCGATGATGTTGGGCTGATAGGGAAAGCTGAAGCCCAATTTCGGCGCGCGCTCTTCTGGAGCCTTGGCCCTGAAGTCCTTCGGAATGTCGCCTTTGGCGGCTTCTTCCACAAAACAAGCATTGCCCAGAAAAAGGGTGCCCGCAGCGGGCGTAAAAACGAAGGCGTCCAAGGCACGAGAAGGCAATGTGGCTGGGGTGTTCACCGCCAGCCGGACACTGTGAGGGGTAATCTCTACCGTTTCGGTCTTGAGCAATTGGTCACCAGCGCGCAGGACCACGTGGAAATCTGAGGGCACATCGTCTGCGGCGGCAAAAGGTTGGCCTGCTGCAGCGAGGATTATGGTGTCTGTTCCGATGCCCAATTGAGAGGGCGTGGCGGTCACAAGACCAGGCTGCAGCGGTGTCCCAAATCCCCTGAGGATCACATAGCCCAAGAGCAGGATGCTGCCGGCTTTCCAAGTCCAGTTCCAAGCGCCTTTCATGCCCGCCAAATGTAGGGGAAGAGAATGCACGCTATGGCGGAAGTGCCCGCGCCCAGCGCACCGAGAAATAGAGGGTATTCTACCAGCATGGTCCAAGGCTGATCGGCCAGGGCTCCCCGTGTCAAACGTGTGGCAAGGATGAGCTGCGGAAGCAACAAGGGAAGACCGAGGACCGCTGCCAATGCGCTGCCGCCGGCCCGAATTTGGGAAGCCACAGCGGAGACGAAAACAAGGGTGGTCGTCATAGACAGGCCGCCCATCCAAGCGCCGAGCACAAGGAGGCCGGGCTTTCCAGGGTCATCCATTCCTTGGGGCCAGCCCAAAAACAGCACGAATGCCCCCAGTACGACTGCAGTGAGGGCTGTGGTGGTCAAAATGGCGTGGAAGAGCTTGCCCAACATGAGCCCCAAGGGTTCTGCAGTCCACTGGAGATAGCGGCGGACTTCGGTGCGTTCACGATCGAAGAGCCGCCCGATGGCTGTAAATCCGCTAAAGAGGTGAACCAACCACAGCATAGCGGTCCAGCCAGCTGCAGTCGTATTGTGATCAGAGGCTTGGAACGCGACGTAAACCGATGCGATGGCAAAAAGTCCGACGGCGGCAAGTTGGTGTCCTTGACGCCATTCCAGCTGCCACTCCAGTCCAGCAATGGTGCTGGCTGTGCGGAGGGTATGCCGAGCACTTGCCATCAATTCAGGTCGAGGCTTGGAATGCGATTGGCCACTTTGCAGAACAGCTCGGCCATGTTCCGCGCATCGTCGATCGCGCGGTGTTCGGTCCCGGACCAAGTGATGCCCTCATCTTCTAGGGCCTTTTTCAGCCCGATTTGATTTTGGGATTGCTTCCACTTGCCGAAGTGCTTTTGGAAACATACATGGGCGTCCAACCAGTTGAGCTGCATGTCGTGGAGTGCAGCGTCGGTCAACAACTGTCGCTTGTCAAATTCACCCCAGCTCATTGGGACCACCTCCTCGGACCCAACACCCATCCAGTCTTCGTAGTCTTCCATGACTTCGTCGAACTGGTATGCATGGTCGATGTCCGACTGTCGGATCGAAGTCAGCGAAGTACAGAATTTGCTGATGACGGGGTGAACCATAGGGCGCACAAATGCGCAGAACTCGGATACGATTTCGAGGTTGGCATTCACCTTGACGGCGCCGACCTCAATGATTTCCACCCGCTTGGGGCGGCTGGTCCTCCAACACGTGGCTTCAAGGTCGTACAGTATGAATGCCTTCTCCATGCTTGGCGAAGATAGCTTCGGCACACGACCCTCTCGGTGTTGTTGGTCGTTGTTGGGAAGTTCTGGGGGACGGATTCAATTACCGTCTGATGGGCGCCGCTGAGCGCGCACAAATTTCGTTCTCCAGACCATGGGCGTGGATGATGTGCTCAATGGCGGCGTCATCTCCTTGCGGGTCGTATTCGCTCTTCAGGTCATGCCCAAAAAGGCGGGCGAGGCCCTGCCACATGAAAGCGCTCAATCTTCCTTTGAGCTCCTGGACCACGCCATAGGTGGTGCGGTTGGCTTGGCGGTCGATCAGGCGAATGAGGATGATCCCTTCGCGCACGGTGAGCTTCCGCAACTCGCCTTCAAACTGGGCTTTCAAGGCATCTTCCTTGACTTGAATCAAGGCCTTGCGGGCTTTTGGTGACGCAATAGAGGCCAGCTCACGCTCGAGACTGTCCATGGCCAGACCGGCAAATTCAGCGTACGGCCACACCTTGATGACGCGTCGCTCTAATCGGCTGTAACGCCGGCTTCCTGGCTGTACCTGGTGGTCGTCTGGAATGGTGGGGCCAGGTTGAATAACCGCTTCCTGAAGGTGCACCATTGGGGGCAGGCTGTCAGTCGATGCACCACAAGAGCGCTGCCCGCTGCCCGCAAAGGACAGCGCGATCAAACAAACACATGTGAGGGTGCATCTCAACAACATTGCGCCCTTTGAACGTGAAAACAGCAGAAAAGTTGCCTTTTTCAGCCGGCGTATCTGCCGCGCCAGGCGGTCTTTGTGCCTTGTGTTGACGTTCCGGAGCTGCGTGTAGCGTTGCCGTTGCCGTTGTGTTGTTCGGCGTCGAGTACCGCATTGGCTGCAGACCAGTCGACCCCGGCGCGGCGTGCGGCAGCGTGGTCCTCGAAAGAGGTTGCGTCGAAGTGTGCCCCAACAAAGCCGGTGTCGAATTTGCCCGAGATAAAGGCGGGATGGTCCAATACAAACCGGCCGAAGTCAAGTGTGGTCTCTACCCCTTGGATTTCATATTCGTCAATGGCCCGTCGCAAACGTTCCATGGCCTGTGTTCTGTCCATGCCATGGGCGCACAGCTTCGCGATCATGGGGTCATAGTAGATGGAAATGTCATCTCCGGTCTCCACGCCGGCATCAACGCGAATGCCAGGCCCTTCCGGTGCAATGTGGGCGGCGAGTGTCCCGGTGGACGGCAGGAATCCGGCCGGCACATCCTCTGCATACACGCGCAATTCAATGGAGTGTCCATGAATGGTGAGGTCTTCCTGCTTAAGCCGAAGCGCCTCTCCACGGGCGACGCGAATTTGCTCTTCTACAAGGTCCACACCTGTGATCATTTCGGTGACCGGGTGTTCTACCTGAAGCCGGGTATTCATCTCAAGGAAGTAGAAATTCCGATCCGCATCGACCAGAAATTCTACAGTGCCCGCACCTACATAGCCGCAAGCTTTGGCACAGTCCAAGGCGCAGCGGCCCATCTTTTCTCTGAGCGCATTGTCGAGCAATGCGCTTGGGGCCTCTTCGACGACTTTTTGGTGGCGGCGTTGGATGCTGCACTCGCGCTCGAAGAGGTGGACACCATTGCCATGCATGTCGCAGAGCACTTGAATTTCGATGTGGCGGGGTTCGGTGACGAAGCGTTCCAAAAAGACGGCTCCATTGCCAAAAGCGCTGGTCGCCTCACTCATGGCCCGTTCAGTTTCACTCCGCAGCAGTGCCGGATCGTGGACGACCCGCATGCCTTTTCCGCCGCCGCCCGCGCTGGCCTTGACCATGACGGGAAAACCGATGTGCTGTGCGAGACGCTCGGCTTCGTTCAGGTCGTTGACTTCGCCATCTGAGCCGGGCACCAAGGGGACATTTTGGGCCGCCACGGCGGCTTTGGCCGAAAGCTTGTCGCCCATGGTTTGAATGCTGTCGGGCCTGGGGCCGATAAAGGCGATGCCTTGGGCTTCTACCGCAGCGGCAAATGCGGCATTCTCGCTCAAAAACCCGTAGCCCGGATGGATGGCGTCTGCACCGGTTTTTCGCGCGGCTTCAAGGATTTTTGCGGGGACCAAGTATGACTCCGAAGCGCTGGCGGGACCGATGTGTACGGCTTCGTCTGCGTACCGTGCAAAAGGCATGTCGGCATCGACGTCAGAGTATACCGCGACGCTTTTCAGGCCCATGGAACGGACCGTTCGCATGATGCGAAGTGCGATCTCACCCCGGTTTGCAACAAGGACCTTGGTGATGGAGCGGGTGGAAATCTCAGAGTTCATGGCCCCGCAAAAATGCGTGATTTACCGCAAGGGATACCGCCGGGCAATCAAAGCTTCAAAGACGCGGTCGGGTAAGACCCGCTTGAGCCGGATGGCAAGGCGCTGCAAAGGAGGAGCCACTGTGAGATACAGTGGGGGACGTCGCTGGCTGAGGAGCTTGAGCACAGCCTTCCCCATGTCGGCGGGGTCTTTGGCGTGGGCAACCTCGGCATTGACAGCTTCGCACACCGCCTCGAAGCCGGGGTTCAGCGTGTGGTTGGGCTCAGCCACCCTCAAACGGTTGGCATTGATGGTGGTTTTGAAATCGCCAGGCCGCAGCACGGTGACCCGAACACCGTGACGGGCGAGCTCCATGCTCTGTGCTTCGGCGATGAGCTCTACGGCTGCCTTTGAGGAGCAGTACACCCCGCGGAAAGGCAGACCCACAACTCCTGCGACACTCCCGACATGCATCAAGTGGCCTTGAGAAGCGATCAGGTGAGGGGTGGCCATTCTGCTCACAGTATGCAGTCCGACCACGTTGGTCCGATACACCGTGAGCAACTCTTCTTCTGTCGTGTCGCCCATGGCGCCCATCATACCGATGCCGGCGTTGTTGACCACAGCATCGATTCGTCCTTCGGCTTCCATGACCGCATCCATCGCTGCGGACACTGTATCTGGTTGGGTGACATCGAGGGCTACTGTGCCTGGTCTGCCGGGCTGGGGTGGTGCGGTGGTGGAGCGCCGTCCTGTGCCCCAAACGCGGTGGCCATGGTCGGCCAATACTTGCGCGATGGCGGCGCCGATGCCGGTGGTGGCACCGGTAACGAGGACAACCTTGGCTTGGCGGTGGAAGTCGGTTCGCATGGGGAAAAAGAGAGGGCAAGCGATTCCCATCGCACCGCTACGACCACCTGCCCTTGCTGCCTTCCGGCCCTGGGGGGTTGAGTGGGAGCTGGCCGTGGGAGACTTGCCCTCCGTGGACAAAGGTAGGCCAGGGGAGGTTCCATTGTATGTCTGGGTTGTCGATATTGGTCCCAGAACGCCGAGCATGAACTCAACTGCCAATTTGCCGCAAGACCCGGTTGCCCAGCCGAAGCGCATTCCCTCGAAGCTTTACGGCCATGCGTTGGCTGGAGCAGGGTTGATTTTGGTGGGATATCTCATGGCTTTTCTGGTCAATTTTGAGTGGCTTCTGGGCGGTTGGACAACACCCTATGTATTGACGGTCGTGGTCGCCGTGATGGTGATGGTCCTTTTGACCGTTCGTCAAGACGAAGGACAGTTGAGATTTGGTCGCGCTTTCGGGTTGTCGTTGCTGGCTGGTTTCCTGGCCAGATTGGGATACAACTTGTTCAACCTGTTGCTTTTTCAGGTATTGCGACCTGATTTGCTCGATGCGTATGTAGCGCTGGTTGTCGAGAAGGCGGAAGAAGCCCTGTCGGCATTTAACCTCGGCAGTTTGTCGGAGGAAATGGAAGGATTCGGTGCGCTCTTGGAAACGTCGACGCGTTACTCCATGACTTTTTCGGGACAGTGTACCGATGCCATGACCAGCATCGTCTGGTTGGCTTTTGTGGCCCTCATTGTATCGGCTGTGTTGAAACGAGGTGGTCAGAGTGACACCACCTTCAAAGGATGACCACTACCTTGCATAGACCCTGTGCACAGCAGCGCCCAAGCGAAATGGACACCACTGAATTGACTTCTCCTGCGCGCCCCGAATGCGATTTGAGCATTGTGGTACCGTTGTACAATGAAGAGGAGAGCCTGCCTGAGTTGATGGCTTGGATTGACAAGGTGTTGACGGGAAGGAAGTATGAGGTGGTGTTTGTCGACGACGGCTCCACGGATGGGTCATGGCAGGCCGTGCAAGGACTCAAGCAGCAATTTCCTGACCACGTACGGGGCATCAGTTTTGCCCGAAACCAAGGCAAGAGTGCCGCCTTACACTCGGGCTTTAAGGTGGTCCGAGGCAAGGTTGTAATCACCATGGATGCTGACTTACAGGACAGTCCCGATGAGGTTCCTGAGTTGGAACGGAAGGTGGTAGAAGAGGGGTTTGATGTGGTTAGCGGCTGGAAGAAAAAACGCCACGATCCCATCACGAAGACCGTGCCCACGAAATTGTACAACTGGGCCACACGTCGCGTGAGCGGCATTCATCTTCACGACTTCAATTGCGGATTAAAGGCCTACCGTCGCGAGGTGGTGCAAGCGGTGGAGGTCAACGGAGAAATGCACCGCTACATCCCTGTGCTGGCCAAGCAGGCCGGGTTTTCGAAAATTGGAGAGCAAGTGGTCCAGCACCAAGCCCGGAAGTACGGTACGACCAAGTTTGGCTTGGAGCGCTTCGTCAACGGCTTTCTGGACCTTTTAACCATTGCCTTCATTGGCCGATTCGGGCACAAGCCCATGCACCTCTTTGGTGTGCTCGGAACACTGATGTTTTTAGGTGGCTTCGGTCTGTTTGCCGGTATTGGAGGGTACAAGTTGTGGGCGATGTACGAGGGCGCATCTGCGCGCAACATTGCCGACATCAGTGCATTTCACATCGCCTTGGCGTTCATGGTGATGGGCTTGCAGCTTTTCCTGGCTGGGTTTGTCGCGGAGTTGATCACGCGAAATGCCCCCAGCAGGAACGTGTACTTGCTCAAGGATCAGATTTGAGCTGTCGTTCCGTCAGGAAATGACGCCGCTTCCCAGTACTTCCTCTCCGGTTTCGGCGTCGTGCCATGCGGCAAATTGTCCGGGTGCCACTCCAGATTGGGGCGCGTCAAACAACAGGTGGTAGCCATCTGAAGTGCGCCGCAATTCAGCTTCTTGCAGAGGTTGACGGTATCGGAAACGCGCTTTGACCCGCATGCTGTCGAAGGGTGCCTCTAACGCGCGGTCAGGGCGGATCCAGTGCACTTGGTCTTCGGCCATCGCCAGTCCTTGTCGGTGAAGGCCGGGGTGGCGGTCGGATTCACCGACGTACAAGGTGTTCGTACTCATGTCCTTCCCGATGACAAACAAGGGTTCCACATGACCGCCAACGTTGAGTCCCCGCCGCTGTCCAATGGTGAAGAAATGCGCACCGGGGTGGGTGCCCACTTCCCGGCCTTGTCCCAGATCAAAGGAAGGTTCGTCCCATGGGTTGGCGCCAGGTATGACACCTTCTGCGGGCACTTCGACGATGGGTCCGTGCTGTACTTCAAGCTGCTGCTGCAAGAACTCGGGAAGTTTGACTTTTCCGACGAAGCAGAGTCCTTGGCTGTCTTTCTTCTGCGCGGTCGGGAGCTTGGCTTCCGCGGCAATCCTGCGGACCACGGGTTTTTCGAGTTCGCCCACGGGAAACAGCGCGTCTGACAATTGCGCTTGGGTGACCTGACAGAGGAAGTAACTCTGGTCTTTGTTGCCGTCGCGCCCGGCGAGGAGCCGGTGCATGCCATCAGGTGTTGTGGCTTTACGGCAATAGTGACCTGTGGCTACGGCGTCGGCACCGAGTTGATGCGCCGCTTGGCGGAACAGGTCGAACTTGATCTCTCGGTTGCAGAGCACGTCTGGATTGGGGGTGCGCCCCGCGGCGTACTCTGCAAACATGTGGTCGACAATGCGCGCCTTGTAGGCATCCGAGAGGTCGATGACCTGAAAGGGAATGCCGAGATGTTGGGCCACAAGCAAGGCGTCGTTGGCATCGTCAACCCATGGACAGGCGTTGTCGATGGTGACGGTGTCATCGACCCAATTGCGCATGAAAATGCCAATCACTTCATGGCCCTCGCGCTGCAATTGCAACGCAGCCACGCTGCTGTCGACACCACCGGATAGACCTACTACCACACGCATGGTGCGAAATTACAACGCCGACCTCGTGAGAGTGCCGCAACATCTTTCGATATTCACGGTCACCGGCTTCAGATGCTGTTTTTTGTGATTGTCTGATATTCCGGGGCAACCAATCGTGCAACGTTTCGTCATTTCACCGACCGAATCCCCCGACTCCGAGACTTTATCGGGGTGGGTTAAGTCTGCGCAAGCAGGCGAGACTGAAGGGCAACGGATGATTTACGAAACCTATGCCGGCAAAATGTTGCTGGCGATTCGCAGGTATATACCAGGCGAGCAGGAGGCACTCGACGTGCTGCAAGATGGATTCATCAAGGTGTTGCGCAACATTGGCGGCTACACTTTCCGTGGATCTTTTGAAGGTTGGATGCGGCGCATCATGGTCAACATGGCCATCGATGCCTTGAGATCAGCCAAGCAGTTACAGTTTGTCGGAGACAGCGAGGAGATGTTGGATGTCCTTTCACAAAAAGTGGAGGAGGAGACCGAAGCGGAGTGGGCTTCACTCGGTCAACATGACATCCTTGAGGCGATGGAAAAATTGACCCCCATGTACCGGGCGGTGTTCAACCTCTATGCGATAGAGGGATACAGCCACCGGGAGATTTCCAGTGAACTGGGCATCTCAGAAGGGACGTCAAAATCGAATTACGCGAAGGCGCGCCGCAATCTGCGGGAGCTTTTGCGAAATAAATTGAGGCAACAGTGAGTAAAGAGCGAGAAGACGATAAAGAGCGAAAGGCTGCGGGGGGCGCTTTTGAAGGGGGCATGCGTTCCGCTTTAGAAAAAGCACCTGGACTGGTCGCACCAAGTTGGCTGACGATGCAGTCTGCAATGGCTGGCGGAGCGGCAGGCGGTGCTGCGGCAGCATCATGGCGTTGGATCATAGGTCCGGCGGCCGGAGCCGCTTTGATAGGCGGCGCACTGTGGTTCAATAGCCCCAACACTCCGGATGCGGACGCACCCGTGGTGGGGTCTGAATTGGAAAGTGCTGACCGCACTGATGGGGTGGAAGCGGCTGAGCTTTCGGACGAAACTGCTCAGATGGATGGGACCGTCTCAACAAATGATGTGGCCGGGGAGTCTGCCACCGAACCATTGCCGGCGCCTGTGGATGAGGTGTATCCTTTGCCCACAAGGTCGGAACCGGCCCGCGATGTGGAGGAGCCCACCATCGTTTTGGAGGAGCCTACTGCAGGACCGTATCAGGACACGGAGGATTGGGCTGATTTGCCAGTAGAAGTGGCCGCGGCCTTCGGTGTCGATCTGAAAGAGACTTGTGTGGGGGCAGAAATTGGATTCCGCATGGCCAAGCCCATGGAAGACGTCCGGGTCCTGTGGAACTTCGGTGATGGACAATTCAGCAGCGATCCAAACCCACAACACGTATTCAAAGCTTCGGGAACCTATGACATCACCCTCAGCGTCACGCGCGTCAGTGATGGTTTGATCCGCACCAGAACCATAGAAAACCTGGTGACGATCCACCCCAATCCGGAAGCCGAGTTCACTTGGGAAGTGCCGGGTAGGGCCAAAACTTTGCCGGAAGTCAAAATGCGCAACCGAAGCAGCAACGCCGCATCCTCCACTTGGGTGATTGATGGCGAAGTCACACAGTCAGGTGAGATTGCCACGTTTGAGCTCGAGCGGGTAGGCCAGCATGTGGTGCAATTGGTGGCCAGTTCAGCGCACGGTTGTCAGTCGGTGGCGAGCCATACGATTGAGGTAGGTAACCGCTTTGGAATTGGTGGGGCAGGTCGATTCAGCCCCGATGGGGATGGTCACTATGATACGTTCATGCCCCAAGGATTGGCCAAGCTGGAAGCACCGTTTGTTTTTCGTGTAGAGGATGGCGACGGTCACATTGTATTCGAAACGGTGTCTGTGGCTCCTTGGGATGGTCAATTGCCCGATGGTCGCATGGCCACAAGCGGTGAGTCCTATGCCTGGTCTTTGGTCATACAAGGGGAACATGGTCCGACTTATTTTTCAGACAACGTGCTCGTCGAATGAACGCAGCCTTGGCCTTGTATTTCAAGGGTTTTTCAAGAGGTGAGAACTATTCTCCTCAATGCAACGCTTCCTTTCACAACTGGGTTCCAACTTTGGAGCATATATCATGAAAAGCAACCGAAGCCTTTTAGGGTCATTGTTGGCCGTTGTTTCCATGCTGTTGATCAGCACGGTTTCAAACGCCCAATTCTTCATCATGGGGGATGAAACTGTGGATACCTGCACCGGTGTTTTTGTCGATGCGGGCAACTCAGAGGACGGAACGGGAAACCCGTATCCGGATGCCAACTTCACCTACACCATCTGTCCGGACAACCCTGGGGACGCCGTATCGGTGGAGTTTGTGGCCTTTGGTCTCCAGACCAACCCCAACCCCAACAACAGCGACTATCTGTTCATCTACGACGGTCCCGATGCCGGGTCTCCTTCCATGGGCAACTACACGGGCAATGCACTGCAAGGGCTGCCTGTCACGGCTACGGTGAACAATGCGACGGGCTGCCTGACCTTCGTGTTTCAAGACAACGGCCCCGCCAACACTGCCTCACCTGGATGGGAGGCCAACATTCTGTGCACCACGCCTTGTGCGACCCCAACAGCGGCCAGCTCCATTATTGACCCTCCCTTGCCCAATCCGGATTCGTTGTCCATTGGGGTGTGTTTAAATGAGCCCATTACGTTTGGCGATGCCGGGTCATCGGCCGAGCCAGGATTCAGCCTCGACAGCTGGGTGTGGAATTTCGATGACGGCAGCATCGACACCTTGAATGCTGCCGGAAACGTGACGCACAGCTTTGATGAGCCGGGCGAGTACATTGTGAACCTGGCGGTCATCGACAACAACGGTTGCGTTTCTCTGAACCTCCAGCCCCTTCAAGTGCTCGTGAGCACCATTCCGCTGTTCAACAGCACGCAGAGCACCCCTGTATGTGCAGGAAGTCCAGCCTTCGTGGATGGCAACCCGGTGCAAAGCGTGACGTGGACGGCATTGCCTCCGCAGGTAGTGGCGGGAGAAACGTACCTCGCCGACGGCGCAGGTTTCAGCTACAGCAGCGAATTGAACTTTGACTTCTTTGAGGACGGTGCCACGCTGGAAACGTGCGATGACCTCCTTTCGGTAACGGTCAACATGGAGCACAGCTACATGGGGGACCTGGACCTGACCATTTCTTGCCCAGACGGCACCACGGTAGCGTTGATGAGTTACCCCAACGGTGGGGGTGGATGCTTCTTGGGTGAAGCAGTGGACGATGGTTCCAATATTCCAGGTACGGGTTACGATTATGGATGGTCACCCAATCCGGACATCGCCACCAACATCAACGACAATGCCAACTGGACGCAGACGAACTACACGGACAATGCGGGCAATGCGGAGAACAACAACATTGCCAACCCCGGCTTGTACACTTCCGAAGGCGACCTGTGCGATTTTGTGGGCTGTCCGCTCAATGGAACTTGGACCTTTTCAGTCGTCGACAACTTGGCCATCGACAATGGTTACATCTTCGAATGGGGCTTGAACTTAAACCCGGCCTTGATTCCAGGTGTCACCACCTTCACGCCGACCATTGGATTGAATGCGGACAGTTCCTTTTGGACAGGCCCCGGTATCATTGACCAGGACTTTGATGCCAACTATTGCGACATTATCCTCGACGAACCAGGCATCTACGACTACGTCTTCACGGTGACCAACAACTTCAGCTGCACCTTTGACACCACGCTGAGCATCGAGGTCGTAGAAGGACCTGAAAACAGCATTACGGCCGGTCCTGACCAGGTGTTTTGTGGCGACCCTGTACAGCTTCAGGGGGCATTTGTGGGAGGCGGTCCATCCCCATGTGGCGCTGATCAAGGAACGACGACCTACTGCTACGGAAACAACGAGAACACCACTTGGACCTATTGTCCGGACAACCCGGGAGATGGCACGCTCATGAACATCTTGTTCTATGATGGGGCCATTGAGAATTTCTTCGATCACATTCAAGTGTTTGATGGCGCTGATACGGGTGCGCCGCTTTTGGTGGACCTCACGGGAGATTACCCGGAGACCTCAGTGACGGCGACGAACGCCGATGGATGTTTGACGGTGTTGTTTACCTCAGATGGCAGCGTGAGTTGTGAGGCCAGCACATTCTATGAAGACGTGAGTTGGTGTGTGGGCTGTGGTCAGGATGCTTGCGGATTCACGTGGAATTGGGAGCCTCCAGACAACCTGGACAATCCCACGAGCAGCCAGCCGATTGTGCAGGACTTTGATGGTTCACCCACCGAATACGTGGTGTTTGTTGAGCCCATTGGGCTGGAGAACTGTGCGACCACAGACACCGTCTTTGTTGTACCAGGTTTCGAGTACACTACGGATTACTCAGACCCAACTTGTTTGATTACAGATGGTGAAATCACCATTACCATCAGCGAACCGGCATCAGAAGGGCCTTGGGATGTGGTGCTGAGCAATGCGGCAGGCATCATCGAAGAGGTGAACTACGGAGGCGGCCTTCAAGCCTTTGAGGACTTGGAAGCCGGTATTTACACCTTGGAGGTGTCCGACCAAACGGGCTGTTCTTATGTCTCCGAGTTTACCCTTGCCGATCCAGAGCCTCCTGGCATCACGGTCAGCGAAGACATGGTCGTCTGCATCGGTGGTGTGGCGACACTGACTGCTGAAGCTGATTTTGGAGGGCCTTATGCATACAATTGGACAGTGGACGGAGATCCTGTGGCCCAAGGGGGAACCATCCTTGTAAGTCCAGAAGGGACGACGACATATGATGTGCAAGGCGTCGATGGTGCAGGTTGCATCACCGAGCCGGGTTCGGTGGTGGTGGGCATTTATGATGCTTTCACGGTCGACATCGATGCAGATGATTTGATTTGCTTGGGAGAGGAGGTGTTGCTGTCTGCGGTATCCGTTACCGGTGGAGAGGGCAATGGCTACAACTATGAGTTTGCCTATGAGGGGGTCACGTTTGCTTCTGGTACTGAAGACCAAGGGCAGTTTGTACCGCCAGTCACGGGGGAGTTCTGTGTGACGGTCTCAGAGGCGTGCTCTACGCCGCCAGCGACGGCCTGCATGGAAGTGGAGGTCGAGCAGCCATATGACCTGCACCTTGAAGCAGATACCACCCGCGGCTGTGTTCCGCAGTCCTTGGTCTTTGCCCATGACCTGCCGGCGCCCTTCGTGGACAACCAGTTCTGGGATTTTGGAGACGACGGAACCAGTGCCAATGCCGGGCCCATTCACACCTACACCGAGCCGGGTGTCTATGACGTGTCCGTCACTGTGGTGACCACTACAGGGTGTGTCAACACGGTCATTCTGGACAATTACATTCAGATTTTCTCGCCGCCCAGTGTCGGGTTTGATGCTGGTCCACAGCCCACCACAGCCCCAGATACGCGGATTGATTTCACCTCCAGCGTGTCGCCCAATGTGATTGAATGGAACTGGAACTTCATTCCGGGCAACCTTGAGGCGGTCAGCTACGAGCCAAACCCCACGTTTACGTTCCCTATGGGCAACGGTGGTCTGTACCCTGTGACATTGACCGTTCTCGATACCAACGGCTGCCAGTCAGCTGTGACGCGTGAAGTGGAGATTTTTGACTTCTTCAATGTCTTCATCCCCAACAGCTTCACCCCCAACAACGACGGTTTCAATGACCTATGGGCGGTGTACGGCACGGACATTGACACGGACCGCTTCGAGATGTGGGTCTACAACCGCTGGGGCCAGGAGGTCTTCTACAGCACCGATCCTGAAAAGGGCTGGTATGGTCAATCTGACGACGAAGTGGTGGACCCCGCTCAGTCTTACTTCGCCCAAGACGGTGTGTACGCTTACAGGGTGGTGCTCTATTCTGAGTCCACCAACGAGAAGCGCGAGATCAAAGGCTACATCAACCTCAGCCGCTAAAGCAGGAAGCTCAGGCATGGCAAAGGCCATCACGAAAAAGGCCGCCCGATAAAGGCGGCCTTTTTTGTGCGAAATGAGGGGGTGGAATCACTCCCAATCGAGCAATTCGTCCATGGTGCCTGTCGCCACTGCGTGGTAGCCTGGGCGGGCTTTGGCATAGATGTCGCGGGCCATGTCCAGTTGATGGGTCTCTTTCATCGCCCGGTAAAGAGGGGTCAAGAATTTGCGGCGCCCTACTTCGATGAGGAATTGCTCCACCCGAGGATAGCTGGTGTCATAGCCACTGCGAATGGCTTGTTCCATCCAGGCGAAAAGCACCTCATTGTTTCCCGTGGAACCGATGGCCCATGTTGCATCGAGATCGGCCATGCGCTCGGCCGAGGTGTTGTCGGCGAGATTGGAGAGGAAGCGATAACGCTCCTGGTAGATCCAATCTTCCCAAGGGAGGTCGGTGGTGGCGAGATCGCCTGCTTCCCAAGCGGTCAGCGTAGCGTCAACCCTTTGGATGCGCGGACTGGATACACTGGGACAGTTGTCCGGAAGACCTGGGCCGTAGATCCACTCTTCGAGGCGAACGGCGGACTTGTCTGCTTCGCTGGTGAGCAACGTCTGGTTCAAGTAGTCGACGAACCGTTCCGTGTCCATGCCTTTGAAGGCGTATTCGGCGAAGTAGCCGGAGAGCCATGCGTCAAAACGCTCTCGCCCGACAGTTTCCTCCATAAGCCTCAGGAAGAAGTAGCCTTTGTCGTAGGCGATGGCCGTCATGCCATCGTCAGGGTTTCGGCCCGCCAAGTGGAGCTTGAGGTGGGTGTCGTCGGGGTTGAGGTCACTGATGGCGTCCACTTCGTCTACCAGCCCCTGGTAGCTCAGTGTGGCGAGCATTTCGCTGGTCTCACGGCCATAGACGGCCTCCATGATGCGCTGTTCGAAATAGACGGTAAAGCCCTCATTGAGCCAAAAGTCATCCCATGTGGCATTGGTGACGAGGTTGCCGCTCCAAGAGTGGGCGAGCTCGTGTGCCACCAGTGCCACCAGGGAGCGGTCTCCCGCGATGATGGTCGGTGTGGCAAAAGTCAGTCGCGGGTTTTCCATCCCACCAAATGGGAATGCCGCAGGAAGGATGAGCAAATCGTAGCGGTCCCATGCATAGGCTCCGTACAAGGCCTCTGCTGCCAGCAGCAATTCCTCCATTTCGGCAAATTCATAGGCGGCGTCTTCGATTAACTCGGGCACCGCATAGACGGCACAACGCTCGCCCACCGATCGGAACTCCACCTCACCTGCGGCCAGGGCCAAGAGGTAGGCTGGAATGGGCTGTTCCATTGTGAAGGTGTAGCGTCCATCCGCGCTCATCTCCGTGGGGTTTTCAGCACTCATCAAGGCCATCAGCCCTTGGGGCACCTGCACCGTTGCGTTGTATGAGAAACGGATGCCGGGACTGTCCTGCACCGGAATCCACGTCCGAGCGAGGATGGCTTGGCTTTGGGTGAAGAGGAAGGGGGCCTTGTCGCCCTGGGCTTCTACCCAAAGGAGGGCGTCGGCACCCGGATCGGAGGTGTAGGTGATGGCCACCTTCTTGGCGTCCGGGCCGATGGAGACGTTGAGGGGTCTTCCCAAAAATGGCTGCGCTTCACCGAGGGAGAATTCCGCTGTTTCCCCGTCGACCGTGACTGCGTCGATGGTCAGTTCATGGGTGTCAAACACGATTCGGTCTGCGCCTTCTGCGGCTTGGATATCATAGTTGGCCGTGCCCGAAATGGTCCGCGTATCAAAGTCGACCTCGGCATTCCAATCGAGGTGGATGATCTTGGCTTCTTCTGGACGGGCGAAACTGTGTTGGTCTGTGACTTGTTTCATGGCGGCAATGCGTTGGGCTTTGGCGCTCTGTGCGCTGGAATCGGCAGATGCGTCTTCTTGGCTGTTGCCTCCGCAGCTTCCAAGGAGGAAGGCGCTGGCCAACAACAGCACGAAGGTGGGGGCCGAATGGTTGTACAGGTTCATGGGGGCAAATTACGCCCGCGCTCCCTTGACCCTAAAGATGATGACCGTGAGCAAGATGCCCAATGCTGATTTGAGCAAGGCTGGACGGTAAAACACTTTGAGGGTGTCGAGGATGTCCAAATCCGGCATATAGTTCATTTGCCAAGGAATGCCGGAGGTCAATATGATGACGTGGCCCAAGACCATGCCCACACCCACTTGGATGTAGCGCTTGCGGTCGGTGAGCTCCGTGGGCAGATTCATGGTGGTCGCTCCCAGGACCAAGGCTGCCACCGGCATGCCCATCAAATAGCCGCCTGTGGGACCGGACAAGATGTCCATTCCGCCCCGGTAGCCGGCAAACACAGGCAATCCTGCGGCCCCGATGCAGAGGTAAGCGATCACACCACTGACGCCAGCGCGCCACCCCAACATCAGGGGCAGCCAACACACCAGCAATGACTGCAGACTCAGCCTCAGGTGTTCTTCAATGTCAAAGCCGATGGGGCCGAGCGTACAAAGGCTCACGACGACGACCAAGGCCATAGCCGGCCATCGTATACCTCGGGATTCGAGTTCGGATTCTAACATGTCTACTGATCCTTACTGCTCGCCCCCGGACTTCCATTCTTGGATGAGCCCCGTGGAGAAGGACACTTTATTGTTCGAGCGGTCTGCGTCAGCGGTCCAGCGACGCGGGTCAATCTCAACGGTGCAGCCAGGTTCAGAGATGGGCAGGGCTACGGTGTAAGTGGGATGGGTCCAAGGCCAAGGGGCCATGAGCTGTTCGCCATCTTCTAACGGGCGGTGGCCTTGCGTCACGACCTGCGGAATGTGATGATCCAACGTGCGACCGTCCGCGGTGGTGATGCGCAAATCGACGGGCAGGGGGAGTTTGCCGATGCGCTCCAGTTCGATGTAGGTGCTGTCCGAAGTGATGCGTACGGCGCTCAGAGCGACATCCACGTGGTGGGTTGAGTTGAGCATGTATTGGAAATAGGTGTCCAATTCAAGGCCACTTTCTCTTTCCATGACGCGCTTGAAATCTACAGGCCCAGGATGGCTGAAGGACCACTCGTCGAAATACCGCTTGATGCCCGCATTCCGCGCTGATTCGCCGATGATGGCTGCCAGCTGGTTGAGCAAGACTTCGCCTTTGCTGTAGGCCCCTGTGCCATATGCACGGTTGGTGACATAGTGGTCTGCATGGGTGGAGAGGGGCTCTTCGCCACCGTCGCGTACGAGGTTGAGGTAGCCACCATAGGCCCAGTAGTGGGGTTGGTCCTTGGACTCGTTGAATTCTTTTGCAAGGAATTCGGATTCAATCCATGAGGTGAAGCCCTCGTCCATCCACTCGTGGAGGCTTTCGTTGGTGGCCAAAATGCCTTGAAACCAAGCGTGCGCCATTTCGTGTGCCGTCACGCCCACAAGGCTGCGCAAGTTGCGGTTGCCACGAACGAGCGTGCACATGGGATACTCCATGCCGCCGTCTCCGCCTTCGATGACAGTGTATTGTGGCCAAGGGTAAGCGCCCACGTGCTCAGAGTAGTATTCCAACGCACGCCCCGCGATGGCGGGCAGCTCTTCCCAAGCGCCATAAGAAGTGTCGGCTTGGTGGATGAAGTGCAAGGTGGTGCCGGACTCCATTTCGAGGACCTTGTGTACGAAGTCGGGGTCCGCGGCCCATGCAAAATCATGGACATCTTCTGCGACGAAGTGCCAATCGATGTTGCCCGACGTTGGGGTGGTGGCATCGCTGTAACCATGTCCGCATTCTTCGGGGTTCTGCAACGCTCCTGTGCCACCGATCATGTAGGCTGCGTCCATGTGTATGGTGACATCGAAATCTCCCCAGACACCGTGAAATTCACGTCCGATGTACGGGTTGGTGTGCCAACCGTGGTGGTCATACTCGCACACCTTGGGGTACCACTGTGTCATGCTGAATTCGACGCCTTGGGCGTTCATCCAACCGGAGCGACGCACCTGGCGGGGTACTTGCGCATCCCAATCGAGGTGGATTTTGACCTTTTTTCCCGGGGCCAGCGCCTTGGGCAGGGTCAACCATCCGATGGTGCCTGACGCATCGAATGCCGCTTCTGTTTTGCCCACGGTGGCCCGGCTTACTGTGATCCATCCCTGCTCGTCTTCTGGCAGTCCTGCAATCCGGTCCCCCACGCGGCGATCCGGGTCAGCGATGTTCCGGCTGCGAACGTCCATCATGCTCTCCGGCTGGAATGCATTAAAAAACAAGTGGAAGGGGATACGTGCGAGGACGTCCGGACTGTTGTTGACGTATGTCACATCCATTGAGCCCGAGTATTGATGCTGCGGTGCATCAACAGTGATGTCCATGGTATAGTCTATGGCCTGTTGCCAGCCGGGATATTGTGCCCAACCGGTGCAGGGGACAAAGACGATGACAAGGAACAGGATGTGGTGGTAAATGGATGCTTTCATGGCGGCGGCCAAGTTAGCCATCAACCCGCCTGCAAACCTGCTCTGAGGAATTGGCGCACTTCGGCGGCTGCATCGAAATACTGCATAACCACATCCAGAAAGTTTGGTTTGAGCACTTGAGTGGCCGGCAGTTCTGCCATGTAGAAGAACTGCTTGTTCAGGATATACGGGCAGATCTCAGCGGCCGCCCTAAACTCTTTGGGGATGCGGACATTCTTGGCGCCGAGGATTTCACCGTATGCCTCGCGAAATGCAGGTGCAGCGACCAAGGCATTGAAATCCTCAGGCTGGGCAGCAATGTGCTCGCGCAAAACGTAGAGGTCGTCCTTTTCCACCCAGTAAGCACCACCGCCAATCATCAAGCGTTCCGCGTCGAAGTGCACGTACAGTCCCGGGTCGCCGCTTTTCTTGCCGCCGGGGGCGATGCCTGCGGAGAGGTGGGTCTTGTAGGGCTGCTTGTCTTTGGAAAAACGGGTGTCACGGTTGATCCGGAAGATGCAGTGCTTGGGTTCTACATCGGCAAAGGCCGCTTCACGTTCTGTGCATGCTGCTATGAGATCTCCGACAAATAGCTTGAACGGGTCTCGGACCTCCTGCTCATAGGTTTTGCGGTGTTCGCCAAACCAGTCACGGTCATTGTGCGCGGCGAGTTCAGCGAGGAATTGAAGGGCAGTGGGGCGGAAGTGGGACATAGAATCAGGGGCAGGGCAGGGCGTCTTCAGTCGCGTACACCATGATGCGTTCGACAGAATTGATGGGGTTCAAATCGTGGATCCAACGGTCGATTCTGCTCGGCTGGATGGTGGTGAGGTACTTGAGGCCGGGCATCGCTGATTTGTAGGCCGCGACGGCCTCGCCGAGGTGACGGTCGCCCTGAAACAAGATGTATTGCGGCGGATTGGAGCACCACTTGCGGGTGACCTCCACGGGGGAGACTTGCTGGTCCCTGCGGTTGTCGATGTGATAGGAAGTCCAAGTGCCACTGTAGAATTGGGGAGGCATGGATCCGCTGTCAACCTGCACCATGGCAAAGACTTCAGCCTGTTGCGCGTACAGAAACTCCATGGCTTTTACCCGGCTGTGTTTTCCGGCATACGGTATGGTTACGGTGAGCAGCAACAAGGAAAGTGCCCAAAATGTGCGCCACAGCCACCTTTCCAACCCGCGGTGACGCCGCCACCAATCGCTGCGGTCGATCCAGGTCTGCCATCCGACATAACCTATTGTAATTAAGGCGGGTATGACCGGTAGGATGAAGCGTTCTTGCTTGTTGACGTAGACGCTGTGAAAGATCAGGAACCCGGCAACGGGTACGGCGATGCGCCACCAATTGGCCTTGGCCCTCCGGCCCCGGTGAAACGCGCCCCATGTCAACATCAGGCTCACCGGAGGCAGCATGAGTCCGAGCATGGTCAACAGATACTGGTACCAAGGACCTGCAGGGTATTGGCCGGCATGGGTTGAATTGTAGCCGATGTAGGCTTGCAATTGCACAAAAGGGGCTCCCCAGATGTACAAATCGGGCGCTTGCATTAGGGAAAAGGTGGCCAATGCGGTGATTCCAATGCCCAGCAGTGCCTGCCATTGTCTTTGCATGAGCAACACTGGAACAAGGGCGACCCCGATGACGCCGCATTGGAAACGGAGCCCTGTGGCGATGCCGATGCCGATGCCGGCGATCAAAACGTCGCGCCAGTGCAGTGTGTTCCTGCGGACCAGCGCCCAAAAAGCGAGCATCAAGGGCGGGATGCACACCATTTCGACCAATTGGTGGACGGAAAGGAGTGGCCAAAGACCGCTGGCGGCTAAGATCCAGGCTACGGTGATGGCGTGGCGTGACCGGTCGGGCGACAGACGGCGCGCGATGAGGTAGCCAAACAGAATGATGAAGAGGCTGTAGACCGCATGGAAAATCCTCAACAAGAGCGCTTGGTCACTCGGATCGCTGGGCCCGGTTACCTGAAAGACTTCGAACAGCAGATATTGAGAGCCGACGTACGCGAAGTTGACGGGGTGCGCCTCGGGTGTGCCCTTTTGACTCCAGGGCAACCAATTGTTGTAGTCTTCCCCGTCGGCCCAGCTCGCTGCAGCTTCGACAACGAGAAAATGGTCGTCGTGCATCAAAAAGCCCGACCCAAAGGAAGCCGCTGCCAACCTCAACACGAGTCCGGCGAAGAGGGGGAGGAAGAGGGGGTGCTTGAGCCAGGGTGCCGTCACAGTCCGATGCCCCAGTTTCCATCTGTGGAGAGGCGCTGGCGCAACTTGGCCATTTTGAGGGCAGCCACGGCAGCCTCTACGCCTTTATTTCCATGCTCACCACCGGCACGTGCCCGCGATTGTGCGATGTTGTCGTCGGTTAGCACGCAGAATATCACGGGCCGATCGGCATCCATTCCAGCGCGCAACGTGCCTTGGGCCGTCGATTGGCACACGAAATCGAAGTGGGCGGTTTCACCGCGGATAACACTGCCGATGGCGATCACTGCATCGCACGAAGCGTGGCGCAGCATCCATTGGCTCGCCAGAGGCAATTCAAAGCTGCCTGGAACGGCTTCGATCAGAATGTCTTGCACACCAGCTTCCTTCAGCACCGCCAGGGCGCCATCACGAAGGGCGTGCGTGATTTCTGAATTCCACTCTGAGACTGCAACGCCAATTCTAAAGGCGCGGCAACCTTTCAGGGCCTCCGCATCATAAGCGGACAAATTGTGTCCTTGGGTGGCCATGGAGGAGTGGGGTCAGCCAGCGATGGCCGCGGCCAAACCTTCTGCCGTTGCCTTCATGTTGGAAGAAGGGTAATCCTCCACGATGCGGGTCAACTTGCTGGCGGCGGCGCTGTTGTTGCCGAGCTCGAGGTCTACGAGGGCGCCTTTGTAAAGGGCAATCGGAGCCAGGTAATCCTCTCCAATTGAACGCTCGCTGCTCTTGGCTGCTTTGCTGAAGGCACCTGCGGCGGCCTCATAGTTGCCGAGCTCTACTTCGCAGTCACCGATGTTGATTGCGGCGAGAACAGTCAGCACATCGTCATTGAGGTTGGCGCTGTTGAAAGCCTCGATGGCGCCGGTGTAGTCACCTTGACTGCGCAAAATGGTGCCGATCTCGTATTGAGCGCGTGCTGCAGCTTTGGTTCCATCGTGGTCCTCGACGATATCATAGAGGCCAGGATAGAGGCCGTCGCCATTCAGGGCGAGGTCCAAACTGTCCATCATAAAGTATTGCTCAGCGCGCCATGAGTCTTGATTGCTTTCGAGTTCGGCGGGCTCAGATACGAACTTGCCGTATCCGACGACGCCGATGATGAGGACGGCCACGGCGCCAATGGCCATGACAAGGTTGCGGCTGTTGTTCTCGATGAACTGTTCCGTCTTTCCCGAGAGATCTTGGGGTGCTTCGGAGGAGTTGTTGTCGGCCATGGAGGTCGTGTCCTGGGTGTTTCTTGATAAGCTTTGGGATTCACAGTGGAAAACCCTGCATGCATCCACGGACCGATGGTCCACTTTTGCAGACGGCAAAAATAGCCAAAGTGACCGAGTCCAAAACAACTCCAATCGGCATGCGCCTACTCAGGCTGCAATTGCTCGATTTCAAAAATCACCAAGAGGTGGAGATGCACTTGTGTGCGCAGGTAAATTGTCTCCTTGGGGACAACGGAACCGGCAAAACCAATGTCTTGGATGCCGTGCACTACTTGGGGAATGCCAAGGGGTACTTCAACCCCATCGATTCGCAAAACATCCGACACGGCCAGCCATCGTTCATGGTGGAGGGGACTTTTGGCCTCGAAGAGGCCGACCGATTCGAAGAGGACCGCTTGGTGTGCGCAGTGGTCAAGGGCCAGAAGAAGGTGTTGAAGCGCAATGGCAAGGCCTACCAGAAACTGGCGGACCACGTGGGCCGGTATCCTGTGGTCATGATCGCGCCGGCCGATGCGGCCTTGTTGCACGACGGCAGTGAGGTGCGACGCAAATGGATGGACCAGGTCATCAGTCAGTACGACCGTCCATATTTGGACCGGCTCATCCAGTACCACCATTTGGTGCAGCAGCGCAACAACCTCTTGCGCTATTTCGCGGAGAACCGCACGTTTGATGCTGCGCAGCTCGTTCCTTGGGACGAACAGATGGTGCCCCTCGCTGAAGCCATCGCAGCCCAGCGTGCGGTATTTGTTGCTGAGTTTGAGCCCGAATTTCAGCGCATACATGCAGACCTGTGTCAGGGCCGCGAAGCGGTCGGACTTTCCCTGCACACCAAGGTGGAGGCGGGGACGTTTGCCGGATTGCTGCAAGCCGCCCAGTCGGATGACCGGCGACTTAGACGGTCGACTGCGGGGGTGCACAAGGACGACGTGGACTTCAGCATTGGCGACCACGCGCTGAAGCGTTTTGGCAGTCAAGGCCAGCAAAAGACCTTTCTCCTTGCGCTGCGGCTCGCACAAGTCGAGCATTTGGCCCATCGGGTAGGCCGCCGGCCCATTTTGCTGTTGGACGACATCTTCGACAAGATCGATGCCCACCGCGCTGGTGCTTTGATGAACGTTTTGGGCCGCGCCCGCTTCGGACAGGTGTTCATCTCGGATACCGATCAAGAGAGGATTCCCCAATTGTTAAAGGCCGCAGGGGTGCCCTTTGCCTCATGGTGGGTGGACGACTCGGGTGTCCAATCCATGGAAACAGAGAAAGAACCTGGCACATGAGTCGGGGACGATCATACCGTGCCTTGGGAAGGTCGCGTGGAAACCGAAAAGGCGAGGCTGTATCCTTGGGAGATGCGATATCAGAATGGCTGCGTTTGAGCGGTCATGGTGCGCGCCTCGAAGATGCCAATGCGGAAGCGGCATGGCGCGATGTCATGGGGGAAGCCGTGTCGCGAAAGACCCGTTTTCTTCGGGTGCGGGATGGGGTCCTCACGGTCGAATTGGACTCCGGTCCGATGAAAGAGGAATTTCTCATGGCGCGAACCCGCATCCAAGCCTTGATGAATGAGCACCTCGGTCGCGAGGCCATCCGCCAAGTGGTCATTCGATAAGCGCTCTACTGACTGCTATCTTTGTCGCCAGTCATGCGCGCTCTGATTTCTTTCGTCACCCGGTTCATTCCCCGGCACCTCTTGCAGCGTGTGGCCCACATCGCCCTGCAGCTCGTTTCGCCCTTTTACTGGGGCAGCAAGTTTGAGGACCCGATCAACGGAAAGACATACCGGAAGCTGCTCTCATACGGCCGCGCGGACCGGAGTCGCCCCAACGCGCTGGCGCCAAATAGCCTGAGCCTCGAGCGTCACCGGGCGGTGTGGATGTACCTGACCGAGCACAGCGACATGTTCAATGGTGGTCCCGGCCGCCGCATGTTGCACCTCGCCCCGGAATACTGTTTTTTGAAGCGATTCAACTCCGCCCGAGGACTGGAGATTGTCAGAGCGGACCTCGTTTCTCCCTGGGCAGATGTGCACTTCGATGTGCATGAAATCCCATATGAAGACGACCACTTCGACATCATCATGGGCAACCACCTCATGGAACATGTGGCCGATGACCGCAAGGTGATGTCTGAGTATTTCCGGGTCATGAAGCCGGGAGGATGGGGCATTTTTCAGGTGCCCTTGGACCGCGACAATGCCGAAACACAGGAAGATCCGAACGTGACGGACCCCGCCGAACGTGAGCGCCTGTATTGGCAGCGGGACCATGTCCGCCTTTACGGCATGGACTATGCTGACCGATATCGCTCGGTGGGTTTCGAGGTAGAGGAGCTCGATCTGCAGTCGTTGTTTGGTCAAGCGCGGTTTGACCGTTGTGCTTTGGGCTCAGAGCGGTACTTGCAAGTGGTGCGCAAGCCCATTTGACTACAGGAGGTGGTCTTTTAGCTCATCAGCGCACTTTCAAGAAGGCGGTTTCGCCCGATGAGTCTGTCGCATGGATGAGGAGAAACCCGACTTGGGGCAGGGCCCACAATGCTCCATTGGAAAGTGACTTCTGTCGCACTTGTCGGCCCATGGCGTCCAGCAAAGTGAGGGTACACGCCCGTTCTGTATGCACGGTGCGCCCTTGAAGGTGCAGCCACGAAGCAGGAGGCGTTGCTTCGGTGATGCTTGTGAATTCTCCGGCGCATTGTGCCGAAAAGAAATCCCACATGACCTCTGTGGACTCTACGTCTTGACTGCCCCACACTCCGAACCAATCGTGGCCCCCACCATTGACCCGGTAGTGGTGAAACTCTTGGCCTCCAGGACTTCCTGCAAAGCGCAAGAAATCCACCGAAGTTGCGTCTATCGCTTCGAGGTTGGGTAAGGTTGTTTCTTCGAGGGTGGTCGTGCCCATAAGTCCTGTCCAATGGGCGATGATCTCCTCGACACTGGCAGAGCCCCAATTTCCACCCACACCGCTATCGTAGGGAACCGTTTCGTCTTCCGTTCCGTGCAGGTGCACGATGGGCACAATTTCATCGGGAATGCAACCGAAGTCTACTGCGGTCATGGCCCCCGTGACCGAGCCAATGGCCTTGAAGACGTCAGGGTGTTCGCAGGCCAGAGAGTAGCTCATCTTGCCGCCATTGGACATGCCGCAGGAATAGGTGCACTCGGCGCTCAAATTGTAGGTTTCTTGAAGGTGCTGGGCCAAGGCCACGAGGAATCCGTGGTCATTGGTTGTGCTGTTGCCGAGGTTGGCATTCCAATGTGTAATACCGAATTGGTCCTCGGTTCCTTGTGGGAACACGGCGACAAACCCTTCTGACGCTGCCAGACCACTCCAGCCGCTGTACGCCCTGATGAGCGCGGCACTGCTTGTGTATCCGTGCAGCACAAAAACCAATGGCGCACCTTCAGGAATGGGGCCGGGGGCTTCCATGTAATAGGTCCGCTCCGAGCCGTTGAATTCAAAGGTCAATTGCGCGGTGGCAGTTGATGCGATAAAACAGCAACCAATAACGAGCGTAAAAAGTCGTGTCATTTCGGGGTTTTGTCTTGTGGGTCCTTCACGATAACACCGTGAATCCGTGCTAGTTCAGCGGTGAGGGTGTTGACGCTGCCGGCCCTGACCTCGATGTCGAGGAGGCAGCCATCGGCATATCGTTCTGCAACAATGCGGGCGCCTTCTTTTTGGATGGCCTGCATGACGTGACGTGTGAGGTCCGGCGCATACAATAGGGTGAGGGGCGCCATGAGCAAAGACGTTGTGATTCCGGCATCTGCGACGGCTTCCTGGCCCGCGGATCTGTAGGCTTCGATTAGGCCGCCAACGCCAAGCTTGACGCCGCCGAAATAGCGGACCACTGCGATCAAGGTCCAATGCAAATCGTGGGAACGCAATACACCATGTATGGGGGCTCCTGCGCTGCCCGCAGGTTCTCCGTCATCGGCTGCGCGAAACCGCTCGGGGCCGAATTGCCATGCAAAGCACACGTGCCTGGCGGCATGGTGGTCGGCTTTCACCGCTTCGAGGTGCTGAACCACTGCAGCTTCTGCAGCAGCCTCGTCAGCAAAAGGCAACGCAAAAGCATAGCCATAAAACTTGCTGCCCTTGGCTTTGTAAAGCCCGGTGCCATCAGATTGGAGTGTGGGGAAGGCGTCCCGCACCGTCAGCTCACGGGGTTGAGGGTGACGCTGTAAACCTGCACTGTGTGGGGGTCACGGCCCGCGAAAAATTTGTCCAGTGCGAGTAAAATGTTGCCTGCGCTGAAGTAGCTCGTGTGCAGTTCGGTCTCGCCGGACACCCTCCATTGGATGGTGTAGCTCAGTTCGCGATCCTTGTGGTGTTGGGTGTATTCCAACAAGGTTTGCAGGGCTTGCTCCTTGGTGGATCCTGAGGCACGGTGAAAGAGGAACCGGTGCGTGTGGCGCGGATTGTAGGTAAACAATGCCACTTCTTGGATCCCATCGGTATCGCTCCAAACGAACTCCAATTGGTCTTCTGCATAACCGAAATAGCTGCGGATGTCCTCCAACAGCCGAGAAGCTTGATCGTGGTCTGGGGTCATGTGGCGTCGATTTCCTGTTCCGAAGGATGGTATTCGGGCAAATGTCGGGCGAAAGTGGCGCGCGCATCGGCGTCGGTCCATGTGCCGATTTCTTGCGCCTCCTGAGAAGCTGCCAGTGCATTTCTAATGGCGTCGCGGTCGACATCGGCGCGGCCTGCCCTGAGGATTTTGGGGTGGTGAGTGGGGAGGAGGTTTTCCTGGCCGCTCATCAGCTCTTCATGCAGTTTTTCTCCTGTGCGAAGTCCGACGATATCGATGTCGATGTCTTGGTCTTCTACGAGTCCGGCCAAGCGGATCATGCGCCGGGCGAGGTCGGCGATCTTCACCCTTTCGCCCATGTCAAACACGAAGATGTCGTCCCCCTCACTGGTGGCTGCAGCTTCCATAACGAGTTGCACTGCCTCGGGGATGGTCATGAAGTAACGGGTGACCTCGGGATGGGTCAAGGTCACTGGGCCACCCGCTTCGATTTGCTTCCTGAAGAGGGGGATGACACTGCCGTTGCTGTCAAGGACGTTGCCGAACCGGGTGATGACACACTTCATGTTGGCCCCTTCACCGATGCTGCGCACCACGAGCTCGGCCATCCGTTTGGAGGCGCCCATGACGCTGGAAGGGTTGACAGCCTTGTCCGTGCTGACGAGCACAAAGGTGCCCGTGCCAGCCTGTTGGGCTGCGTTGATGACGTTGGCGGTACCGATGACGTTGGTGTGCCAAGCGGCTTGAGGCTGGACTTCCATCACCGGCACATGTTTGTACGCAGCGGCGTGGTAGATGACATCGGGTTTGAAATCGGCAAGCAGTGTCTGCATGGAGCGGGCATCGCGCACATCCGCTATGCGCGTTTGAAGCCGGCTGGCCAGGGAGCCAAGTCGGGTGCGGCCCATCAGGCCCAGGTCGTGAAGTGGCGTCTCAGCCATGTCGATGGCGAGCACTTCAGCGGCACCGCGCTCGATGGCCTGCATCACCAATTCAGAACCGATGGATCCGGCACCGCCTGTGACAAGGATGCGGGCACCACCCACTTGGCGCTTGATGGCGGAAGCGTCGAGTTCGATGACGGGCCGACCCAACAGGTCTTCGATGCGGGTGTCCCGCAGCTGCCCGGCACTCAATTCTCCTTGAATCCAACGCTGTGCTGGCGGGACATCCATGACGCGGAGCCCTGCGTCCAATGCGGCATCGATGACCTGCGCCTTGCGCACAGGGTCCAGCCTTTGGATGGACACGATCAAGCGCTTGGCATTGTAGTCACCCAACACTTGTGTGGCCCGGTCCGCTGGAAGGATGGGAACGCCATCGATGCGCTTGCCCTGCTTCCCGCTGTCGTCATCGAGAAAGGCCACCACTTTGAGGGGGTCGGGACTGGGCCGCTCCACGGCTTGCTTGGTGATGATGCCCGCTTCGCCGGCTCCAAAGATGACCACAGGTGTCGGCCGCGCCGACTGGAAGCGCTCGTAAATGGAGCGGACGGTAACCCGAAATCCAATAAGGAATACTGCAGAAGCCAGCAGTTCAATCGCCACGACACTCAGCGGAACAGGGTAGGTCATGTCCATAGAGGCGGCGGCCAGGTTTTGGCCCAAAAACAGCACGCTGCCCATGCTCAATGCGAGGAGAACCCGCCGGGCATCCCGAGAACCGCTGAAACGGATGATGCCCGCATAGGTCCGGAAGACCAGCATCGCGAAGGCCCGAATTAGGATGTATGCGGGGATGAAGCGCCGGGCCGCCTCCAGTTCATGAGCAGGCGGAGCGAATTCGAACCGGATGGCAAAAGCCAACCCCAATGCAACCAGGCCCAGCGACAGGTCGATGGTAAAGATCACCCAGCGTGGGACGAGCTGGGGTTTGGATTGGATTGTGCGCAACAGTTGGAACATCCTGGTCGGCAAGATACCGCGGGCGGCTTCCTGACGTTACTTTTCGGGACCAAGAGAATGGACAGGTTTACAATTCCTTCGCCACAACGCGGCTGGCTCTCTGTTTGTCGGAACACCGCGTGGTTGGCATTGCTGGGTGCTTGGGCACTTCCTTTAGGTGTCATGGCCCAAAGCGAGGGCGCCGTCGAAATGGAGCGCACGTTGTCGGCCTTATCCAAGGCTGTCGCGGTGTACGACAAAGACGCTGAGCGTTTTCTGGAAAAGGAACTAAAGCCGCTCTTGCTCGACCCGTTGGCAGATACGGCCATCACGGGGGTGTTTGTGGAACGCCTTGCCCAGATCGATGAGGCCAACCTTGGGGCGTTTCCCGAACAATTCGGTTATGCCCGCAGTGTTCAAGCCGCCCTTTCCGGCGACTCGCTGCGCCTCCCTTTTGCGGCATGGGACGAGGCGGTGAGCCGGTCCATGGAGCGGCGGCGGACAGCCCGCGACTTCGGCCCGGTCTTGGCTTTGGGCAAGGATCTGTTGTTGAAGGGCGTTTTCTACGAGACCAAGTCGGTCAGGTGGTCTTTTGAAGGACCGATGGCCATTTCCATCACGGATCAGGGCGAGCCGCAATTTGTTTTTGGCCCATCAGGCAATTTGTTGGCCTTGGCCAAGGGAGACACCCTCTTGGTGCAGCAGACCGGCGGTGTTTATGACTTCTCCAAAGAGCGATTCGATGGAAGAAGCGGCCGGGTAGACTGGGGCAGGTCGGGTTGGGACCCCACCAAAAATTACGCGGACTTCGATGCGTATTCTGTGCGGCTGAAGACGGCCTCCTTGACGGTGGATTCTGCCCGGTTTACAACTGAGCTCTTCCCTGATCCTTTGCTTGGTCAGCTGACGGACAAGGCCCGGGTTCGGAAACGCGATGAGGAGTCAGGGGCGGCTACGGACGCCGCTCGCTACCCCCGTTTCGATACCTACGTGAACAGGTTGTCTATGCCGAACCTCGTGCCTGGCGTGGATTTTGAGGGCGGTTTGACGGTGCGTGGAGCTGAATTGCAGGGAAAGGGCAACGAAGAGACCCCGGCTACACTGCGCTTTCGCCGGGGAGATACGGTCATGGTCGAATGCCGGTCTTCGCTGTTCATTTTGCGTGCAGACCAATTCAGTGGCCAAGGTGTCGAGGCGGTGTTGCATTTGGAAGGGGACAGTTTGTATCACCCCGAGCTCAATGTGCGCTTCAACCTCGATGCAGCGCGGTTGTTTCTCATTCGCACCGATGAAGGTTTGGGACCCCGTCCTTTTTCAGATTCTTACCACAAGCTGTTCATCGATTGCAATGTCCTGTCATGGGGCATGGAAGACACACGCATACGTCTGGAAGGCCCACCAGGCTCTGTGCAATCGACAGCGGTGCTGACCAGCATGGGCTTCTTCAACAAGAGCGTATTTCGGGACATGCAGGGCATTGACCCGGTCCACCCCTTGGTACGGGTCCGGAACCATGTCAAGGCAACAGGTGACTCCACCTTTTCGAGCACGGAATTGGGGATGAGCATTCGGTTGAGCGAACCCAAAACGAGGGCCATGATGATCCGGATGGCCCACGAGGGGTATCTCGAGATGGACCTGGAGGCCCGCATGGCGACCGCGACAGACAAGCTGTTTGCTGATTTGGCCAATGCTGCCGGTCGCCGCGACTATGACGTGCTCTTTTTTCGCTCTGAGGCCTCTGGAAATGGGCATGGTGCCATCAGCCTGCTCAATCGGCAGCTGACCCTCAATGGTGTGGCACGGGTGGATGTGTCCCGTGACCGTGGCGTTTTGATCGAGCCCCGCAATGGAAAAGTGGTGATTGGGGAAGACCGGGACTTCACCTTTGGAGGTGGCGTGCGCGCGGGCAACCTCCAGTTCGATGGTTCGGACTATGCCTTTGATTACGCATCGTTTTCAATCGAACTCAATGCTGTAGAGTCTTGTAAACTCCGCGTCAACGAAGAAGAGAAAGACGCCCGTGGGCGTCCGAAGCGCAAGCGGGTGAAGAACCGACTCGAGTATGTCAAGGGGGTATTGCGGGTGGACGTTCCCATCAACCGTTCTGGTCGTTTGAGCGAAGCCTATCCGCAATACCCTGTGCTGGTCACGGACGAGCCCAGCTATGTTTACTGGAATGACGCGCAGATTGAGAACGGAGCGTACGAAAAGGACCGTTTCCGGTTTGTTGTAGAGCCCTTCACGTTGGACAGTCTGGATGCCCTGGGCCGCCAAGAATTGGTGTTTGCAGGGACGCTCGAATCCGGAGACTTGCTACCACCATTGCAGGAGGACTTGCGCGTCATGGATGATTTGCACCTCGGATTTACGACCACTACGCCCAGCGGAGGCTACCAGGTCTATGGGGGAGCGGGCACATTTGACCAGAACCTGACTTTGGACGGTGGCGGATTGCAGGGCGGTGGCCGATTGGACTTCCGCACGGCACATGCGGAGAGCGACCGGTTTGTCCTCTTGCCGGACAGCACCAAAGGCTTGGCCCAAGTCTTTACCAACAGTGAGTCCGCCGGCCCACCACCTGTCCCGGAAACACAAGGTGAGGGGGTCGACGTCTTGTTTGAGCCTCGGTCTGAACGGATTTCGGCCCGGACGCAAGACATTCCGTTGCGCCTCTTTGAAGGTGAGGCGGAATTGGAGGGCGGCATTGTGCTCGGAGCTGAAGGCATGACCGGTGATGGGGAGATGCGCTTCAGTGGTGCCATGCTGGGTTCGCGGATGTTCCGGTTCAAGCGGCGTCACATCCTGGCCGATACGGCGGAGTTTCAGTTGGACCAAAAGGTGGAGGGGGCATTGGCCTTCAAGACAGACAATGTGCACTGTGACATCGATTTCGATGCACGGGTCGGTGAGTTCGCATCCAACGACGGAGAGACCAAGATTGAGCTTCCGGCCAACCAATACATGTGCTACATGGATGAGTTCAAGTGGTACATGGACAAAGACGAGATGGAGATGACGTCGAGCCGCGAGCCCCTGGATGACTTTGTCATTGATTCCGATGAAGCCTCGTCCAGTTCGAATTTTTACTCCACAAGGAATGATCAGGACAGCTTGAATTTCCTCTCGCCTACGGCAGTGTACGACGTGAGTGAGGCCATTCTGCGGTGTGAAGATGTCAAGTTCATCCGGACCGCTGATGCCTTTGTCGAACCGGATAGCGGCAGGGTGGTGGTGCGGCGCCGGGCGCAGATGGATCAGCTGACCCGTGCGGTTATTGTCGCCAATGTCGTGTCCCGCCACCACCGCTTGTTTGATGCCGATGTGAACATCCTGGGCCGCTTTGATTACGAAGCACGGGCGAGCATGTTTTACAAGGATGAGAACGGCCTGGAGCAGCTCATCGAATGGGAAACGGTGGAAGTAGACACCAGTGGGGAAACCGTTGGCATGGGGACCATTCCAGTCCAGGACGGCTTTGGCCTGAGTCCCTTCTTTGGTTTTTCAGGAGAGGTTCGGCTTGCCGCAGCGCGGCAGCACTTGGAATTTGACGGTGCGGTCACACTCGAAGCGGCATGTCCGGAGACCGCCAAGGAACAGCTCCTGTTCAGCGCTGTGATCGACCCAAAGGATGTGCGCATTCCAATCGACACTACCCTGAAGACGCCGATGATGGCTCACCTCGGCATCGGGGCTTACTTGAGGGATGTCGACGAGCCAGGCGGCGGGCCGTACGGCGCGTTTGTGGATGAGATCAGGGGGCATGACGAATTCAGGATTTTGGCCGCCACTGGAGAGTTGCGATACGACAGGCGCAACGGCCTATACCAGGCAGGCCGCCCAGAAAAGATGCTGCAGCCCAACTTGCCCGGTACCTTGATTGAATTGAAGGCAGGAGAATGCGCCGTCACGGGCAGTGGTCCCGTTCAATTGCCTGTTGACTTTGGCATGGTGACCCAGCGCTCGGCGGGAACGGTCAAAGCTTTCCCGACCGGAACGGGCATCGAGTCTTCCATCACGGTGGGCATGGATTTTCCATTTGACGACGCAGTCTGGAAGTCCTTGGCTGAGCGTCTGCAAGTGTGGCCTACGGCTGTGCCGTTGGATGTTACAGAGACCACCTTTGAGGCGGCCACGCGAGAATGGTTGGGGCTTGAGGGCGCCGATGAGGTGCTCGGAGAAATGACCCTCATGGGGGCTTTCAAGAAGACCCCTGCGAGCATTCAGCACCGCTTTTTGTTCACTGGCTTAGACTTGACCTGGGACCCCAGTGAAGATGCGTTTGTGAGCGGAGAAAACGGGATTGGTATCATTTCGATGGACAAGGTGCCGGTGTTCCGGAGGATTCAAGGGCGCATCGAATGGAGCTTGGCCGGGACCAATGGAATTCTGCGCATCTATCTGCACCTCGACGGCGAGAATTGGTACTATTTCGAATACCGAAACGGCGTCATGAACATCACGTCCAAGGACCAACTGTTCATCGACGCCATTACTGCGCTCAAGGATGACAAGCGCCGCATCAAAGAGGGCAACGATAGGTTTATCTACCAAATCCTGCCTTCACGAGGGCGTAGAAACGAGTTTGTGGACCGTTTTCCGGAGTTTGATTGACCCATAGCTCGCTTCCATAATTTGTATCTTTCTGTCATGCTTCGCCATGACCGTCGACCCCGTTGGATTCTGATCGCGGTCATTATGTGGTGCGTGGCATTGGATGTGCCGGCTCAATTCACGGAGGTCGATCCCGACCCGATGATCGGGTCCTACACCAACTTTCTCGGGCAAGGAATGAGCTTCGTGGATTTCAACCAAGACGGTTGGGATGACTTGACATTGGCCAATGCGTCGGGTGAACTCAATTTCTACGCGGGTGGTCCTACTGGATTGACATCCATTGACTTGGGTATATCCAGTGGGACAGGAAGGCCCATCTCTTTGATGTGGCTCGACATCGACAATGACGGCGATCGGGACTTCTTGCACAGTGCGGCCATGCCGTTTTCGATGTTCACTGGCGGCGGCCTTTTTTCGAAGAGTCAGGTTTGGATGAACGAAGGTGGAGTCTATGTCGACAGGACTGCCGAATGGGGGTTCGATGTCCTTGAAAACCGCTCGTGCACGGGCATGGCATTTCACGACATGAATGGAGACAGGGACCTCGATCTCATGCTCACCATCTACGCGCTCCCATGCTCTGACTTGTGGGCCACAGAAAATGTGATGTTGGAGCATTCTGGCAGTTCGTTTTTGGACATCTCGGTCGATGCGGGTATCGCTGATGGGGTTCAGTCATCTTTTCAGGGTGTCTGGGTGGATTTGAATGGCGACGGCCTCCAGGACGTCTATGTCATCAATGACGCGGGCATTGAGTACGATTGTGCTGCGGCCAATATGGCCTACTTGAACAATGGCGATGGCACTTTTACGGAGTCTGCCGGTGCACTGGGGCTTGATGTGCTGATGTCGTCCATGTCCGTCACGGTGGGCGATCCAGATGGTGATGGGGAGGAAGAACTCTTCATCACGAACCAATCGACTGAAGACGACTATCCATTTGATCAAGTGTCTGGTGCCTATTTCGACAAGAATGGTGCAGGCACATATGAGGAGCAGTCCGCTGCATCAGGACTGGCAACAGACCGTTGGTCTTGGGGAGCCATGTGGGTAGACTTTGACCTCGATGGTTGGGAGGATTTAATGATCTCCACGAGTGAATTTGTCCTGCCGGGGACGCCTGGTCCTGGTCCGTTCTATGACAATTACCTGTTTCAGAACGCGGGCGCTCCACAAGGGGGCACGGCGCAGTTTACTGCAGCACAAGACGCTTGGGAAGATGAAGACATGGTCCTGTACAACATCGTCCGGGGTGATTTGAACGGTGATTTGAGGCCGGATGTAGCTGGGCTTGGCCTCGGTCAGTTTGCCGGCCTGTGGTTGAATCAATCTGCAGTTTCTGCTCCCGATCACCACGCGCTGACCGTGTCGGTGTGTGGCAGCCATTCAAACAATGAGGCCATCGGAACCCGGATCGTTCTCCACGCCGATGGTCATGCCCAGCAGCGAACCTTGAGGGCGGGCGAGGACCTTTTTGTGCAGCACAGCACCACCCAATTCTTTGGTATGGGAGAGGCCACTACAGCGGACTCATTGGAGTTGTTTTGGCCGACAGGTGAGCGCGAAGTTTGGTATGATTTGATGGCAGATCAAGCCTATCAATTTGTGGAGGGACAACAGGCCTTGGATGTCTCCTTTGGAGATGTTTTGCCCGGAGATTCTGTGGTGCTCTCGCTTTCATCACCGCCCAACTGGACAGGGTTGACCTTGAATGGAGTGGCGTTGGACGGACTGAATGTCGCAGTTCCTTTCAATGCGCCGGCTGAATTTGAGTGGCAATGGCTCAATGGTTTGTTCTCGCTGGTGATGGAAGTCGACTGGAATGCCTTTGACTCAGAAATAGAAGGGTGCACCAATTCAACGGCAGACAACTATAACGCTGCTGCTTCCATTGACGACGGGTCTTGTACCTACTTCTCTGCTTTGTGCGGAGAAGGAACGGTTTGGTCAGTCGACGCTCAGCAGTGCGTCGTGGCCACGGCGTCATGCCCCGAAGATGTCAACAGCAGTGGGGTAGTGGGAGTAGATGACATTCTCGAAGTCTTGTCCATGTTTGGTCAAACCTGTGCAGGTTCTGATTGAGGGCACGTCCTGATTCTGGGCTGCTGTAGCCTGCCTAGTGGTTAATTCCCGTTGTCCGAACTTGGGGGCATGACCGGAACTGCGCCTCGACATCCGAAGTATCCCCATTTGTTGCAGCCGCTAGAGGTGGCAGGTATGACCATGCCCAACCGCTCCATAATGGGGTCCATGCACATGGGGCTCGAGGAAGAGCCGGGCGGCTTTACCAAGCTGGCCAAGTTCTATGCAGAGCGGGCCGAGGGTGGCGCTGGGCTCATCGTCACAGGCGGCATCAGCCCCAACCGCGCAGGTAAGCTTGCCCCGCATGGCGCGGCCCTCATGCGATCCAGTCAAGCCGCCAAGCACCGCGAGGTGACCGGAGCGGTCCACGCTTCCGGCGGCCGTATCGCCCTGCAAATCCTACACGGCGGGCGCTACAGCTACCACCCATTCTGCGTCGCGCCCTCCAAGGGCAAGGCGCCCATCAGCAAGTTCAGTCCGTGGGCGCTCAGTGGAAGGGGCGTGGAACGGACCATCCGCGCCTACGTGCGCTGCGCCATGTTGGCCCGTGAAGCCGGTTACGATGGCGTCGAGATCATGGGCTCCGAAGGCTACCTGATCAACCAATTCCTGGTGCGGCGCACCAACCACAGGACGGATACTTGGGGCGGCGATTTCGCCAACCGCGTGCGCTTCCCGGAGGAGATTGTCTCGCGCATTCGACAGGCCTGTGGCCCAGAATTCGCCATCATGTACCGATTGAGCATGCTCGACCTCGTGGAGGAGGGAAATGGCTGGGGCGAGGTGGTCGAACAGGCGCAGGTCATCGAGGCCGCTGGTGCCGACATCATCAACACGGGCATCGGTTGGCACGAGGCGCGCATCCCCACGATCGCCGCCATGGTGCCCCGCGCCGGATTCGCCTGGGTGACCAAGAAGCTTATGGGCCAAGTCGGCGTGCCGCTGGTGACCACCAACCGCATCAACATGCCGGAGGTGGCCGAACAGGTGCTGGCCGACGGCTGTGCCGACCTCGTTTCTATGGCGCGCCCTTGGCTCGCCGACGGCGACATCATCGCCAAAGCGGTGGAGGGCCGCGAAGCAGAGATCAACACCTGCATCGCATGCAACCAAGCGTGCCTGGACCGTACCTTCAAGGGGCAGGTAGCGGGATGCGTGGTCAACCCGCGCGCCGGCCGCGAAACCGAATTCACCAAGGCGGCTCCGCAAGGTCTTGAAGGCCGCTATGCCGTTGTGGGCGGAGGCCCTGCGGGCATGTCCACCGCCCTCGAACTCGCCAAGCGCGGCGCCTCCGTCGACCTCTACGAGGCCCAAGAAAAACTTGGCGGCCAATTTCTGCTGGCCCATCAGATCCCGGGCAAAGAAGAGTTTGCCGAGACCCTGCGCTACTACCAGCACGAGCTCGACCGCCACGGTGTCCGCATTCACCTCGGCACCCGTTTTGAGCCTACCGATGTGGGTGCGGCCCAAGACAAGGGCGTCCCGTTTAAAGCCGTGGCGTGGTGCGCTGGCATTCGGCCCCGTGTGCCCGGCATCCCCGGCAACGACCTGCCGATTGCGGTGCCTTACGACAAAGTTTTGCGCGGCGAAGTGGAGGTGGGTGAGCGCGTGGCCCTCATCGGTGCCGGCGGCATCGGATTTGACGTGGCTGACTTCCTGTCGCATCCGCACGGCGAAGAGACGGTCGACGGCTTCCGCAAGAGTTGGGGCATCGACGGCACCCTCGAGCACGACGGCGGTCTCATTGAACCGCAGCGCCCGGACAACGGCCGCACCCTTTATCTGCTGCAGCGCAAGGAGGGCAAGCCCGGCAAGGGCCTCGGCAAGACCACAGGCTGGATCCACCGCCTCACGCTCCGCTTCCGCGGTGTCCAGGCCATCCCGGGCGTGACCTACAAGGCCATCGAGCCCACGGGGCTCCGCATCGAAGTGGGCGCACAGGAGCAATTCCTCGAGCTCGACACAGTGGTCTTCTGCTCGGGCCAACTCTCCAACAACGAGCCGGTCAAGGCCCTCGAGGCCACCGGCATCCCCGTCACGGTGATTGGCGGCGCCAAGGAAGCCTATGGCATCGACGCCGAGCGCGCCATCCGCGAAGGCTTCGAATGGGCCCGCTCCCTTTGATTATGCGATGTCGCGGTGCACAGGGTGGGGCACGGCGTTGCGCCATTTTCCGCCGGTGAGGTCGGGGATGTTGACGCGGAAGGAGCCGCGCGAGACAGACTCCTCGCCGAGGATGCCGACGAGGCTACACAGGGCGCCGTCGTAGACGTTGAGGTCGAGCGGGAGGCCCTGGTTGAGGCAGCGGATCAAACGGAACATCATCACGAAATCCATGCCGCCGTGGCCTTGCTTGTGGTCGGCGGCGAGCGCCTGGAGTTTGGTCCACAGCGGGTGGGCGTAGCGGTCGCGCATTTCGGCGGTCTCTGCTTCGTCGAGCCAGCTGTGGCCCCACGAGGGTCCGTGGTCCACGTAGAGGCGCGAAGGGTAGCCGTAGTGGGTGGCCTTGGAGCCGACGACCTTGTCGAGGCGGCTGTAAGGACGGCCACTGTGGGTGTCGAATTGCAGCATGATGCTTTTGCCGCTGGCGGTGCCGATCAAGGTGGTGTTCACGTCGCCGCACTTGACGCGCTTAGACATCTCCTGCAGGTCGGCTTCGTCAGCGCTGGCCAGGGCTTCGCTCAGTGAAGCCTCTTTGGAACTCATGCTCACCAGGTGGCTCAGGGTGTCGCCGCGCAGGATGTCGAAGTACATCGAAACTGGGCCCAGGCCGTGGGTGGTGTAGAGGTTGCCGTTGCGGTGCAGGTGGTGCTTTAGCCGCCAGCGGTCCTCGTAGTAGGTCGGGTCGAGCATCATCACGCGCAGGTCGTGGAGGTACGCGCACTCGGCGTGGGTCAGGGTGCCGAAGACGCCTTCCTTGATCATCTGCATGATCCACAGCTCCTCGCCGTTGTAGCAGCAGTTCTCCAGCATGATGCAGTGCCGCTGCGTTTCCTCGGCGACTTGCACGAGGTCAATGGCTTCTTGGTAGGTCGTGGCGATGGGGACCTCGCTGGCGGCGTGAAGGCCTTGCCGCATGGCGTGGCAGGCCATGGGCGTGTGCCATTCCCACGGCGTGCAGATGAGGGCCAGGTCGGCGTGATCGGTGTGGCAGGCGGCCTTCCACGCGTTGTCATCGCCGGTGAAGACCTGGGGCGCGGTCTTTTGGAACTGGCCGATGCGGGCCTGGGCCTGCTCGATTTTCTTGGGGTTGATGTCGCTGATGGCGGTGATCTCGGCGTGGCCTTCGCCGATCAGCCATTCGAGCATATCGATGAGGCTCGAACCGCGGTTGCCGAGCCCGATGAGGGCCACGCGCACCTTGGGCAGGGCCTCGGTCTGGAGGTCAAAGACGGAGCCTTGGAGCCCCGATTGGGCTACGCGCTCGCTGAGGAAGGCGTTGAAGTCTTCGTCGGGTGTTTGCCCCTTGAGTCCGCGGGAGGCCATGAGTCCGCCCAAGCCGAGGAGTCCGCCCCTCAGAAATTTCCGTCGCTGCATGGTCCCAAATTAGGGAGGGACGTTCAAGTTGTGGTGCCGGTGGACAGCATTGCCTGTAACGCCAGTTCACGCAGGGTGTTGGCATCTGCATTGGGGGCTATGACGCCTTTGGCTTCGACTGTACAGGTTTCAGGCGTAATGCGCACCACGACGATGGGCAGGCCAGAAGCTGCGGCTACTCGAAAGAGGCCTGATTTGAATGCTTGTACCTGTCCATCTTGAGACCGGGACCCCTCAGGAAAGCCTGCGATAAGAGCGCGTGGATGCTGGGCGGCCTTGTGGCCCCAAGCTTTCATGGCGGCTTGGGCCTTGCGAGGAGCATGCCGGTCTATGAAACACGTGCCGATGGCCGTCAGGAAAGCCCCCAGAAATGGCCACCGTTGGATGGAAGCCTTGGCTGTGAACCTCGGTACAGGCCCACAAGCCGACATCAGCAGCGGGATGTCCATCATGGATTGGTGGTTCGCGATGACCAAAGCACCGCCTTGTTGAAGCCGTTGGAGTGCGGCGGCATCACCCGTGGTGGTCCAGGGACCGGTGATGGCCTGTAAGCCTGGCAACCATTTGTCATGCACAGCTTGCGCTACGATGTCCTCTTGATCACCAGCCTGCCTCTGCAAGGCCCAGTTGGCGCACCTCAGGGTCAAGAGCGTGGCTTTCGCTGCGCGCCACCTTCGAGGAGTCATGTCGCTCGTGCTGTGCGATGTAGTGGTCTCACGACTCATACCGCCAAATTATGATGCTTCGGGGTGGCTCAGCAACGGAAAATGGTCGTGGTCTACTTGAATTTGTCTCGATGTAAAGAGTTGTCGTACTTTTTTTATTCCTAACCAGACCAATATGTTTCACCGATGCTTTTTTTTCACGGCGTTATGGCTGTGTTGTGTTCTTCAATCAAGCGCCCAGAGTACTTACAGTTTGCCCTACAACCCGGACGCCAATGCGGACAGTGCGATCGGTGCTCCTGATTTGCTTGAGTTCCTTCCGCTTTTCGGCAATACGTTCACCCCGGCAGAGGTGATGGTGGACGGGCAGACCTTGACGGAATACATCGCCATCCTCGAAGAGGCGGCGGCCAACAGCAGTGTCACGGACACTGTCACCATTCCCATGATGCCCGGCACCACCCCCGGTGAGATGTTGTACTGGGACGGGACACAATGGAGTTTGGTGCCCACCGGTGAGCCTGGCGATGCCTTGTTGCTCGAAGGAAGCACCCCGACTTGGCGCGCCCAACGCCTTGGCTGTACCGACCAGACGGCATGCAATTACGAGTTGGAATCGACGGTCTTGGATCCATCAGCCTGCATTTACGAGGATGCTTGCGGGATTTGCGGAGGCCCGGGAGCCATTCAGGAATGTGGTTGTGGACCCTTGCCGCCCGGTGATTGCGATTGTGACGGCAACCAGCTGGATGCGCTCAACGTCTGTGGTGGCACCTGTCTGGAGGACGTCGACGGGGACGGCATTTGTGACGATGACGGCAATGACGATTGCATCGGCGTGGTCGATGCGTGCGGCATTTGCAACGGTCCTGGTGCTATCTACGATTGTGGTTGCACGGGCATTGCGCCTGATGCGTGTGATTGTGAGGGTTCACCGGATGAAGACCAGGATGGCATTTGCGACAGTGTGGACCCTTGTGTCGCTGTTCCGGACAGTGACGGTGACGGCATCTGCGATGATGTAGATGACTGCTTTGGAGACTACGATTCATGTGGCATTTGCAATGGCCCTGGGCCTATTTATGAGTGCGGGTGCTCGGACATTCCAGAGGGCGATTGCGATTGCGCAGGCAATGTGCCCGATTCATTGGGTGTTTGTCAGGATTATGCCGCGGATACAGATGGTGACGGTCTCTATGATATGCTGACCCAGTTTTGTCAGAACCAGACTTCATTGAATTACGGTGGCCATGAATACGGCCTCGTTTCTGTTGCCGGTCATTGTTGGTTTCAGGAGAATTTGCGGGTGGTTGAGTACCGCAATGGGGATGAGATTCCATTGCTTGTTGGCAATGATGTCTGGGGTTCGACATCGAGCGGGGCGTACTGTCGATACAGTGATTCTGATTCGTTGGCTCTCATTTATGGCCACTTGTACAATTGGTACGCAACGACCGATGAGCGACAGCTGTGTCCAGAGGGATGGCGGATTCCCGGACAGTCTGATTGGACGAGTTTGGCCGACTCGCTCGGTGGAATTGCTGTGGCAGGAGGGTGGCTCAAAGAATCTGGCAATGTCCACTGGGAAGCGCCCAACGTAGGAGCGACGAATTTGACAGGGTTTACGGCCATTCCAGGCGGCGAGCGGGGATACGCGAGTGCAGGATTCGTTGGACTGGGCACGGAAGCCCACCTTTGGACAGTGGATGGGGCCCCTAACAATGGAGGTCTGTCAGCCAAGATGTTGCACGACAATGAGTCGCTGAGTTTGTTGGCGGCTAGTCGGAATCGAGGCAAGTCGATTCGGTGCATCCAGAATGATCCGGTATTTGGGTGTACCGATGTCAATTTCCTAGAATTCAATCCTCTGGCGACCGTGAATGATGGCGGGTGCTTAACTCCTAGCATTCCAGGTTGTACCAATCCGAATTTTGTGGTTTACGATCCTGCAGCCAATGTGGATGATGGTAGCTGTGGGGAGGCGTTGGTTGGTTGCGCTGACTCATTGATCGTGAGCTACCAAGGATATGATTACGAAACCGTTGCCGTTGGAGACCAGTGTTGGTTTGCAGAGAACCTCAGGGCGACCGAGTATCAGAATGGAGAGCCAATTCTCCTCTCCGAAGACCCTGTGGAATGGTCCAATTTGACCGTGGGAGGGTATTGTGCCAAAGACTTGGATGAAGCCAATGCTGCATTGTATGGCTACCTGTACAATGCTTATGCGGCGAATGACTTAAGGGAGATTTGCCCTGTTGGCTGGCGGCTTCCAACTCCTTGGGATATTTACGGACTCCAGGAGAACGTGGACAACCTTGTAGCTGGGCAGTTTCTTGGTGACGGGAGTCCTGAATTGTCTGCTACTGCATTAAAAGCGAGTGTTCTAGACAGTCCAGGCTGGGATGGTACGAACAGCACTGGATTTACTGGTCTACCCGGAGGTCGCCGCTCTTATAATGGTTCATTCTCTGGCAACGGCTACTGGTGGTCTCAAAGCGGTGGTATGCAGTTGAGCGGCGGCAATGTGAATCTCGGAGTGAGCAATTACCAAAACATGCAAGAAGGAAAATCGATACGGTGTATTCAGGTTAGAGAAGGGTGCAATGATCCCTCAGCATCCAACTATTCCCCTTTTGTGGTCAATTCAATCCCCGAAGCCTGTTGTTATGGCGAAACAGTTCTCCTGAATATGTTCGACTCATTCGGCGATGGATGGAATGGAAGTACCTGGACGCTGTCTTTGAGTTCTGGCGTTGCGATTTTCTCTACCACACTTTCTGGCGGATCATTTGGTACAGCAACAATCTGCGGATCATACCTGCCTGGAGATTATACCATCACCGTGACCGCGGGGGTTTTTCCTTCTGAGGTCTCTTGGAGTGTCGAGATCGGCGGGATTCCTCTGAGCGGAGGAGTGGGGACCTATGGATTTACAATTGACTGAATTTGGTCCAGTGAGAGTTGTACTCTGCTCACCCTTGTGCTTGATGGGCCTGTAAGGCTGCCGATGGCGTGGCGGATGAGGCGCAGGGTGGGGAAGCCGATGGCGGCGGTCATCTTGCGTACTTGGCGGTTCTTGCCCTCGTCGATTTGGACCTCAATCCATGTGGTGGGGATGTTGGCCCGGTACCGGATCGGTGGGGTGCGTTCCCACGGTGGGGCGTAGTCTGCGGGGAGGAGTCGGGCCTTGGCAGGGCGCGTGGTAAACACCTTGCCCTTGGCTTTAAGCTGAATCGGGCGTTCGAAGGCGCGAAGGTGTTCCTCGGTGGGGGCGCCTTCTACCTGGACGTGGTAGGTCTTCCAGATTTTACGTCCACCGTGGCCTTCGAGGATGCGGCGCTTGAGGTCGTTGTCGTTGGTCAGCAGGAGCAGGCCCTCCGAGTCACGGTCGAGGCGACCGACGGGATAGACGTCTTTGGGGAATTCGCCCAATTCCGACAGGCCTGGGTGACCAGCTTCTGAGGTGAACTGGCTGAGCATGCCGTACGGCTTGATGACGGCATAGGTGGCCATATTTAGTCGATCCAGTCCGCGACAAAGACGTTCGTCGAACGCGTGCGGCCATTGTAGCGGTTGGAGCTAAACGCAATGCGCTTGCCGTCGGGAGAGAACATGGGGAAGCTGTCAAACGCGTTGTCAAACGAGATCTGTACGGGCTCGGCTCCGTTCACGTCGGTCATGAAGATGTTGAACGGGAAGGCGCCAGTGACGTGGTTGGAGCTGAACAAGATGTGCTCTCCGTCGGGGTGGAAGTACGGGGCCCAATTGGCGCCGCCGAGGTTGGTGATCTGGCGCTGTTCGCTGCCGTCCACCTTGGCCACAAAGAGTTCCATGGCGGTGGGTTGGACGAGGCCTTCGGAGAGGAGCTTGCGGTAGGCATCGGCCTCTTCGCCCTCGGCGGGGCGGCTCGCACGCCACACGAGGTATTGGCCGTCGGGGCTGAAGAAGGCGCCGCCGTCGTAGCCGAGTTCGCTGGTGACCTGCTGGATGTTGCTGCCGTTGATGTCGCAGGTATACAGTTCCAAGTCGCCGCTGCGTGTGCTGGTGAAGACCACCTTGTCTCCTTTTGGGCTGACCGTGGCTTCGGCGTCATAGCCTTCGCCACCGATGAAGAGGGTGGGCTCACCACCTTGGATGCCCACCGTGTAGATGTCGTAGGTCGGATAGATGGGCCAGACGTATTCACCATTAGGCCCGCGGCGGGGTACCTCTGGACAAGCGGTGTCTGCGGCGTGGGTAGAGGCATAGAGGACGGTGCTGTCCCCAGGCATGAAGTAGGCACAAGTGGTGCGCCCGAGCCCTGTGCTGACAGGTGCAGGCGGCGCGCTGGAAGGCGTGCCATCAGAGAGGTCCATCACATAGATCTGGTCGCATTCGACGCCCCAACCGGGGTTGGTGGCCTGAAAGACCAGGCTGCGTCCATCAAATGACCAATAAGCCTCTGCATTGTCCCCGCCATAGGTGAGCTGTCGGACGTTGTCGAAGTGGACTTCTTTCTCATAGCCGCGATCGAGGCTGTCTGGGAGCACGGGCAGTTGGAGCGCGCTGTCTTCGCCAGATTCAGCTGGGGCTGAAGGGGCTTCGGTGTGGGGGGCTTGAGGACCTCCTTCTGCGCATGCCAAGAGCATGACGGAGAAGCAGGCGGCCATCATGGCCTGAGACTTGAGGGGGGAGGGAATGAACCGCATGGTGGAAAAAGCGACGCGAATGTAGAACTTCGCCCTGCGAAGTACACTTGAACTCGATGATGAATCTTTCTTTCCAAGCTGTTCGGCTCACTGGCTTTTGGGTTTCAGCCGTTTTCCTGGCGCTAGCCTCTTTCTTTTTCACGGGATGCAGTACGGCCCCCTCTGAGGTGGAAGTCCATGACATGGGCGCCGATGCCACGGCACAGGCACTGCGTGCTGATGTTGACGCACTGACATCCGAACGGTTTGAAGGACGTGAAACGGGCAAACCTGGAGCCTATCTGGCGGGAGAATGGTTGGCCAACAGAATGGCTCAACTCGATTTGCAGGCCGCAGGAGACTCCGGGTTTTATCAGACGTTCCGGTACAAGCCACACCCGCCAATGCAGGTCCATGGTGACACGTCAAAGACCATGGGCATGGCAGTGGTCAGTGAAATCGTCGGCCGCAATGTGCTCGGTGCCACAGCGGCTTTGTCCGATACTACTCAGCGTTGGGGTGTGATTGGATGTCACCACGATCATTTGGGGTGGGGCGATGAAAACAGCCTCTGGCGCGGGGTGGCGGATGGAGATTCTGCGATGCACCCTGGTGCTGACGACAACGCCAGCGGAGTTGCGACGCTATTGGAGTTGGCTTCACGTCACGCTGTGGCCCCTTTGGTGGAGCACCCATTGTTGATGGCCAGTTTCAGTGGAGAAGAAAAAGGGCTGTGGGGCTCCAATCATTTCACAGACAAGCCAACTGTGTCCATGGAGCACGTGGATTGGATGATCAACTTTGATATGGTGGGTCGATTGCGGGGTGACACTTTGGCGATTTATGGCAATGGAACTTCCCCGGTGTGGAATGAAATTCTGGAGGAGTGCAATGCCGCAGAGGGGGCGGGCTTCGAAATGGTCTTGAGTGAAAGTGGTGTAGGACCTTCTGATCACACTTCTTTTTATTTGGCGGATGTCCCTGTGCTTCACTTTTTCACGGGGCAACACGAGGACTATCACAAACCGACAGATACCGCGGACAAGTTGAACTACAAGGGGATGGTGAGGATAGCCGACTTTACTGTGTGTATTGTGCAGGAACTCGCTGTTTTGGATTCCATTCCGTTTACTAAAACCAAGGACAGCTCCAGTGATGATGCGCCGCGTTTCAAGGTGACCCTCGGAGTGGTGCCGGATTATCTCTATTCTGGTACAGGTATGCGCATTGATGGTGTAAGTGAAGGCCGGCCTGCACAACTGGCCGGTCTACAGAAAGGAGATGTTGTTGTTCGCATTGGTGAGCATGAAGTGGCCGATATGATGGGCTATATGGAAGGCCTTTCCAAGTTTGAGGAGGGTCAGGTCACGCCCGTAGAGGTTCTCAGGAAAGGGGACTCTATGGTGGTTGATGTGACTTGGGATTGAGCGGTATCTTTGTGGTTCAAGGTGTTCCACCGCGCTTCGGGCAACTGGAGTGAGGAAAGTCCGGACAGTGCAGGGTACCGTACTCTTCGAAAGGGGAGGCGCCCTAACGGGTGACAGACAGTGCTTCAGAGATTTAGACCGCCGATGGCCTCCGGGCACAGGCAAGGGTGAGAAGGTGGGGTAAGGGCCCACCAGCGTATTGGGTGACCACACGGCTTAGGTAAACCTTTCGGACTGCAAGACCATGTATACCAGTGCTTGAGGGCGACCCGTCCGATGCTGGAGGGTAGGTTGCGTAGATCAATGGTGGAAGTCCTTCGGGACCACAGAATCTGGCTTACAGCCTTGACATCCCCGGGGTTCGCCCCGGGGATTTGTTGTTATTGCGGCTGGTATTTTGAATTCTAAGGGATGTTGTTACTTAGCAGAACTAACAAAATGCGCAATGTTCGTATCGCGTTAACCCCCTATTGAAATTCAATGGCCAAGAGTAAAGTCCAATTCAAGGACGAAGAACTGCAGTATATCCGCAGTTTTTATGAGCAAGAAAAGTTTCAACTGCTCTCCCGACTTCAACATGTAGATCAGGTCCTGGGCCGCCTCAATGGAGGAGGTGTTGTGATCACCAACGGAGTGTTGGCTGCGCCACAGAATGTGTCTGCTGCACAGCCGCCAGTTGTCGCCCCGGCTCCGAAGAGGAAGCGCGGTCGTCCCCGTAAGACAGAGGCCGTCGTAGAGACCAAGCCTAAGAAGGCTGGAAGGCCCAAGAAGCGCGGCCCAAAAAGCGTTTGGGGTAATTTCATTCTGCGCCGCTTGCGCCAATGTGATCGGCCGTTGAGTTATTCGGAGCTCGTTCGCGATGCCATGGTCATGCACAACCTGCCGGCCGCGAAGGAGAAAAATGCCAAGGCCAGTATACTTAACGCGGCCTTCCGTTTGCGGACCCATTTGGACAAGGTGGACACCGTGGGGCTGCCCGGAAAGAAGGAGCGGTTCTTGGTCATGAAGTCTTGGTTGGCTGCAGAGGGCCAATTGAAGGCGCCTTATGATGGTCTGTTCAAGGAGATCGCCTCAACCCCAATGGATGATCGGGGGCGTAAGCCGCGCCGTCCATCTGCCACATCCCGCGCTGAATCGAAGGTGAAATCACGGTTGAAGGCTGCAGGAACCAAGGCGGCATCGAAATCCACATCGACTGCTGCACCAAAAGCAACGCCAAAACCTGCCGCCAAGAATGCAGTGGCCAAGAAGCCTGCTGCCAAGAAGCCTGCCGCCAAGCAGCCTGTGGCCAAAAAAGCAGTGGCCAAGAAGCCTGCTGCCAAGAAGCCTGCTGCCAAGAAGCCTGTGGCCAAGAAGCCTGTAGCCAAGAAGCCTGCCGCCAAGAAGCCGGTCGCAAGGAAGCCGTCTGCAAAGGCTGCGGTCAAATAACGCAGAGTCGCGTCCGTCAATTGTGACGAGACCACAAAGAAAAAAGGGCGCCATTTGGCGCCCTTTTTTCTTGAAGTCACTTGGGGCGATGACTCACGCCTGGTGAAAAGGATAGCGGTAATCCGTTGCTGGAACAAGCGTCTCCTTAATGGTGCGGGGACTCACCCAGCGCAGCAAATTCAACAACGACCCCGCCTTGTCATTTGTGCCAGATCCTCGGGCGCCTCCAAAGGGCTGTTGCCCCACTACGGCGCCAGTGGGCTTGTCATTGATGTAGAAGTTGCCGGCTGCGTTTTCCAAGGCGCGCATGGCGTCATCGATGGCGTAACGTTCGCGGGCAAAAACTGCCCCAGTCAGCGCATATTCACTGGTAGAATCCACCAGTTCTAGAGCGCTTTCAAAGTCATCTGCGGGATAGACATAGAGGGTCACCACTGGCCCAAAAATCTCCTCTTCCATAGACTTGAAGTGGGGGTCTGTGGTCACGATGACAGTAGGGTGGACGAAGTACCCTACGCTGTCGTCGTAGTCACCGCCGCACAGGACCTCAGCGTCGGCGTGACCCTTGGCGTAATCGATGTAGCCTTTGATTTTGTCAAAGGAGCGTTGGTTGATCACCGCGCCGACGAAATTCTCGGGATTGCCTGGCGATCCGACTTTCAAGGTGCCCACCTCAGCGACCAACTTCTCCTTGATGGATGGCCACAGGTTGTCAGGCAAATACACGCGGCTTGCCGCGCTGCACTTCTGGCCTTGGAATTCAAAAGCGCCTCGGACGATGCCCGTCGCGACTTCATCGACCTCAGCGGATTTGTGGGCGATGATGAAGTCCTTGCCGCCGGTTTCACCCACGATGCGAGGGTAGGTCTTGTAGTTGGCGATGTTCTGTCCAATGGTCTGCCAGAGGTGTCGGAACACGCCTGTGCTCCCCGTGAAGTGAAGTCCGGCGAAATCGGGGTGGTTGAACACCACGTCTCCAGCTACTGGACCGTCCACAGTGACGAGGTTGATCACGCCTTCGGGCAGGCCTGCTGCATGGAGCAGCTCCATGATGACATGGGCAGAATAAATCTGCTCGTCCGAAGGCTTCCAAACGACGACATTCCCCATCAGGGCTGCCGAGATGGGTAGGTTTCCGGCAATCGCGGTGAAATTGAATGGGGTGATGGCAAACACAAACCCTTCTAGCGGACGGTACTCGAGGCGGTTCCAGATTCCAGGCGCACTCTCGGGCTGCTGGGCGTAGATCTCTTGGGCGAAGTGCGCATTGAAACGCAAGAAGTCGATGAATTCGCAAGCCGCATCGATTTCGGCTTGGTGCATGTTCTTTCCTTGGGCGAGCATGGTGGCCGCATTGATGCGTGTGCGCCAGGGGCCGGCAAGCATGTCGGCGGCCTTGAGGAAGATGCTGGCGCGGTGCTCCCAGCTCAGAGCGGACCAGCTGTTGCGCGCTTCCAAAGCGGCATCGATGGCACCCTTAACATGGTCGGCGGTGCCGAAGTGGGCATGTCCGATGACCTTTTGGTGGTCGTGCGGAGGAGTAAGTGGACGCATGTCCTCAGTGTAGATGGACTTGCCGCCAATGACCATGGGTACTTTGACCGGCTCCTGGTTGAGCATGCGCTCGTATTCCGCGAGCTGTGCTGCGCGCTCTGGGCTCCCTGGGCCATAGCCCAAGACCGGTTCATTTTCGGGGTAGGGGACTTGAAAGTATGCGTTGGACATGATGTGCGAATCTGGGCGCAAAGGTAGTGGGCCCTCGGCGCGGCAAAAGGTCAGGCCTTTCCTGTTGAAAAACCGCAGGCTTCTTACGTATCGGTGTCGTTCTCGTGGGCAATTTGCTGACATGCATCCACCCGGGATCGCGCGATCATTTTTCTCCTCTAAACGCAAGGTGAGAAGGCTCTTTTTGGCCCTCTTGGTTTGCGGTGGAGCGCTCGAGGCTGTGGCACAGGGTGTTGGTGGGCAGGACGATATGAGGTCCCGGGCCGAGGCTGCATATGCCGCGGGCAACTTTTTAGAGGCCTTGGCGGACTATGAGCGCTTGGTGAGTCTGTTTCCAGAAGAAGCGTGCCTGCATGCCCGCCTTGCGGGCTGCGCCTTGAGTGAGCCGGGCCGCTTGTCCTTGGTAAGGCGGCATTTGAGGATTGCATTGCGCAAAGGATGCGAAGAGGCAGACCTCGGTTACCACCAGGCCAGATTGGCACAGCTCGAATACGATTTTGAACGTGCGCGAGACCTTTATGCAGCCTATTTGGCTTCGTCAGGCAAAAAAGCCCGCTTCAAGGTGGAGGCCGAGCGGGGAGCTGCAGCCTGTGCCGCAGTCAATTGGAGTCCGAAGGAAGCCGTGGCGCTTGAAGTGAGAGAACGCATTCCAGCTGATCCGGAGGCGGCTTTTCGGTATTACGATCCCGCTGTAGACGGCTTGCGCTTGGTGACCACACCGGGCGACCTGCGGTCCAAGGCAGATGTGAAGCGGGGCCAAGGGCGCATGGCCTTGCACGATGGCGATACGGTGTTGGTCTTTTCTTCTTTGGGCAAGAAGGGGGCCACGGGCTGGGACCTGTATCGCGTAAGCATACGGCAAGGTGCATACACCGAGCCTGCACCCCTTGGAGATAGGGTCAACTCGGCCTATGATGAAAAGGACGCTTATCTCTCCAAGCAGGGCATACTTTACTATTCGTCCAACCGACCTGGTGGACTGGGGGGCTTTGATATTTATGCCGTCGATTGCGGTTTGGACGGTGTGCCCTCAGGGGAGCCATTCCGACTGCCTTACCCCATCAACTCTGTCAACGACGACGAGTTTTTCATTCCCGAAGCCGACGGGGGTGCTTGGATGGCGTCGAACCGAGCTGCTGTTCAAGGCAAGGTCCACGCGTACAGGATAGGGCTCGGGCAAGGAGAAATGGCCACTGGATCCGTGGCTTGGTCGCAAGACGAAGTGGATGGTGCTGGCCTGACACTCCGGGTGTTCTCAGGAGGCGAGGAGGTTTCCACAGGGAGTTTACAGGATGAAAGCATAGGCCACCTGGCATTTGCCGGGTCTGAGGAGGTGAGGATTGTCTTAGAGGATCGGTCAGGAAACATAGTGGCTGAGTCTTTTGGGCAAGGAGAAGGCGCTTGGGAATTGCGGAAGACGTCATCAGGTTGGAACCTCGAGGGCAAGTCTGAGGTGTTGGCAGATTGGGCGGTGCTATCGGATTTGCAAGTCGGAACAGGAACAGGCCGCCCCAATCCACCCGCTGCGTTGGAAGAAACGTCCGGCCAGAAAACACAAGGCGGTGCGACCAATTGGGGGGATTGGTTGACCGGGCAGCGCCAGCCTGAGGTTGAATTGACATTGGCCGATGCCAGTAGCACGGAAGCAGACCGCCCATCGAAGGCCCAGGTCCCCGCAGTAGACGCCGAGGAGGAATTGGCATCGCCGGACAAGGATGCGGCGGAGGATGAAGCGTCAAGCACTGCTGTGGCCAACGCAGTTGTCGCTCCGCCAAGTGATGCATCAGAGGATGTGACGGAGGTCACAGCAGTAGGCGTGACAGAGGCCAAAACACCAGGTGCAACAGAGGGCGCAACTGGGGGTGAGCCACAAGACACGGTCGAGCCTGAAGTTGTGACTGTGGAGGGGCAAGCAGAGCGTTTGCTCAAGGGGACCATGGAATCATGGACAGAAGAGGTTCCTGAGGCGCAAGCGGTTGTGGAGCAGCTCTTGGCAGAACGGCCTGAGGATGTGGTCAAGCTCTGGGAACAAAAGGCAGCGCGCATTCTCACATTAGAGGCGGCCTTTTTGGACGCGCCTGATTTTGTCAAGGCAGGGGAGCTCTACGATTTGCTCGATCAGTTTGAAGCTTGGGTTCCCGAAGTGGAGCTGTTGGCTCCTGCGTTCCACGACGCCACCGCGCTGGAGGAAATACGCAATTCCTTGGACCAATGGAGCAGTGATGTGCAGTCCGTATCCAAGCCATCCCAAGCCAAGGAAGCGGGTGGCGCGGCCTTGGCAGTGCGTCGGAACCGACTGGCGCTCCGTGAATTGCAGGCTGTGGATAGGAGAGACCTGATGGCACTCAAGACCCAATGGTTTGAAGGGCAACGTGAGCGACTGGAAGACTCGGTGCTTTCGGACGATGATGTGGCTGAATTTGGGGCCGTTTTGGGCCAATGGGAAGCAGTGCTCGGCGCTGCTGAGGAAGTATGGAGCCGAAAAGCGCGCAGCGGATGGCGCGGATTGTGGTTGGAGCAAGAGGTAGAGGAGTTCGAGTTGACCCAAGTAAACTGGTCCGAACAACTGGCCGCAAGGGAATTGGAAGCTGCCAGTGCCGTGGCAGCAGCTGAATTGGAAACTCGGTCGACTGTTGCAGAGGTATCGGCGGAGGTTGAAGGTGCAGAGGAAGAGGCTACCCAGCTTGAAGTCGAAGGCGGTCTGACCTTTGATGCTGAGGATGTCTCGCTTGTTTCTCAATTGATGCCGTCAAGGATGGCGGTAGGGGTGGAGGCTGAATCGGAAGCGCTGGCCCCTCTTGATTGGCTTACCGAATGGGATGAGGCCGTCAATGTGTCGAAGCGGGTGGAGCGCAATTGGGAACGCCTTTCCAGCGAAGCGCAAGAAGCGGGGGTGGCGCCGGTGGCGAGCGGTGCACAATGGATGGAGCTTGACAAGCCTGTGCGCCTGGCGTACAAGGGATTACTGGAGTCGGTGGTCGGGGAGCTCGTTACGTTGAAGGCAGATTGGCAGCAGCAAAGGGCGCCGGCGATCGCGGCATGGCAGACAGCCGACCTTGAGGGCTTGGCGCCGGAGTGGACAGAGACGTTGGCGCAGGTCAAGAAGTGGTGGGCCGAGGCCCATTCTTTGGACGAACAAGTGGATGCGTTGGAGCGCTTGAGTATGGCAGATAACGCGGCGGGGTTTGACGCTTTGGTGCAGCGACAACAGTCATTGGCCGATGCGGAATATGCATGGCGAGAGTGGCAGCGTTTGTGGTCCGATCTTGAAATCGCCTTGGTGGAGACAACGGCCATCGCTGAGTCCGAGCAACCGCTTGAAGTCGAGAATGCTGCTAAAGCTGATGAAGCGTTGTCCGCTGTTGTAGAAGGTCGATCTGCCGTCGAGGCTCCAGAAAATACGGCCATGGAAGAAGTGGCCGATGCAGTTTCGGATGAGGTTGCCGATGTGCCGCCGGCCAATGACTCCACCTCCGAAGAAGGTGCCATGGCATCTGCGGAGAACCCAGTGACTGCCGCTGAAGAAGGAATTGAGGTTAAAGCTGGGCTTCCCGCGGCATCGTCTGGCAATGACAATCAGGCGCTTGAGGCAGAGGTTGAAGACATCGCTGACGAGCGAGAGTCGGAGCCCGCAGTGGACGCACCTGAAGTGGATTTTTCGGAGGTTGATCTGTCTGGCGTTTCGGAAGGGTGGTCTCAAAGTCGGATCGAACAGGTGCAGCGCTTGATGCCCGAATTGACGCTGCGTTCCATGGAGCCAGGCGCTAAGGCGGATTGGATGTCGGAGGAAAGAGAGGCTGTGGCCGCGTGGCGTGAGCGCATGGACATCGCTGAAGGTGCGCCGCCTTCAAATGCGGGTCGAGCTGCACAAATGGCTTGGGATAAGCGTCAATTCTTCAATGCTCGCCGGTTGAAGTCAGCCCTTGCAGCGGTTGACCTGGAAGCTTGGGAGCAGCGGGTCTTAGGTGCGGATGACCGAGCGGTTACTGTGGAAGCCGTGGAGGAAAGACTGGCTTCAGGAGAAGGCGCGTTTGATACGGAGGAAGGCCAAGACACCGCTTCTGAACCCGAGGGGGCAATTGTTGAGGCTGTCACTGATGAAATGCCAGTCAGAGCGCGGACGCCTGAAACCGTTCGCGCTGAAGGAGTGGCTGCTGACACCGGAATTGAAGAGGCCGTAGCGCAGGTGTCAGAGGAGGTTGATGAGGTTGATGAGGTGGTCAATTTTGATACTCCGCCAGCGGCAGGTATCGAGGGTGTAGGCCAGTCGACTGAGGTAAGTGTAGCGGCTGTGGTAGCACGCCAAGATGAAACGGCCTCACGTTACAGCGTCATCCTCCCAGAGGCAGAGGTTGTAGGTAGCTCTGATCGGCGGGGTGACCGCGGCTTGACTTTGCGTCCCATTGAGCGGGAGACGATGGAGCGGGCCATTTTGTCCAAGCCCTCAGTCGTGTCCTCTGATGAGGTTGCGGCTGAAGCCTTTGACACTGAGCGCGGAGCGCCCTTGGCAGAGGGTGTCGAGTACAAGATTCAAATCGGCGCCTTCCGGAAGGCGTTGCCTTCTGCATTGTTCGCGGCTTTTGACCCCATGTGGGCGCAAACAATGTCCAATGGCATCACCCGTTACATGGCGGGAAGTTTTGATGCTTACGATCCGGCAGTCGAGGCGCGCGATGCCATCCGTGCTTTGGGATATCAAGACGCCTTTGTGGTGCGGTTTGTCGATGGTGAGCGGGTGCGTGGGTCGCGTCCGCCTGCCGAGGAATTGGCCGAGGAGCGAAATGCAGTTTTGGAGACGTCTGGGGCGGAAATTGCTGCATCTTCTCCTTCAGCGCCTGGTGCTGGTGTCCAAAGCGCCCCTGCTGGCACCGCCTTGGATCCAGTGGAAGAGACACCGGTACTGGGGCTCCCTCAGCGCCGTGAGGATATTCCCACTTGGGAAGGGGTGACAGGCCGGGTATACAGCGTGCAGGTCGGTGCATTCCGCGGGGTCCCCGATCAGGCTTCACTCGCGTCTTTGGGAACCTTGACCCGGGAGGATGCAGGTTCTGATGGTTGGTTGCGCTTGTTCTCCGGGAGGTTTGCCACACAGGCCGAGGCTGAAGCCCACAGGGCAGAACTGCGCGATCAAGGCAGAAAGGATGCCTTCATTGTAGTGTACATCAACGGCCGTCGCATTCCGCTGTCGCAGGCGGCTGTCACGTCCACGGGGTCGCTTCCAGGACGACCAGGCAGTGAGGAGCTGTCACCTCAAGCGCCCTCGGCGGCGACAACGGTGGAAGCTCCAACGGCGGAGGATGGTCCAGCAGAGGCCGCGGGTTGGCTCGTGGAGCTGGGTGTATTCAACAGTACCATTCCAGTGCGGTTGGCCAATGCCATTTTGGATGCGCCGCTCGATTGGGAAATTCGTTCGGTTCGGACCAATGGTTTGACCCGTTATCGGACAAAGGGTGTGGTGGAGGCAAAGGCCCGCCAATGGTTGGAAGAAGCCCGTGAGCGTGGGTTTTCCAATGCCAAGTTGCTGTCCCGTTGAAGGGAGAGGGTTGAAAATCCTTGTATTTCTCTGATAATCGCGGGATTCGACTTATTTTTGCGCCCCATTTCGGCCAGCGTACGTGGCCTTTGTTCAACCTCTCCGTCCGGACGTCGCATCCAACGGATACAAGAAACCCTTCGAGTCCATGATGACCGAAGAAAACCAAAAGCCTGAAGAACAGGCAAATGCACCTGAGGGTGCAGCGGCTGACCAGCCGCAGGAAGCCCAAGAAGCCGCTCCGGCCGCTGAAGAGGCTCCAACCGAAGAAGTCCAACCCGAAGAAGCACCCGCTGAGGAGGCTCCTGCTGCTGAGGAAGCGCCCGCTGAAGAAGCTCCCGCTGCTGAGGAGGCTCCCGCTGAGGAGAAGCCTGCTGAGCCATGGGTGATGCGTGAATTGGATGTTCCTGGCGACGAATACGACTGGGACGAGGATGACTCCGAAAAGGAGGACATGGATCCAGAGGAGCGCACCAAGTTGGAGGACCTCTATGAGGGCAGCCTGAACCTGATCCGCGAATCGGAAGTAGTGGAGGGAACGGTGGTCAGCATCGGCAAGAAAGAAATCGTTGTCAACATCGGCTACAAGTCCGAGGGTGTCATCGGTGCTTCTGAATTCCGTTACAACCCTGAACTCCGTGTTGGAGATGCCGTGCCCGTGTTTGTCGAGCAGCAGGAGGACCGCAACGGTCAGCTGGTCGTGTCACACCGCACCGCGCGTATCCACAGTGCTTGGCTCAAGGTCAACTCCTCCATGGAGAATGACGAGATCATCATGGGTACCATCAAGTGCCGCACGAAAGGCGGCTTGATTGTAGACGTGTTCGGCATCGAGGCCTTCCTCCCAGGAAGCCAGATTGACGTGAAGCCCATCCGCGACTACGACGAGTATGTCGGCAAGCAGATGGAGTTCAAGGTGGTCAAGATCAACCAGGAGTACAAGAACGTTGTGGTTTCACACAAGGCACTCATCGAGGCCGAGTTGGAGGAGCAGAAGCGTCAGATCATCTCCGGTTTGGAGAAGGGTCAGGTACTCGAGGGTGTCGTCAAGAACATCACTTCATATGGTGTCTTCGTCGACCTTGGTGGCGTGGACGGATTGGTGCACATCACCGACCTCAGCTGGGGCCGCGTGAACCATCCGGAAGAAGTGGTCGAAGTTGACCAGAGCTTGAATGTGGTTATCCTCGATTTCGACGACGACCGCAAGCGCATTGCACTGGGCATCAAGCAGCTCACAGCCCATCCTTGGGATGCGATGTCAGAAGGCGTCAACGTCGGAGACAAGATCAAAGGAAAAGTGGTGGTTGTGGCCGACTACGGTGCCTTCGTCGAAGTGGCGGAAGGTGTCGAGGGTCTGTTGCACGTCAGCGAGATGAGCTGGAGCCAACACTTGCGCAGTGCTCAGGAGTTCCTGAAAGTGGGCGACGAGATCGAGACTGTCATTTTGGGCATCGACCGCGAAGAGCGCAAGATGAGCCTCGGAATGAAGCAGCTCGTTCCAGATCCATGGGACAACATCGAGTTCAAGTTCCCCGTGCAGTCCAAGCACAGCGGAAAGGTGCGCAACTTCACCAACTTCGGCTTGTTTGTCGAAATGGAGGAGGGCATCGACGGATTGGTGCACATCTCTGACCTCAGCTGGGAGAAGAAGATCAAGCATCCGTCTGAGTTCTGTAACGTTGGCGACGAGATTGAAGTTGTCGTGCTCGAGTTGGACAAGACCAACCGCCGCATGAGCCTCGGTCACAAGCAGCTCCAGGAGAACCCATGGGATACGTTCGAGACGGTATTTGAAGTGGGCTCTACCCACAAGGGTACGGTGGTCTCCATCGACGGCAGCAATGTCGGCGTTGCGCTTCCTTATGGTGTCGAAGGATTCTGTCAGGCCAAGCACCTCAAGCGCGAGGATGGAACTGACATCAAGGTGGAAGAGATCGCGGACTTCATCGTTCTCGAGTTCAACCGCAATGCCAAGCGCATCACCGTGTCGCACTTGCGCACCTATGAGGAGCCACCCGCGAAGAAGCGTGGCGGTACCACAGAGCGCAAGCGCCGTGATGACCGTGATAAGGGTTCGAGCCCAGCTACGCAGCGTGCAGTGCGCGAAGTCAACGAGCGTCAGGCTAAGACCACGTTCGGAGACCTCGATGTGCTGTCTCAATTGAAGCAGCAGATGGAAGATGGCCCAGTGGCTGAAGAGGCACCCGCAGCAGAGGCTCCGGCCGCTGAGGAGGCTCCAGCAGCAGAAGCGCCAGCCGTTGAGGAAGCACCTGCAGCAGAGGCTCCGGCCGCTGAGGAGGCTCCCGCTACCGAAGAGGCTCCGGCCGCTGAGGAAGCTGCACCAGAAGAGGCTCCAGCTGAAGAAAAGAAGCCTGCCGCAAAGAAGAAGCCCGCTGCAAAGAAGGCTCCTGCCAAGAAGGCCCCTGCGAAGAAGGCCGCTGCCAAAAAGTCGACTGCTAAGAAGGACGACGACAAGGCTGAAGAAGGCGGCGAGGAGTAATCCCGTCAGCTCATTGAATGAAGAAAGGGAGGCCTCATGGGCCTCCCTTTTTTATATGGCTTATTTTTGCGCCGCATTATGAGTCCATCCAAGCTCCTTATCAACCCACACCAATTTCGGTTGACGCTTGATCGTCTCGCCCATCAATTGGTAGAGGAGCATGGAGATTTCGCGCAAAGCGCGTTGATCGGCATCCAACCACGTGGCATTCACCTCGCGACCCGCTTGTGCGATCGCATCCAAGAAATCTTGAGAGGTACCAGGCCCAAGTCCGGTGACCTGGACATTACATTTTTTCGGGATGACTTCCGCAGACGGGACCAGCCCCTCATGGCGGCCCAGACCAATTTGGACTTCACCGTTGAGAATCTGCGTGTGGTCATCGTCGATGACGTGTTGTTTACTGGCCGCACCATCCGCGCTGCCATGGATGCCTTACTGGCCCATGGCCGCCCGGAAACCGTGGAGTTGGCCGTGTTGATTGACCGCAGGTTCCGCCGCGAGTTGCCCATCGAAGCCAAATACGTTGGGCGCAGCGTGGACAGTTTGGATAGCCAGCGCGTCAAGGTTTTGTGGTCTGAGCACGATGGTGGCGAAGACCGTGTAGAATTGATGAATCCCTCACAACAGAATGGCTGAATTCTCCCAACATCACCTCTTGGGCATCCGCGGCATGAAACGATCGGATGTGGAGGCGGTGTTTGAGACAGCCCGTGGATTTAAAGACATCATCAACCGGCCGATTCGTAAAGTGCCGAGTTTGCGGGACTTGACCGTGGCCAACTTGTTTTTTGAAAACAGCACGCGTACCCGGTTGAGCTTTGAGCTGGCCGAAAAACGGCTCAGTGCTGACGTGGTCAATTTTTCTGCGGCTTCTTCCAGTGTCAAGAAAGGGGAGACCCTCGCCGATACAGTGCGCAACATCTTGGCCATGAAGGTGGACATGGTGGTCATGCGCCATCCGCATCCCGGAGCCGCTCACTACCTCGCATCCAAGATTGACGTGCCCATTGTCAACGCCGGCGATGGCACGCACGAGCATCCGACACAGGCTTTGTTGGACTGCTTCACCTTGACGGAGCGTTTGGGCAGTTTGGAAGGCAAGAAGGTGTGCATTTTTGGAGACATCCGTCACAGCCGGGTGGCACTGTCCAATGTCCGTTGCCTCAAATTGTTGGGCGCTGAAGTGATGGTGTGCGGCCCGGTGACTTTGATCCCCAAGCATTTCGAGTCCCTCGGTGTCAAGGTGGAATACGACATGGATGTGGCTTTGGCGTGGTGCGATGTTGCCAATGTGCTGCGCATTCAATTGGAGCGGCAGGGCGCAGAAGTGCCTTTTTTCCCCAGTCTTGAGGAGTATCACAGGCGTTATGGATTGACTGAAGAACGGCTTGATGCCTTGGAATCCAAACCGATCATTTTGCATCCAGGCCCCATGAACCGAGGGGTTGAGATTGATTCTGCCGTAGCAGACCGCGATGACGCTGTCATCTTGGAGCAGGTCGAGAATGGCGTGGCTGTTCGTATGGCTGTGTTGTATCTCCTCGCCGGTCGATTGGGTGGGTCGGAGGATTGACCTACTTTCGGGGCATACTGATTCGTAACATGAAATTCGAAGTCGAAAAGCAGGAGAAGGTGGTCATTGTGACGGCCAAGGTTGAGAAACTGGATGCACTGTGTGCACCAGAGCTCAAGGGTGAGTTGGTTCTCGCCAACAAGGAAGGGCACCGCAACATGGTCCTGGATCTCTCTGAAACGCGTTACATCGACTCCAGTGGATTGAGCGCGGTGCTTATTGGACACCGTGCCTGCCGTGATGCACAGGGCTCTTTTGTGCTGTGCGGTCTACAACCAGCGGTCGAAAAGCTGGTGAGCATTAGTCAGCTGGATAGCGTACTCAAAATCGTTCCTACGGCGAAGGAAGCCGTGGACTTTGTATACATGGAGGAAGTCGAGCGCGACCTCTGACCTACATAACCAAAACAATGCTGAAATCTATTCTTCGCGGAGCCGCTCTGGCCCTTGCCGCCCTCGTTTGCGTCTCAATTTCCGCTCAGTGCGATCCTGCAGCGGTAGACTTTGGAGAAGAGCCTTGGGGGCTCGCTCCAGATGGTGAGGTGACGTTTTTTGAGCCTGCTTCGGTCGGTGTAGCATACACGGATGATGTCCACCTGTTGGTCCCTTCTTTTGCTTCTGAGGTTGTCCCTGAAACACCATTGGACGCGCCCATCGACTCTGTGGTCATTGTGGAGGTGCTTTTGGTAGACACCATTTCAGGAGACACATTGAATTTTGTGGATGCAGGTCTGGAGTATGCGTGTAACAACCTCGGTGATTGCACGGACCCCTGCACCTTCTTGGGGGGCGGTCAGTATTGTGCCACCTTCACGGGTGTCCCCTCAATTTCTGGCGAGTTCATGCTCAGCTTGGAAGTCGAGGTGTGGGCTACGATTTTCGGCTTCCCACTGGCTACGCCTTTTAGCTTTTCTGGATTCCCATTCCCCATCAGCGATGGAACCAACAATGTGGATGCTGCCGACGTTGCGAAGACGCAGGCTTATCCCAATCCTACAGCAGGCGCCTTTGTCCTCGATGGTGCAGTGGGATGTCAAGCTGTATTGCGTTCCACGGATGGTCAGTTGGTGCGTCAGTGGCGTGTCAACAGCTTGCGTGAGCAGGTTGAGATGACAGGTTGCGCGCCCGGAGTGTACTTCTTGGAATTGACTGCTGAAGGCCGCCGCGAAGTCCTTCGTTTGTCCCTTGTCCGCTAAGCGCGGAAGTCGGACTGCGTGAGGTTCGAAGTGCACATTTTGGGCTGCGGTGCAGCCTTACCTCTCCCTGGGCGCAATCCAACCGCCCAAGTGGTCAATGTGCACGAGAAGCAATTCTTGTTGGATTGTGGTGAAGGCACTCAAATTGCTTTGCGCCACTCGAGGATCCGCATGATGCGGATTGACCACATCTGTATCAGTCATCTGCACGGTGACCACTATTTCGGACTGTTTGGTCTGTTGTCGACCTTCAACCTTCTGGGGCGCACACGTGCTTTAAAGGTGTATGGCCCCCCGGCGCTCGAAGGATTGGTCAAGGCGCACGAGGCCGCCAATGAGACCGTGCGGGGTTACCCTATTGATTTTAAGGTGACCAACACCGATGCCCCGGAAGTCCTCTTTGAGGATGGCACCGTCACTTTGGAGAGTTTCCCCGTAAAGCACCGCATTCCGACCACGGGCTTCCTGTTGCGGGAACAGCCCAAGGAGCCCGGCGTAAAGCGGGAGTGGGTGAGGAAGCATGCATTGGAATTGACTGAAATACTCGCTTTGAAGCGGGGAGAGGACGTTGTGCGAAGCGATGGTACCACGGTAGCTTTTGCAGATGCTTGCCATGCTCCGCCAGCCCCGAGGAGTTACGCTTTCGCTGCCGACACGCGATATTGGGAAAAGGTCGCTGAGGCTGTGGATGGTGTTGACCTGTTGTATCACGAGGCGACGTTTGGCCATCAGATGAAGGAACGCGCCACCAAGACTTTTCACAGTACCGCTGCGCAAGCGGGGCGGATCGCGGCCAAGGCAGGTGTGGGGCAGTTGGTCATCGGTCACATTTCAGCGCGCTATGAGGGGGCTGAAGAGCTGGTGGAGGAGGCGCGGACTAAATTCGCCAATACGATTGCGGCTCACGATGGTTTGGTGATCACTGTAAATCACAAGTGTTGAGAATTGTGAATTCGTGCGTACCCCTGATGCTGAGAAAAGACCGTTTGGAATGTAGCTTTGCTATATAGATTGAGTCTT
>JAKMCW010000092.1 GCA_022428205.1 Flavobacteriales bacterium
GTCTCGGCCACAGCCGTAGAAAACTGAAGGGTGCCCAAGCCTCCTTTGACAAATTCAAAAGTGACCAGTCCAGAGTCTTCAAACGCCGTGTTGTGCGCGTGGTTGAAGTCGGCAAACCGGGCGTTGAATTCACCCATATCTCCAAACAGCCAGTACACGATGTCAATGAAGTGGCTGAACTGCGTGAACAAGGTCCCCCCATCCAAGTCCATGGTGCCCTTCCACGGAATCTTGCTGTAGTAACGGTCATCCCGGTTCCAGAAGCAGTTGACCTGCACCATGTGAATTTTGCCCAACACGCCAGAAGACACGAGATCTTTGAGCCAAATACTCGGGGGGCTGTAGCGGTTCTGCATCACACAAAACACCTGCTTACCAAGCTCCAGTGCCTTGTGCAATACGGCCTCTCCATCCGCCCGCGCCAAAGCCATGGGCTTCTCGATGATCACATGGTGGCCCGCCTCAAGGGCCTGCAGGGCCTGCGAAGCATGCAGGCCATTGGGGGTGCAGATGCAGACTACGTCCACCTCAGGATGGGCCGCCAACATTTGGTCAACGCCTTCATAGAAACTAAAGTCATCCTGCACATCCAATGCGGACTTGGGTTGGACATCGCAGCCTGCAACCAACTCGCAACCCGGCTGTCTCCGCACCATTTCTGCGTGGCGCTTTCCGATGTGGCCCAAGCCTATCACCGCAAATTTGAGGGGCGTTGTCATCATGTGTGATCACCCTTAAGCGCTGAATCACTCAAAGGGGAATCAAAAGTCCGCAAAAACTTTCACTCTCCGTCGCCAAAGTTCCCTGCCAGCATGTACGCAGGAACCCGCAGCATGCGGCTGCCATACCAACTGAACATCTCACCGTCCACCAACCGTGCAGGAAGACCTGCGCATTCGGATTGATGCTCAGCCTTGAAAGGGAAAGGCTCTGAAGGCAACAACACACCTTCTACCTCAGCGTCCTTCAAGGCCTCCATCTCATACTCCGGATAGCGCGTATCCTCTGGCCACGGGGACCACCCCCACCAGCGCAACACATCCTGGATGTAGGCATCTGAACCCGCCCACATCCACGGAGAACGCCACACCGCGTAAGCCACATTTTTGGGCGCGGGATGGAACTGGACACGGGCTTCGGCCCATCCGGCTCGCGCTTCGGTGGTCATGCGGCGACCGGCTTCAGCACAACCGACCAACGCCCCGAGGTCCGAAAGCAATTGGAAAGCCCGTTCAACCGATCGGACGTCACAGACCCAACAAGGGATGCCGGCAATTTCCAAGGCCATCACATCCTGAGCGTCATTCTCCTCAAGGTTGGCGATCACCAGGTCGGGCCTCAAATCCATGATGGCACCCAAGTTGACCCCTTTGGTCCCCCCTATGCGGGTTCGCTCGCGCCTCAAATGCTCCGGGTGAATGCAGAATTTGGTCAGGCCGACGATCTGAGATTCCGCCCCCAATTCCACCAAAGTTTCTGTCAAAGAGGGCACCAGCGAAACAATCCGCTGCGGGACTGCATCCAAACCGAGGGGAATGCCCCTGTCATCCACTGACACCATCAGGTGACAAAGATGCACCCAGACCGGCCTATTTCACGCCAACATTGTCAGGCCCACCCCCATGACACGGACAACATGTCAGGGTATTGGGTACCACAGCGCGTTGGCACCGCATTTGCCATTAGCCCGGCGAGCCGCAAGGCCATCAGCATAGTAAACCCTACAAATTCCACATATGAGCAAAATCATCGGTATCGACCTCGGCACAACGAATTCTTGTGTCGCCGTGATGGAAGGCAACGAGCCTGTGGTCATCAACAACAGCGAAGGCAAGCGCACCACACCCTCCATGGTGGCTTTCGTAGCAGATGGAGAGCGTAAGATCGGAGACCCCGCCAAGCGCCAAGCCATCACCAACCCTACCAAAACCATCTCCTCCGTGAAGCGTTTCATGGGCCAGATGTACAGCGAGGCCAGCAAGGAGTCCGGCCGCGTTCCCTACGAAGTGGTCGAGGCAGACGGCGGTACTGCGCGCATCAAGATTGATGACCGCAACTACAGCCCGCAGGAGATCAGCGCCATGATTCTTCAAAAGATGAAGAAGACCGCCGAGGACTACCTCGGTACGGAAGTGACCGGAGCGGTCATCACCGTTCCCGCTTACTTCAATGACAGCCAGCGTCAGGCCACCAAAGAAGCCGGCGAAATTGCAGGCTTGGAGGTGAAGCGGATCATCAACGAGCCCACAGCGGCGGCGTTGGCGTACGGTTTGGACAAGAAGTCCATAGACCAGAAGATTGTGGTGTTTGACCTCGGTGGAGGTACGCACGACGTGAGCATCCTGGAACTCGGAGACGGCGTCTTCGAAGTGTTGTCCACGGACGGAGACACCCACCTCGGTGGCGATGACTTCGACCAGATCATCATCGATTGGCTCGTTGCGGAGTTCAAAGAGGAGAATGGCGGCCTTGACCTGAGCAAGGACCCCATGGCATTGCAGCGTTTGAAGGAGGCCGCAGAGAAGGCCAAGATTGAGCTCAGCAGCACCAACTCTACGGAAATCAACCTCCCTTACATCATGCCAGTGGATGGCGTGCCCAAGCACCTCGTGCGCTCGTTGAGCCGCGCCAAGTTTGAGCAGCTCGCCGATTCCTTGATCAAGCGGACCATTGAGCCTTGCCGCACTGCCATGAAGGCAGCCGGATTGGACAACAGTGACATCGACGAGGTGATCCTTGTAGGTGGTTCGACCCGTATCCCTTCCGTGCAGGAAGCCGTTCAGGCGTTCTTCGGCAAGGAGCCTTCCAAGGGGGTCAACCCCGACGAGGTGGTCGCGGTAGGTGCCGCCATCCAAGGTGGTGTCCTCAGCGGTGACGTGAAGGATGTGCTCCTCTTGGATGTTACCCCCCTCTCTCTCGGCATCGAGACCATGGGCGGCGTGATGACCAAGTTGATCGAAGCCAACACGACCATCCCTACCAAGAAGAGCGAGACGTTCTCAACAGCCAGTGACAACCAGCCCAGCGTAGACATCAACGTCTTGCAAGGCGAGCGTTCCATGGCCAACGACAACCGCTCCATCGGTCGGTTCCAGTTGTCGGACATCCCCCCCGCACCGCGCGGTGTGCCCCAAATCGAAGTCTCCTTTGACATCGACGCCAACGGCATCATCAACGTGAGTGCCAAGGACAAGGCCACCGGCAAGGAGCAGCGCATCCGTATCGAGGCCTCCAGCGGCCTCAGCGATGAGGAAATCCAGCGGATGAAGGACGAAGCGGCCGCCAACGCCGACTCGGACAAGGAAGCCAAGGAGCGCGTGGAAGTGTTGAACCAGGCCGACAGCCTCGTCTTCCAAACCGAGAAGCAACTCGGAGAGTTCGGCGACAAATTGCCTGAAGACAAAAAAGGCCCCATCGAAGCCGCGATTGCGGAATTGAAGGAAGCCCACGGCGCCCAAGACATCGAACGCTGCAAGGCCGGAATCGAAGCCCTCAACCAGGCCTTCTCCGCAGCCAGCGAAGACATGTACAAGGCCAGCCAGGAAGCAGGTGGCGCTGGTGCTGCCGGCGATGCTGGTGCCGCCGGCGATGCTGGGAGCGGCGACGAAGAAGTGACCGACGTCGACTTCGAAGAAGTCAGCGAAGAGAAGTAATCTCCAAGTACCCTTAGGAAAAGGCAGGCCCATGTGGCCTGCCTTTTTCATTTAGGGCAGAACCCATCTGCTCCGGGGGTGTTCTTTTGCCGAACGCCCAAGGCCCACATATCAGTGACCACCAAGCCCACACTTGAACGCATGCCCTCAGGGGAGGCAGACAGCGACGCCGCACAACGCTGGCGGCGCAGGGCAGGCTGGGTATTGATCTTGATTGGAGCACTCACGGCTTTGGCGGGATGGCGGGCCACGGAACTGGGCTTCAACTATGATTTTGAGAGCTTTTTTCCGGAGGATCAACCGGAGACGGCATTCTACCTGCAATTCAGGGACGCCTTTACCACGGACAACGACTTCATCCTCGTCGGCCTGGAACACGTTGATGGCGTCTTTGATGCGCCCTTCCTCCAGGCCGTGCACGAACTGTCTCAATCCCTTGACACAGTGCCGGGCGTTACAGGTGTGGTCAGCCCCCTGGACATCACACTGCCGGTGCGGGATCCCGCCCTTGGCATGGTCTTCCAAAGGCCCCTCTTGAGGTGGGATGAACCGGCAAAATTTGGAGCAGATAGCGCCGCCATATGGGAGCGACAAGGGTTTGTGGGCTCTGCCTTCAGTGCCGACGGTCGTTGCTTGGCATTGACGCTCACACAGACGCCCATGCTTTCCAAGCAAGGCTGCGATGACATTGCTGCGGGGGTAGATGACGTGCTGGCAGCATGGACCAAACAGTGTTCGAGCGAAGGCATCACCGTTGAAGTCCACCGGGCCGGCCGCGCCCATGCCCAAGTGCATTACGTCAGCGTCATGGAGCGCGAAGTCGCCCTTTTTGTAGGGCTTGGTCTGATCCTGCTCATCGCCTTTCTCTTCTTGGCATTCAGAACCTGGTGGGGCATCGTCATTCCATTGGCCGTGATTTTGCTGAGCGGTCTGGGCACGCTGGCCTTCATGGAGGTCACAGGCAAGGAAATCGACATCATGACCATCGTACTGCCCACCATCATCTTCGTGGTTGGAATGAGCGATGTGGTGCACATCATCACGCGTTACCTCGACGAACTGAGGGCTGGGCTGCCCCCCTTTCCCGCCCTGCGCAAAGCCTTCAGAGAAGTGGGCGTTGCGACTTTTCTGACTTCCCTGACCACGGCCATCGGCTTCTTGACCCTGCTCAGCTCTTCGATAGGTCCCATTCGCGAATTCGGAGCGTACACGGCCGCGGGCGTCTTCATCGCCTTTGGGCTCGCCTTTACCTTGTTGCCCTCAGTGCTCCTGAGAAGCAAGGCACCCCTCAAATCCACGGACGACCCCGAACAAGCCTCTCCCTGGAGCCGGCCGCTCAACGTGTTGTTGATTGCCGTGTTGCGCCGGCGCAAGGCCATCCTCTTCGTTACACTTCTCGCCTCCGCCGCATCCATTGCGGCGCTCACCAGCATTGAAGTCAACAACTACTTGCTCGAAGACCTGCGAGAAGACGACCCGCTGCGCCAAGAGTTCCAATACTTCGAAGCGGCCTTTGCCGGAGTGCGTCCTTATGAATTGGCGATCCGTTTCCCAGCCGGCCGCAACATCCTCGCCGAGCCCCAAGTACTGGCCACTGTCGACAGCATAGAGCACATACTTGAAGCTGAATTGGGTGCCGGAGCGCTGATTGGTCCTGGACGCATCGCACGACAGGCACACAGGTTGCTCAACGGAGACCGACCCGCTCAAGCCCGCATTCCGGAGGGTCCAACCTTGGACAAACTGCTCAAACAACTCGGGCGCACAGTCAAAGACAACCCAGAAAAGCCGTCCGCCACAGCGGGTTGGGGTGACTGGGTCAATGTCGATGCCGGTCTGGCCCGCGTGGCTGCCCGCACTGCCGACCTCGGCGCTACTGAAATCGCCGAGCGCAACGCCCGGTTCTTGGCCAAAAGTCAAGCCCTCATCGCCTCCCGTTTCGAGGTACCGCCATTCACCATCGAACCCACGGGAACCGCCAACCTCATTGACCTCAACAACCGGTTTCTCGCTTCGGACATGGTGCTCGGTTTGCTGATCGCCTTTGGCGTAGTGGCCCTGATCGTCGGCATTTTGTTTCGGAGCCTGCGTATGGTGCTCGTCTCGTTGGTCCCCAACGTCCTACCCTTGCTCTTCATTGCGGGATACATGGGCGCTGCGGGCATTGACCTCAAGGTTTCCACCTCGATCATCTTCACCATTGCCTTTGGTATTGCAGTGGACGACACGCTCCATTTCTTGGCCAAATACAAGCTCTTGTTGTCCCAAGGTGTCTCCCCCCTCTGGGCCTTGCGCAGGACCTTCATCTCCACTGGAAAAGCCATCATCGTCACGTCCATCATCCTGTGTGGCGGGTTTGCCACGCTCATGCTCAGCAGCTTTGAAGGCACCTTTCACATCGGTCTGCTGGTCTCATTGACCTTGGCTTTTGCCGTCCTGGTCGACCTGGCCGTCTTGCCCCTTCTCCTCCTGCCGCGCCGCCCTTAACTTGGGCTCATGCTCCACCGCAGATCATTCCTTCGCCGCGCCGCAGCCATGGCCACTCTGCTCGGCGTAGCGCCGCGGCGCATGCTCGAAGCCATGGACGCCACGCCCACCCCCGTCGCGGGGCCATCAGGTGGAGCGCGCTTCACAGGCGGGCACCTGCTGAGCACATGGAACCATGGGCTGGTCTCCAATGCTGAAGGCTGGCGCGTCATGACACAAGGCGGCACCGCCCTCGATGCAGTCGTCGACGGCACGGCCCTCGTGGAAAGCGACCCCACCGGAACGTCCGTGGGCATTGGTGGTCGCCCGGACCACACGGGAAAGGTGACCCTCGACGCCTGTGTCATGGGACCCGACGGTCAAGCAGGTGGTGTGTGCTTCCTGGAAGACATCGCCCATCCTGTCAAAGTGGCCCGCTCCGTCATGGAGGACACCCCCCACGTATTGCTCGCTGGAGACGGTGCCCGGGATTACGCCATTGCCAAAGGGTTTGAACAGGTCAACCTGCTCACACCCAACAGCGAAAAAGCATGGCAGAATTGGCGGAAGAGTGCCGAATACAAACCCATCATCAACGTGGAGAACCACGACACCATCGGGATGATTGCCCAGGACCTCAATGGCAACCTGGCCGGCGCCTGCACCACCAGTGGCCTCGGTTTCAAATTGCGGGGGCGCGTCGGCGACAGCCCCATCATCGGAGCGGGGTTGTTTGTAGACAATGATTTCGGAGCATGCACCGCAACCGGCCTCGGAGAAGCGGTCATGCGCACCGTTGGATCCTTTCTGGTTGTAGAGCTCATCCGTCAAGGCCGCACACCGCAAGCGGCCTGTGAGGAAGCGGTAGACCGCATCATGGCCAAGATGCCTGTCAGCGACCTGCAGGTTGGCTATCTGGCCATGGACACGACTGGCCAAGCGGGTTCCTTTGCCATCCATAGTGGCTTCAATTATGCCCGAACGGTTGCCGGTGAAACCGGCATGGTCAATGCCCCTTTCCGCAGCTGAATGTCCACGTCCCGCCCACCCATTTCCAGCAAACGGAGCAACCTGATGGGTGTGCTGCGACTGGCCCGCCCATTGAACCTGCTCATCTCTGCAGGCACCATGGGGGCTTTGCGCTATGGTTGGATGGAACGCTGGACACCGCAAGGCAACTTTACCCAATTGCCCCTGATCGACTTTCTGCTCGGGGCGTTCGTCGTGGTATTGCTGATGGCCGCAGGCAATGTGATCAACGCCTACTTCGACACCACCGAAGACCGAATCAACAAGCCCGAACGTGCCATCGTAGACCGTTTGGTGAAACGGCGCGTGCTGATCATCGCCCACCAGGCGCTCAACACAGTCGGCATCGGCATCGCCTGCTTTCTGGCATGGAAGTACAGCGGACTCGGTCATTTACTGCTCCCGGTCACAGTGTCGTTTCTGCTCTGGCGATACAGTGCCCGGTGGAAGAGCCGACCCTTCATTGGCAACCTGGTCGTTGCAGGACTGCTGGGGCTGGTTCCCATTTGGATGGGTATTCTGGAGTCCCCTTTCCACCCCATAGGAAGTGAGCGCTGGGGATTGATGTGGCCCTTGCTCGGATTTGGCGGCATGGCTTTTGGAATCGGGATGGCCCGAGAAATCGCCAAAGACGCCCGAGATGAACCCGGCGACCGGGTGGCCGGGAAAAACTCCATCCCCATCCAGTTTGGAAGCAATGCCACACGGAAATGGGTCGCCGGTATCCTCATCGCAATGGCCGCCGTATATGTATCCAGCATTGTGGCGTTAAGCCCCAAAGTGGAGGTGTGGACCATCCTTCCCTGGATGTCACCTTTGCCCTTCATTGTTTTGGCGATATTCAGCACCATCCTGAAGAAGCCGCGATGGAAATGGGCCGATCGATGGATCCTCGCCGCCTTGGTGGCAGGATTCGTGCAGTGCTTCTGGATCCCAGTGCTTTAAAGAGGTTGGTTGAGTTCAGGGCAATGTGAGGTAAAGACTGAGTTTCAATTCAGTTCATACTGGCTTAAGATGAGCCGACTGCGCATAACACAATATTGAGCTGCGGCGGTGTGGTTTTCATCGAAGGTTAACCTCTCCTGAACGTCTGTACTACAATGAAAAGTGAATTTCGAAGGGTAGATCCCTTCATCAAATTCACTAAACCAATGAGACTTTTTTGCTCGCTCGCCTCCCTTCTGGGGTTCATTTTAACCTGTCAAGGCAAGAACGATATTCTGGTGTCAGGA
>JAKMCW010000103.1 GCA_022428205.1 Flavobacteriales bacterium
TTCCGGCAAGTTTAGGTCGCTGCGCACATCGTTGACGAGGTGGTGAAGGTTGTCTTCGTAGGTGTTTAGGAATTCCTCACTGGCGCCATCGTTCCACCCTTGGAACCAAGCGAAGCCACTGATTTCATATGCATCTACATCGATGTCAGGAAACTCCGTCGCGAGGTTTTGTGTCACGGATTCCACCGTCTCAATCATGGTGTTGTAATAGGGACCTGTGGTGCCACCGGCAGACGGCGGACGGAAATCTTCGGCAAGGCTGAGTCCACCCCAAGCCGTCTTGATGATCAACACCGGATCTTCGTAGTAGTCGTCCAGCTGGTGGGCAAACATCAACTCCGGCCCAATGAGGTCTGTGTAGGCACCTTGGCCAACGGTGACGTGGTCGCGGATGGTGTCACCTGCGCCGTTGGGGAAGTAGAGGTAGGCGTTGTCCAGCGCGGTCCAATCGTCCTCGCTACCGAGCATGGACCACTCCCCGTTGGGGTCATTGTTCACCACATCCACGAGCGTATTGGGCGAAGGGAAGCTCTCGTCCTGCCCGTCCATGCTGGCTGCCTCGTTTCCGGAGGCATCGCTTAGGGTCCAAGACACCTCATTGCCATAGGCACCGGCGGCGCTGACCACCACGGTGCAGGGCACGCCGTTTTGCAGGGTGATGGTCGCTGATCCAGCGTCGCCATCGGCCAAGGTCTCGGAGGCCAAAACCTCGCCGTTTTGCACGAAGTCATAGACCCATCCGTTCCATCCGTCCCCGAAAGTGTCAAACATGTCGAAGGCGAAGTCGCAGGAGGTCGCTGCTGCATCGGCACAAGTGGGCGTAAAGCTGGCCACGATTGCGCCCACGGCGCCGTTCGAACCTTCGTAAATCTTGCCGTAGCCCTGCATGTTGGACTGCCCGGCGAGGATGAACACCCGCAACTTCTCGGGGGTCGATTCCTGGCGCGTGACGATGGGCACATAGCCAATCTCCATGCCTGCCGGCGGAGAAACGATGGCGCCGGGGTCGACCGTGGCGAGGTTACCCACGCTAGGAGGCGCAATGTATTCATCCTCCGTGCTCCAGTGGGCGTGGATCAATTCCACCCGCGCCTGCATTTCATCGCGGATGGAGTCGGGAAGGTTGGCATGGACAATGGCCGGCTGGTCCACGAACCGGTACCAGTGGTAGGTAACCGTAGAGCCGTCACCCAGCTCGGCGTAGTAGGGGCCGGCGGAGGGACCCGGGCTGTTCCACGGGCCGTTCGGGTCTTGAAAGGCGCAGTCCGATTCCAACGGGGTGAGGTAGGTGGTCTCGGGCCGAGGGCTGGTCGGCACCTCGGTGGTGGTCAGCTCAGTCGAAGCGGGCACAGCGTCTGATGAGATGGGGTGCCATTTGTTGTCTGTACCCAGTTCGAAATACTCGGGCAGCAGAAAGACGCCGTCTTGCAACATGGTGGCGTCCAAACCGTGCTCAAACCCCATGGCATCCGAGGTCATCATCGTGTTGTCGAGGTAGTCCAGGTCGATGCCGTATTCCATGCCGCCACCACTGATCTCGCCGACGATGGCACCTCCGTTGTTGGTGAAGGACACGCCCTGTGAACCGTTCTGCATGGCTTCAGGCGGAACGGCGTCTCCCCCGTCAAACCAGGCGTTCATGGCGTCCCACAGGCCGTCTCGGGAGTAGACGGTAACGCCATTCAAGGCCACGGAATAGTCGTCTCCCGAGGCCGGCATCTGCATGCGCTCAATCTTGGCGTAGGGGGTCCCTTCTTCGTCCTCGGAAATGAGGGCGGGGGAGAGGGCGTGTTCCCACCCGAACGGCACATTGGGATTGGCCGGGCGCGAGTCCAGGAAGAGCCCCTCGAGCGATGGGTCCTCTAACACCGGCTCCGTCCAGAAAGTGGGCATAAAGAAGGTGGCCGGACCTTTGAAGTTGGTGGCGTTCAGGAACAGCGTCCAGCACTGGTTCCCTGTGGCGATGTCCTGACCGCCGGTCTCCGTCAAGGGCTCCATCAGCGGCAGCGGGTTATACCCATATCCGAGCAACTCGCCGTTCAGGCCTTGTCCCATATTCAGGCCGTCTGGCGCCCACACCAGGCGGTTGGACAACTGCGCCACCCCGTACTTGCCGCCGGGGGTGCTCCAGTCGCGCTGGCCATTGGGGAGCATGTCAGTGCGCCCCGCACCGGGACCATTGGCCCAGGCAAAGAAGTTCTGGGACACACCGCCCATGATGAATTTGGGTATGCGGGTGGCAAACCGGGTGTCCATCCACCACCCCAATCCGCCTTCGATGGTGGTGTAGAATTGATCGGGCTCATTGCCGGTCTGCTGTGTCGACATCCAGCAACTGGCCAGTCCCATCTGGAAGGCATTCGGACCGGGGTACTCATCGAAAATCGGCCATGCCGCGGCATAGGCCGTGTACCCGGCATCGAAGCTCATGTCCGTGACATTTTCAGAATCGATCCAAGAAAATCCGCTTCTTGTGGCCGAAACCACTTGTGCCGATGCTGAAAAGAAGCTGCCCAACAGAGCAAAGAGGCAGGCGAGTCGTGTGGTGGTGTTCATGGCATAGCACAAGTATGAGCCCATCGCAAGGCTCGTCGTTGGAAGATAAACCGGTTGAATGCAGATGCGTTGCATCTGAGACGGCGATCAATGGACTGTGCTCGTTTTTCTTCCAAGTGGTGCCGTTCAGGTCTACTTTCGCGGCCGCCAAAATCCGGCCCGAATAGACAGCACGCATGAAACGCATCAAGGAATTCAAGAAGATGTTTGGGGTGGAAGGGGCTTTGGAGTTGAAGCACCTCAAGAAGCAATACCGCTCTTTGGTCAAGGAGTGGCATCCCGACAAGTTTCCCGATGGGGGCGAAAAGGCACTGGAGGCGGAGGCCATGAGCCGCAAAATCATCGAGGGCTACCACTTCCTCGTCAGCATGGCGCCCGAAACCAAGGAGGCGCAGAAGGAGGAATACACCGAACTGACCACCAACTCGGGCATTCAAGACTTGGCACACAAGGGCCTGTTGCTTGAAATCACCTTCCTCAATGGGGATACATACGAGTACTTCGGGGTGAATGGGCAGCTGTTCAACAAGTTTCTGAATGCGGACAACCAGTACCGTTTCGCCAAACGCAAGGTGTTCAATGCGTTCCCATATCGGAAGGCCAAGAGCGGCGCCACCGACGACGTTGAGTCCTCAGAAGGGGACAGCTGAAGTGCAAACGGGAAACCTGGCCGGCATTATCGCTCAACCGCAAACCTCAGGGGTCCATGCCCCGCCAGTTGCAGCACGTAGAGGCCCGTGGGCCAGTCGGACACATCCAGCGTCCCGCCGTGCAAGGCGACCGCCGGCAACAACCGGCCTTGCATGTCCCTGACCTCGACAGCTTCGCCCACCTCGGTTCCGAGCGTTCCGAAACCGGCGAGGTGAAGCTGGTCCGATGCGGGGTTCGGATAGAGGTGCACATGTTCTGGAGCACCTTGCGCTGAGGTGCTGCTCGTACCGCAACCGATGCGCCCTTCCATGTCGTGTTGACTCAGGGTTTCCCAAATGACATCGTGTGAAACGAAGTCTTGGTTTCCAAAAGATCCCGGCCAATCGTGGCCGCCCCCGTTGACTTTGTAGTGCAGGAGTTCATGGCAGCCATCGGATGAGGTCCAGGTGTAGAGTTCGGCAGTACTGCCGTCGTTGGAGCTCACGTTGGGAACGTCGGTGATGACAGGGGTTTCTTCCAGTCCACCGGCCCCAATCCAGTAATTGTTGACTTCGTCGTTGCTGTGATAGTACAGCGTGCCTTCGTAGATGATGCCGTCATAGGCGGAGATAAAGTCGGACGTGCCGAGGATGGTGACCACAGGCGTGGGGTGCACCACGTTACATGAAGAAAAGCTCTCTGCATACATGGTGCGGGCCACGACACCGATGCCCGTGATCTTGTGGTTGAGGCGGCAAGCCAGATCAAAAGCAAATCCACCCCCATTGGAGTATCCCATGGCGTAAACGCGTCCGGTGTCGATGTTGCGCGTATCGGCCATTTCGTCAATCAAGGCCTCAATGAAGTCGATGTCGCTGTGCGGATTGGGTTCCGTAAAGGGGAGGGTCCCAGACACCACCACTTGCCAGTTGGTGCCTCCACCATCGTTGGGATCGGGTATGGCGGAGGGATACACCAGCACGAATCCCTCTTCGTCTGCGCGGTTGCGCAAGTCGGCGATGTCGAGTTGATCCTGGGCATTGCCACCGCCGCCATGAAAACTGAGCACCAAAGGCAGGCTTGTGGCGGCATCGAATCCTGCGGGCAGGTATTCGAGGTAGGTCCGTTCTGTGCCGTCCACATCGAGGTTTTGGGTCGTCAATTGGGCGCCCAAAGGCCCGATCTGAAAGAGAAAAACGGCGAGGGAAGAGAGGACTAAACGCATGGGCATAGTCGCAAGTAACGCAGGAACTTGCAATTGGAATTGGGATTGGGCCTTGCGCGCTTTGGCAGCCCTTTGAGGCATCAAATGAAGGCCTTAGTATGCATCACGAATGTTTGCACCTTAAAATGTCTGGCACCGTGAACGAATTTCTTTCGACTTCTTTGACCTTAGGTCACCACACCATTACCGT
>JAKMCW010000124.1 GCA_022428205.1 Flavobacteriales bacterium
ACGACGGAAACGTAACCGCTGACGAAATGCCGTTCTCTACCCCAACCGTCAACGGATGGACTGTAGTCGGTGTCGGTGGAAACCAAGGCCTCCTGTTCCGTAACGGTTCCGGTGGTAACGTCTCCAACGGACTCTTGACCAACGTATCTGAAGGCATCGAAATCGAAGACAAGGAGACCCCAGAGGACGCCTTTGATCGCTTCATCGCAGGTGACCTCACCCTCTCCAACATCAAGGTCATGGGAACCGATGACGCCCTCGATTACGATGGCTCTGAGGTCGCCGACGGTGATGCTCAACTCGACACCTACGCTGCCGCCAACGGTATCGTCGTCGACAACAGCCTCTCCATCGACTACACCTTCGCGTTCGACGCCGCTGGCCAGCAAGCCAACGACAAGCTCTACATCGAAGGAGGCCAAGGTTCCGGATCCGACTGGACCCAAGGCTGGTCCTTCGTCGATGAGCGTGGACTCTTCGCTGACTCCTTCGACGACGGAATGCCAAGCTGTGAGGTCGGGGATTGCTACATCAGCGAAGCCCACAACGGTTCTGGAGCTCCTTACGTAGAAATCACCAACACAGGAAACCAGTGTTCCATGGAAGGCATGACACTGAGCTCCTCGAACGACAGCTTCACATTTGGAGACGTGGTCATTGGTTCCGGGGACTTCTTGACGCAGTCAATGGCACTAAACTCTGCTGGCGACAACCTGTCTCTTACGGATGGTCTCAATACCTTGAGCAACGTTTTGATGGCCGCTTACTCCGCTTCACCAGCAGATTACAGCCAAAACTTCTCTGCCGGAGCAGAAGTGAATGGAGCAGCAACCATGGGATGTTACGCCACACCGACACCAGGAGCCGCCAATGCCGATTGTGCAACTACCGGATGTGGAGATGAGTTGGCCTCGAACTATGACCCGAACGCCATCAACATCGACAACACCTTGTGCGAGTTCAACGGTGGTTGCTCTGACCCGGAAGCGCAGAACTATGACGACACAGCCAATCTTGACGACGGCAGCTGTCAATACACCATCCGCATCATTGTAGACATGGCCCAGCAAGGTTCTACAGGCGCAAGCATTGTCATCAACGGCAACAATGCAGGCAGCATGGCCTATGCCAACTTCGACGCATATAGCTATGATTTCAACACAGGCGAAGGCGATCTGACCGTGTCCTTCATTGCAGGCGATGGAACAGCCGAATCGGCAAGTCCAAGGACCATCACCATTGCAGCACCCCTTGCGCAAACCACTTTTGTTTACTGCTTTGATGAGAACACGAATTGCACAGGATGTACAGACCCCAGCTTCTTGGAATACAATGCATACGCCGTAGGAGACGATGCCTCGTGCTCGACGAATCCGGTTTTGGGATGCACCTACCTAGACGCAGAGAACTACGATGCTACTGCATCTGTGGATGACGGGTCTTGTGCAGGGTTCGGTAGCAGCAATGACTGTCCATCCGACCTGAACCAAGACGGCGCCATTGGTGCCGGTGACTTGCTCATCTTCTTGGGTCAGTTTGGAGCCAATTGCGAATAACCACCAGCCTAGAACTTAAAACCAACTCAGAGGCCGGGTCCAAACAGGATCCGGCCTCTCACTTTAAACACTTTTCGATAACACACCCTTAACACAGGTGGACACCAGAATACCTCCCTTTGCAAAAATGATTAGGATCATGCGTGTCTATGCCCTCCTTCTTTGCACCATGCTGTCCAGCGCAGCATTGGCACAAGGCGTTGTCCGTGGTAAAATCACAGATGGACAAACTGGGGAGACCCTCATCGGTGCCAATGCATTTATCGAAGGCACGACGAAGGGAGCCATGGCCGACCTCGACGGCAACTACAACCTGACAGGGTTGGCGCCGGGCACTTACAAGGTCACAGGACGCTTTATCGGGTACGCCCCCATCACTGAAGAAGTGACCATCACTGGAGACGGCGTGACCATCGTCAACTTCAACCTTTTCGTCGAGACCTTTGTGATTGAACAGGCAGCAGAAGTCATCGCCAAAGTGGACAGAACCCGTGATGTCTACATGGAGAATATCAAAAAGAAGTCAGCTGCGAGCATAGACTACATCTCGAGCCAGCAAATCAAGCGGACTGGAGACACCGATGCCGCCAGTGCCATGAAACGGGTCACAGGTGTATCCACTGTGGGAAATTTCGTGTTTGTGAGAGGGCTATCCGACCGCTACCTCAAAACCACTTTGAACGGCGCTGAAGTCCCTTCCATTGACCCCAGAAGGAACACCATTGAGATGGACCTGTTCCCGACCAACCTCGTGGACAACCTCGTGGTTACGAAAACCCAAACGGCGAACCTCCCCTCTGACTGGGCTGGAGCATACATCTCGGTGGAAACAAAGGACTTCCCCGAAGCCTTCTCCTTCAACTACACATCAAGCCTGGGTTGGAACACCAATACCACAGGCCGCGAGGTCATTTCAAGCCAACGAAGCGACTCAGATTGGCTCGGCTATGACAACGGTTTTCGAGGGTTGCCAGACAATGTAGAAGGTCTAACCGTGGACGATTGGCCCACCTTGGTCAATGTCTCCTTCGGTGATCAAATTCAATACCTGATTGATCAAGACGGAATCTCTAATGAGGACCTCTCCGGTTGCTTATCAGGATGCGGGTTGGGAACACTTGGAGAAATCGCAAATGTGACCGACCGCAACTGCATGCTCGATTGCCTCGGCTACACGGACTTGTGGGGCCCCAGTTATTCGGACTCGCTCTACTTCAATGCCGGCATTCCCTCCTCCATCGCGGCCAACCAGCCACTGACGGACATCGGTCAAGGCTTTGAAAACACATGGGAACATGTGACACGTCAAGCTGCCTTGGACATGAAGCACTCGCTCAGCTTTGGCAACCAGACAACCCTCTTTGGCCGCCAGCTCGGTTACATTTTTGGCGCCCAATACGGCCGGAACACCCGGGCTTACCAAGACGGTGTTTACTCGCGCTGGGCTGCAGGATCCATCGAAGGCACCGACTCCCTCGACGTTCAGAATTATTACACCGACGAGCGGACCAACGAAAATCACCGTTGGAATGCCATGCTCAACCTCAGCTACAAACTGAACGAGTTCAACAAGCTCTCAGTGATGGGGATGAACATCACAAGCGGCACCAACAGTGCCCGTTTTCAAGAAGGCTTGAACCCCAGGGATGGCGATGAAATCCAACAACAGCGCACCCACCGGTATCAATCAAGGAACCTCAACACGTATCAGGTTCGGGGCGAGCATTACCTCCCAAACAATGAAATCGAAATCCAGTGGACGGTCAGCCGTTCCGAAGGCAAATTGAGCACCCCAGACCTCCGGACATTCTTCAACAACTACATCGATAACGAAGTGGTCCTCACAGACCAAGCGGTCTTCTACAACGATCAGGGTGAGGCTTACGACTCCACGTCCACCGCTGCCATTCTAGGAGAAGTCAATGGCCTGATTTCTGATGGCGTTCTGGGAACCAATTGGGCCAGCGATATCGAGGGCACGTTGCAAACCCTCGCAGATGAAGGCATCGAATTCCCCGTCGGCAACCTTGAGGTTCCCACCGAGACAGACCGCTTCTACACCATTCAACCTTCGCGTTATCCTGCCCCCTCCCGATACTGGAGGAGCCTGGAGGAAAACAAGACCGATATCAAGGTTCATGCAAGCAAGCCCATCTTCAGCAACTCCTCTTGGGAAGGAAAGTTGAGCACAGGCTTGAGCTACGTGCGCACCACCCGAAGCCAAAGTGAAAACAAGTTCACGCTCGCTGAACAAGGCAACTCATTGGACTACGTGGAGGGCGATCCTACCGCTTACTTCGCTCCGGAAAACCTCGTGGTCACTCCCGGGCAGAACTACATCTCTACCTCCCTCGCAACCGACCCCAAGAACACCGACGAAGGGCACCTCAATGTACTTGGGGCCTATGCCATGCTCGACGCCCAAGTCAATGAGCGCCTCACAGGAAACGTGGGCCTGCGCATGGAAATGGCCGAGATGGTCATTCAAACGAATGTCGACACCACTGACCTTACCCCCCTGCAAATCCAGACCACGCGAGGAACGTTGAGCGAAAAGGACCTTTTGCCGTCCCTCAACATGACCTACGCACTCGGCAAATTGGACCCCATCAAGCTTACCAACTTGCGCTTTGCTTACAGCCGGACACTGGCCCGCCCCGTGTTTAGGGAGAAAGCCCCGTTCCGCAGTTTTGATTTCGAGACCCTGCAGGTGCTCAAGGGCAACCCGCAATTGGACCAGACCAGAATCGACAACTTCGACCTGAGACTGGAGCATTTCCCGAATCTTGGAGAGGTCCTCTCCGCCAGTGTGTTCTTTAAGCGGTTCACAGATCCGATTGAGCAGAACACGGTTCTGGAAGCGGTCAATACTGAGTTGACATGGTCCAACCTGCCCTATGCCAACGTGTGGGGACTGGAGCTAGAAGGCCGCAAAGATTTCGGAAACCTCACCGAGACGCCTTTCCTGAAAGACTTGACCCTCTCAGGAAACATCAGTTTCATCCGCTCTGCCTCCCGCATTTGGCGCAATGAGCTGGAAACCATTCGGGCTCAAAATCCCCTCCAAACAGAAACCCGCCCCTTGTTCGGGCAGGCCCCCTACATCCTGAACGGGGCGCTTACCTATACCAATGACAGCACCGGAATGGCGGCCACTGTGGCCTTCAATGTGCAAGGCCCTAAAGTGCTCTTGGTGACGCTCGGCGCTCTACCCAATGTGATGCAGCAACCCACACCAACGCTGGACTTCAGTCTGGGAAAGATGCTGGGTGACCATGTCCGCTTGGGCTTCAAGGCACGCAACCTGATCAATCCACGCGACCGCAAGACCCACCTCTACAACGGAGTTCACTACGATTGGAACAGCTTCACCAGAGGCCGTACGTATTCGTTGAGTGTTTCTTACAACATCTGACCATGCCCCAAAAGCAAGCCTTCTTTCTCGCCGTTACCGCAGTGCTCTTGGTTGCTGGTTGTAAAAAGTATGAACAGAACGGAAGCCTACTCCACTTCAAGACCCCAGAAGCACGACTCATAGGCGACTGGCGCAGTGCCGAGGTATCCCAGGTCGGGACAGCAGACTCCAACTTGACGGAATTCATGGCTTCAAGCAATTTGCTGCTCGACGCCTCATTTCAAGAAGACCACTCTGTGACCATTGTGAATGTCAACGATGACATTACCTATGAAGGGACCTGGGATTTCAACGATGACAAGTCCGTCTTGCATCTGGACGAATTGACCTTCACAAAGGTTTCTGGTCCGTTTTACAACGATTCTTCAGATGTAGACCAGACCGGGCTTGTCCAAATGGCCTTCGACTTTCTCATGGGGGAATTGGATTGCAGCGATACCCTCTTCTTTGCCACCGGTAGCTACACATTGCTCACCGACGAGGTCGCAGCCTGCGTGAACAGTCTCACTGCGACAGGTCCCAATTGGATTTTGTCTGAAGGCACATTGAATTACAATGGAGCTGTCCTGTCTGCAGGAGATGTCATCAACGGGGCCATGGAAGAGTACATCGAAGGCTTCGTAGATGACGAGTTGCTCTCCGAAGACTGCATGGAGGAGCTCACAGGAGATTGCATCTCAGAAATCACCAACCTCGCCTTGGACGAGTATGGAGCCCAAGTGGAGTTCGTGGAAATCCTAGAACCCATCATCACAGGTTGGGATGACCCCGGCCTGTTGCAAGCACTTTCCGACCATTGCGATTTAGAAGTTACTCAGTGGTCAGGCACCCCGTCCGGGTTGGACGATCCAGCCGTGCTCGGGCTGCTCGCTGACAATGCCACGCTCGATCTAGATTGTAACGGTGTTGCAGAACCCTTGGGCCTGGACTTGACCCCGTCTTTTGTCAGTGAGGTCAAAGTCCTCGACCTCTACTGGGAGCTGCTCGAACTCGAACTGGATGACCTGCAGGCCTACCAATTCCGTGAATTCGACGGTGAGTCCATCTACGACTTCAACTTTTTGTTGCGCTTCGAGAAGCAGAATTAATCGCGCACCGGCGATGGACGCACTTTAGGGTGCAAACCCAAACTCCTTCTGTAAAGCTTCCACGGTTTCAGCCGGAAGGTCGTTGATATCCAGCAGCATCAGGCCATCCAACGCATTGTTGAACTTGGGGTCGCGATTGAACCCAAGAATGCGGGCATTCTGGTGGAGGTACTTTTTGAGCAGCACAGGAGCCACAGCTTGAGAGGGCTCGATATCGGCCAAAATCCGGTCAAGCCGCTTGACGTCGTCTTGAGCTCCATCCAATAAAGCATCCGCGTCTACCCTTCTTTCCTCGAAAGCAAAGCGCTTCCGGGGACGGATGAACTCCGCCCATTGGTGGTCCCAGAAATTCCGCCTCACGAAGGCCATAATCAACGACCTTGAGAAGCGCTGATAGTCACTGCTGATGGTCACCGGCCCCAGAATGTAACGGGCTTCAGGCGATTGGAGCAATACCGTCAAAATGCCCTTCCAAAGCAGGAACAACGGCATGCGTTGGCGCTGATATTCTGGTCGAATAAACGACCGACCCAACTCCAAAGAAGAACGCAAAACCGGATGAATCCCTTTGCGCATCCGAAACAACGAATGGGTGTAAAACCCCCGGGGACCGAAGCGCTCCATGATCAACCACCCCTCTCCCACGCGATACGCACCGGCGAGATTGCCTGCCTGAACATCCCACAACAGCAAGTGCTGGTAGTAGAAATCGTATTCATCCAAATCCAACGCCCGATTGGTGCCTTCTCCCACCGCGCGAAATGTCAATTCACGGCCCCGACCTATTTCCTGTAACATCTTTGGAATGCGGTCCGCAGGTGCCAAATACACTTCGAGCTGTCCGTGCTCAAACAACTTGAGCGATGCGATCCCCGCTACTTCTTCGCGCAGGACATCCCGGTCTTGTTCCGGGGCGACCTCTGCCGCTTTTTGTGGGAAACGCAGCCCCTTGAAATACTCCCTGCGGACATCATAAGCCGCCCCAAGCGCGTAGGACTTGGCGCGAAGGAACCGCGCCAATTGGTCAATGCCTTCAAAACCGCTCAGGTCTCGGGCGCGCATCGGCTTGCCAATCCGCATACGCAGAACACGTCCCTTTTTATTGCGAAGTTCAGCCGCTACCCTCAGGGACCTCAAGGTCGGGTGGATCAACCCCAATAGCTGAAACAAAGCACTGTTGGCACCATCGATATACACCGGAACAACGGGCACTTCCTGGGCCGCCAACCAACTGACCACCGTACGCGACCACCTGCCGTCAGAAACCACACGGGACGACCGGCGAAAACCAGACACCTTACCCGCCGGAAATACACCAAAAGCCCCACCGGATATAAGGTGCTGACTGGCCGCTTTCCATCCCGACAACAGGGGAACTGAACGCCCTCCAGATCGGACTTCAGACACCCGACAAAAAGCACTTTCCAACGCGGGGGTGTCTGCCAACACAGCATCCACACCCAACTTGAAGTCTGGCCGCACCCGCTGTATGGACCGGATCAAGGCCAAGGCATCCAACACGCCAAAAGGATGGTTGGACACCAAGATGAAGGGGCCCTCCTTCGGGATCCTATCCAACTCCTCCTCACTTAACTCCAACCGCACCTCTAACTGGCGAAACACCTCATCCACAAATTCGGAAGCAGAAAAGTGCGCAATCCGATCGTACGCGGTGTTCAATTTTCGGATGCCGCCAAAACGATGAAACAAACCCACGAGTGGATGCCGGTCAGGCAAACCCGACCACAATGCGAGGTCCGCCTTGGTAACCAGCCGTTCCTGAGGGGGGCGCGGTGCATTTTCCATCTCTCGGCAAATTAGCCCGCAAGCCGATGACATGACCACATTGGTGATTGGAGTATTTTCGGCGCATGACTCAAGCGTTTCGCACGATTTGCATTTTGGCCGTTCTCTCTTCTATGGGTTGTGGAGACGGCACAGACAGCACCATTTCCTCTGACCCGATGTCGAGCCCCGCAGAATCCACCGAAGCTGCCCCCGCCCCCGCCTTCGAGATCCATGGGCACCGGGGCGCACGCGGCCTCTTGCCCGAAAACACCATTCCTGGATTCATCCTCGCCATTCGCGAAGGGTCCGATGTGTTGGAAATGGACCTGTGCATCTCCAAGGATGACCAGGTGGTCGTCAGCCACGAACCCTGGATGAGCCATGAAATCTGCACCAATACTGATGGCCAAGAGATCGCCGCAGAAAGCGAACGGGACCTGAACCTGCTCCAAATGACCTTGGCGGAAATCCAAACCTATGACTGCGGCATGCATCCGCACCCACGGTTTCCCAACCAACGACACGTGCCAGCACACAAGCCCGCTTTGGCCGAAGTTGTGGAGATGGCAGAGAAAGTCCCCCTGCTTTTAGCGGGCCGAAAAATCCGTTACAACCTTGAGATTAAACACCAACAGGACCTCGAGCCTGCTTTCTGTCCAGACGCCACGACATTTGCCCAATTGGTCCTCGACGAGGTCAACCGACTCGGCATCTCAGACCGCACTTGCATCCAAAGCTTCAGCATCGATGCCTTGGAGGCCGTGCACCTCATCGATCCCGATATGACGACCGCCTTGCTCGTTGAGAGCGAAGGTGACTGCGCTTCAAAATTGGCGCGATTGAGCTTTACTCCTTCGGTGTATTCCCCGCAATGGCAATTGATTGACGCCAATGACGTCAATGAACTCCAGGCCCAAAACATCCGTGTGATTCCCTGGACGGTCAACCAAGAGGAAGACCTCTACGCGGTAATGCAAATGGGGGTCGACGGCATCATCACCGACTATCCTGATCGGCTCTACGACATGCGCGAAGAGTAAGGCCCTCTGGCCAGTAAAAGGTCAGCGTAGGATGCGAACAAATCCGTTCTGCCTGATGACCTCAGGCACGCGGTCGCGGCGCAACTCAATGATCACCTCCCACATGTAAACCCCGTCAATGGCGTAATAGCGCCCACTCTCGCGGGTCTTGGAACCGGGGGTGCCTTCTACTTGGCCGTACCACACTTCAGTGGGGTCTTGGGATTGGAACACGGGACGGCCCCAGCGGTCCCACACCGTGACCTCATAGGTGAAGGGGTCACAGTCCAATACGGGGAACCAAGCGTCGTTGTTGCCGTCGTTGTTTGGTGTGAAAGCGGTCGGCACATACACCTGGCATCCGCACACCAACTGTTCGACTTGAAGAATGTGGGTGGCCGTGTCACACACGTTGGTCACCTCCACTGAAAAGACCCCTGCGCGGTCGAAGATGCGGTTTGGGGTGATGCTGCCATTGTCCCACCGGTAGGACGACGGATAGACCTGTGCTCCCTGCAATGCGGACAGCTCCATGGTATCTCCCAAGCAAAGCTCGTAATTGGCCTCAAGTGGAATCGCGATAGGTTGGGTCACTTCGATGGCCATGGAGTCCACAAAGACGCATCCACTGACTTGGCTCGTGGCCACATAAGTGGCGGGCTGGTTGACCTCAATCGAAGTTCCCACCTCTCCTGTATTCCAGGTCACGAGGACGTCGGTCAAGCCGGTTTCGATGGTCAGGACTACACCCGGACAGAGCAAGGAATCTTCCGGCAATGCGAATTCAGGGATGGGCCGAACCTCAACAGACACTGTATCACTGTTGACACAGCCTCCAGCCGACACGGATGCCGTGTACACACCGGTCTCGTCCACCGTGAGGCTCGGCGTGCTCAAGCTGTCGTTGAAAATGACGTAATCGGCTCCGGGGACATTGGGCTCGAGTACCGCTGTCTCGCCCTCGCAGAGCACGATGTCTGCCCCCAATTCGAAGTACGGAAGGGGCTGCGAGACCACGGATACTTCATCGGTAAAGGTGCAACCGTCCACGGTACTGGATACGCTGTACAATCCGGCCTGACTGGCCCACAACTGGTTGCCGTCGGCACCATTGGACCAGGTGTAATTGGCCGCGCCAAAGGCTGCGAGCAATAAGGTGCTGTCCCCTTCACAAAAGCTCACTGAAGCGGGCAGCTCAGCATCGAATCCACTGACGACCTCAACAAACACTTGGGCATTCGCCTGGCACTCACCGATGGTCACATTGACCGTGTAAATCCCTGTGTTTTCTACGGCATAGGTGGGCGACACGGAACCATCCTGCCAAAGGCATATGGCTGTGGGATATTCAGGATCCAATAGGAAGGGCGCACCTGGACAAATGGTCTGGTCCGGTCCGAGGTCTACTGTGGTCAGTGGGCTCTGGATCACATCAACTTCACCTGTCGAAACACAACCATCCGTTGTGGTGGCCGTGACGGTATATGTCCCGGTCGCGGCTACTTCGAACTCGGCATCGCTGGGACCACCCTGCCATTGGAAAGTCGGTGGCAAACCACCCCAACCGTCAAATTCTGCATCGAGCGTCACATCTTCTCCCAAGCACAACGTAACGTCTGCCCCGAGATCGACGGGGTATTCAGGCAACCACGTCACTTCCACCTCGTCGGTAGCCTGACACCCCATGACCTCGACGGTCACCGACACGTTGCCCTCTGTCACCACCAGTTCTGTTTGAGAAAAACCACCTGGGTTCCCTCCCACCGTCCAAGTGTACAAGGCACCGGGGTTGCCCGCATCAAACGAAAGCAGGGTATTGGGACATACAGTCTGGTCGGGGCCCAAATCTGGGGCCTCAATGGCGATTTCAGTGACGTCAACGCTGAATTCCTCTTCGCACCCCTCCGCGGTCGTGATGGTCACAACACCGCCTAAGAGGGCACCTGTTTCCCAGGTATCTCCGGTGGTGCCGTCGGGCCATGTCGTGGTGGCTCCTGGCCAGGTCAACGTCAACGCTACCTGCTCTCCGGGACAGGTTTCATCCACGAGGGGATCGAGTTCTACTGGCTGGGGACCTTCGATGGCGCCAATGTCCGGGTTGGCATCACGGGGCTCTCCCCGTTGGTCTTCGGTCAACCCCACATTGGCCCCCGCATCGATGGCCGGACTCACCGGCTCACAAGCGCTCAACATAAAGGCATCCGTCGGTCCACCGTAGTCTCCAAAAGGCAACAAGACGGGGTCCACACCAATGAGGTTGCCCACTGAGCCTGCGTCAAAAACAGATGCTGCATTGTCGCCCAGATTGCCGATCAAATTGTAACCGACATCTGACAGGATCGGGCCACCGCCGTTGAGGTAAAGGTCCTCGTCATCACCAGCAGAAGACCCGATGGCCGTATTGCCCGCCATGATGCAGTTGTCGAGGGTAATCTCACCGCTGGTTGTTCCGATGGCGCCGCCCCTGGCCTGTCCATCATCGCCATCACCGCCGCCGCCATTGCCATTGCCTCCGGATCCAGGAATCGCTTGGTTGCCAGAAAACGTACAATGCCGAAATGTGTGTGCACCCGCACGGGAGAAGAAAGCCCCGCCAAAAGCTGCACCGCCGCCACCGCCGCCGCCGCCATTGGCCGCGCCACCTCCAGCGTTACCGCCAAACATCGTGCCGTTGCCACCATCACCCGGACCACCAGGATTCAACCAACCACCGTTGGAATAGCCACCGCCACCGGCGCCCGCACCTACACTGCCGTTGTCGCCATTTTCTTCGCCACCACCGATGTTTCCTCCATCGCCGCCATCACCCCAGTTGGTGAAGCTCTGTCCACCGGTACCACCGCCACCGCCAGCGCCGCCGTTACCGCCATTGCCACCGAATGCCTGACATCCAGAAAAAGTACAGTTCTCAAAGGTTGAGGACGAGCCCAGCCAGGAGCTGACGGCACCGCCTCCACCGAAAGCGCCACCACCGCCGCCGCCGCCGTTTTGGCCGCTGTTGGCCTCAGCGATACAGTCGATAAAGGCGCAGGCGTTGATTTCCATGCCTCCCCTATTGTGGATGGCTCCACCAAAACCAATGCCCGTCATACAATTGCGCAGAGAGACCCTGTTGAGTGAAAGTGCGTCACAGTCATTTTCGATGGCCCCGCCGGGGTCATTTCCGTCAAATCCATTGCGGAGTTCGAGGTCATTCAGGCTGAAGGCGGTCAGTCCATTGCCCAAGTCGAGAAACCGAGACCCGTTGGCTGCATCCACAAACGTCGTGCGCGCTCCATCTCCTGTCACCGTGATGTCACCGGCATTCAAAAAGAGTTCCCCGTTGGTCCATTCGTACACCCCTGCTGGCACCTCAATTTCTGTGGGGACACCGGCACTGGCTGCCTGTTGCAAAGCAGCCCTGAGTGTGCAAAATCCCCCACCGCCGTCACAGACACCATCACCCGGATTGGGGTCCACACCATCAATAAAGGTGTCCACGGTGATCTGGGCCTGCACTTCAAATGAACATGCCAAGGCCACGAAGACCACAGATAGAAACAACAGGAAAGACTTCATCGGAATCGGTACAAGGCGCAAAGTACAAACCGACCGACCGTGAAAAAGGTTGTCATGCCTCTTGAATATTCAGCAACATCCAAGGAAATTCACAACTCCTCATTGCCATAGCATATGTGCTCCATTACTGCACTCCTCGAACGGAACCACGCCCACGAAAATGACCGCCAACTGGTACTGGAAGCCTCGTTGTGCCAGCGGCACCGCGGCCCAGACTGGTCAGGCGTCTCCCAACATCCGCACGCCATCATCGCCCATGAGCGGCTGGCCATCGTCGATGTGCTCAGCGGAGCACAACCCATGGTCGACCCCGATCGCGGTACAGTTTTGGCCGTCAATGGAGAGATCTACAACCACATGGAACTCCGGGAGGATCAGTCAGCCAATGAATACCCTTTCCAGTCCGGAAGCGACTGCGAAGTGATCCTGGCGTTGCACCGATCCTTGGGAGGAGAGCTCGTAGAGAAGCTCAGCGGCATGTATGCATTTGTGCTGTACCAACCCGAAAACGACCACTGGATCATCGCGCGCGACCCAATCGGCATCATCCCCCTCTACTACGGAACGGATGCCAACGGCAGGCTTTGGGTCGCCTCAGAAATGAAGGCCATCGCACCGCACTGCGACGACATTCAGCTCTTCCCTCCGGGGCACGTTTGGGAAAAAGGACAAGACGCACCAGTGTCTTTCTATCAGCGAGATTGGATGGAAGGGGAATTGCCTGCTGCACCCTACGTCCCCGAGGAACTGAATGCGGCATTGACCGAATCCGTGCGCCGGCACCTCATGGGAGACGTCCCCTATGGATTGCTCATCTCAGGTGGTCTGGATAGCTCCGTTATCGCCGCCATCGCCATGCAACATGCAGCGCGGAGGGTAGACGATGGAGGAAACTCCGAAGCGTGGTGGCCAAGGGTGCACAGCTTTTCAATCGGCTTGGACGGCTCACCTGACCTCGCGGCAGCACAGGAGGTGGCAGAAGCCATTGGCACGGTACACCATGGGTTGACCTTTACCATACAAGAGGGCATCGACGCACTCTCCGAGGTGATCCGCCACATCGAGACTTACGATGTCACCACCATCCGCGCATCCACCCCGATGTTCCTCATGGCCCGGAAAATCAAGGCCATGGGCATCAAAATGGTGCTGAGCGGCGAAGGTGCCGATGAACTTTTCGGCGGATACCTCTACTTCCACATGGCGCCCGACGCCAAGGAATTCCACGAAGAAACCGTCCGCAAAGTGCTGGGCTTGCACCAGTACGACTGTGCCCGCGCCAATAAATCGATGATGGCTTGGGGCATCGAAGCCAGGGTCCCCTTCCTGGACCGGGAATTCATCGATTACGCCATGGGACTCGACCCCAAAGCCAAGATGGGCGGGCAAGGCCGCATCGAGAAGGCCGCCATCCGTGCAGCGTTTGAAGGATACCTCCCCGATAACATCTTGAACCGGCAGAAAGAGCAATTCAGCGACGGTGTGGGGTACGGTTGGATCGACGGGTTGCGCGACCACGCTGAAGCCCACGTCACAGATGCAGAGATGGAGAAGGCCGCCATCCGCTTCCCTATCCATCCGCCGGCCACCAAAGAAGGCTATTTCTACCGGCAAATCTTTGAAGGCCACTACCCCTCCGCCGCTGCTGCATCCACTGTGCCCGGCGGTAAAAGCGTCGCCTGTAGCACCGAAAAAGCACTGGAGTGGGACGCCCGACTCAAAGACAACATCGACCCCAGCGGCCGAGCCGTGGGTGGCATTCACAACGACGCCTACGACGACTGAGTACCAACGGAATCGATGCTGGACCCCTCAAAGGGTATTCCCGGTACGGCACTTTCCCGATGATGGTGATTTTCAGTGGATAATTCGTATCCTCGAATATGCGAATCAGTTACCGTCATACATCCGACGCCGGGGCGGTGTACACGCTGGAACAACGGGGTGACTTGCTCCACGTTCACAGCAAGATTCCGCAGTTGGAACTCCGCTGGTCCAATGACCACTGGAAGCCCGAGAAGAACTGGTTTGAGCGCGACGAGGTGTTTCCCATCGAAGTGGGACTGGATGAATTCCTCGCCCGCCAATTGCCCCACCTCAACGGCACCAGCATCCAGGCTTTCATTCGCGGTACTGAGCCCAAGCACAATGGGCACTCCTCCTTTGCTGGAAAATGGTTCAACTTTCAATCCAATGGCAACATGCCATCGGTAGAGCGTGCCCACAAAAGCTTGCTCAAGACCACCGCCAAATTTTACGGGGTCAATTCTCTTTTTGGTTGATCCCCTGACGGGTTCAGCAGCGGTTCAATCCGCCAACTGAAACTTCTTGGTCACGGTCCCATCCGACCATTGCTGCAAGAGCAGGCCTTGTCCGAGTGCTTGCGTCCGACCCATGAGGTCATAGGTCGCCACCAATTCCTTGGGGCCCGATATCACCGCAGGGACACTGCTCGTCACACTGCCCGCCACAACAATCCTTCCAGGGGCCACCCCCACAGGCAAGTCCCATTGGAATCCAGACGATAAGTCCCACATCTCAAGGATGCCGGTGGTGGCAAAATCAGTGGTTCCCAAGAGAAAGCGGTCTTCCGAAAGGGACGCCATCGCGTAGACCGCTCCGCCATTGCCCGACCAACCCTCAAGGGCATCCAAGGTGGCTCCGTCTGCTTTCCGGAATCCTGCTTCACCATAGACCTGATAAAACACTCCACCATCATGCCAAGCTGCAGCAGCACATCCGGCCGTGACATCTGCAACCGCTGCAGTCAGCACTGCGCCATCGGATTCGCATCGGCTCAGCGATGTCCCATCGTACTGTCGGGCATTGACTGAAACCACAGCTCCGTCCCCAGCGGCAAAAACGTGGACAGGGTTTAGTCCTTCGGGACCGAGGTCCATTTCTGTGTAGTCCCCCGTGAACAGGTCTACACGCCCAATTACGCCCACTTCCTCTCCGTAAGCAAAGGCATTGTTCACCCCCACATACACAGCATCACCGCTGAGACAAAGGCTTTCGGAAGCCCAATTGGGACCGGCAATGCCATCGGATTGCCACCCCGCGTTCCAAGTCAGGTCCTCAGCATTGAGCGCGACCAGGTATTCATCAAACTCCACAGAGCCAAAGGTCATGGGGTCATAATCACCGCGTGTCACAAAGAGCCGGTCCTCATGCAGGAGCAATTGGCGGGCACCATCCAACGCTTGCTCGGCAAGTACACTGCCCGATGCTGCATCCAGTTTGTACACCGTGTCCTCAGCGGCCACATAGATGGTCTCACCTGCACCATCCAACACGAGGTCAACCGCAAAAGAATGCCCGTCAAACACCCGCAGCACTGAGAATTCAGGGGTTTCCATGGAGAGGTCCACTACGCCCAATCGGGGTGCCTCCAATACTTCTCCAGAATAGAAGTCCTGTGCGCCCTCACACAAAACGTAGGCTTTTTCGCCTTGCGCAGAGACGGAAGTCACCGATAAAGCGAGGAAAAAAACACAAGAAAAACAGCAAGAGAAGAAGCGCATGGCAGTGTTGGGCATCAATGAACAAAACTATTCTCGGCAAGCTCGTTTTCAACCTCAAGGGGCACGAATCATTCTTTAGTTGACAACAACTTGATTCGGCATCAAATTTTCGCTGGAAATGCCTCGCCGTCCAAGGTGTATGTGTCCCGGGATACAACCCCTAAGAAGTCCGCTTCGAAGACGATGCCATGCCCTTGTCAATGGGGGTTCTTAGCACAGTGATGCCTACTTGACCCTGACTGTCATCGACTCTACGAGAAGGATGCCGTTTCCTGTCGAGCTCGAGACTGACCGGACTCTCCCCTTGCACAGACGACTTAAACGCCGCGCCCCCTCACCTCGCGACGTGGCGAACTCACCGCATGGTTGGCACCCGAACTCACATCAATGGGGTCGCCATAGCGTCCCAAAAAACCGGGCAAAAAAGATGGGCGCTCCAGAAGGAACGCCCACCCAAGCGAGGCAATTTGGCGGTTTTGGTTATTCTGCTCCGCAGGATTGGTTGAAGAGAAGCAACAAGTCCAAGAGGTCTTGAATGCCCACTGAACCACTAAAGTCGAAGTCCCAACAGATTGGCGCGACACATGTACCGTCGTCAAGGTTGGCCAGTGGCTGATAGTTCTGCATCGTGGGGTCTGTGCAACCCGTCCAGAAGCAAGACCCATCATCGATGGTGGCACCGGAATCAAAGTTCTGGGCGTTGGGATACGTACATCCTTGATCACCACAATCCGCGCCAGGCATGGCACATGGATCCACTCCGATTTCAAGCGGTGTCAAAGGCGTGAAAATGCCACACCCGCCTCCATCGGTGTTGTAGAACACCAAGAGGTCCGTGATCTCGAGCGCACCAATCATGCCGTCGCCATTAGAATCGGGACAAGGCGGCGCATCAGAGCAGCTTCCATCGTCCACCGTAGCAAACGTGGTGTAGTTGCGGTAGAAGTCCACGGTACACCCAGCAAACACACAGCTTCCGTCGTCATAACCCGCCTCAGCGTCGTAGTTCGCTGCCGTCGGATAGGTACAACCTGGGCCGCTGGCGCAAGAGCCGTCATCGTACACGGCATCAGGATTGTAGTTGCCCGCACCTTCTTCCGTGCATCCGCACATGGAATACAGGCTCGGTGCCATGTCTTCTGAAGAGAAGCTGACCGAAGGACGGATATCCGCATCCACGTCACCCCCGAGGAACAACTGGAAGTTGAGGGTGCCTGAGATCACACCATCTGTTGTGAATTGACCGATGAGGACTTCGAGGTCTTCATCCATGATGCCGTTGGTCACATCGCTGGTGACAAACCACGCTCCACCAGTGGCGTCGTCGATGTCGATGCCGCCTCCTGCAGAGAATGCGGCCAACCAATTCTGTCCGGGGCTGCTCACGCCTTGCACCTCACCCTGCCCCAAGGCTGAGTTTGGGATGGCATCCAGTCCAATGGTCACCCAACTGTCGTAGGCCAAGGTTGGAATGATGCCAAAGAGCAAGGGGTTAATGGCCGTACCGTAATTGGAACCAATGGGGTCCTGGTACCAGGTCGTGGACGTGTTGATGTTCAGCGGAAGGTCACCATTGCCAAAGACACTGGACAACATGTCCGCAGGGTCCTGTCCCGTGACATAGAGGCGATAAGTGGACAAGCCTTCAAGGTCTCCCGCGTCGTGGTCCGCCACGCGCACCAGTTTGATCCCGTAACCTGCACTGTCGCTCTCGAAGTACAAGGAGTCTGGACCGGGGAGCCACTCAGGCTCATAGCATGAGCAGAATTCGCAGCTGCCGTCATCTTCCGTCAAGAATGGGGTGAAGTTGCATGCCGCAGGGTCCGTGCACCCCGCCAACTCGTCTTCATCACAGACACCGTCTCCATCGGCATCATTCAAACAGTTGCCAAAGCAATCCACATTGTCGCCACCGTAGATGTCCTCAGGATAGATACAACTGCCATCATCGGTATTGTATCCGCCGCTGAAGTTGCACGCCTCAGCGTCAGTGCAGCCCAAGGAGACCAACACAGTACACGATCCGTCGTCCACATTGGCAGCGGGGTCGAATTCGATGTAATCGGCATCGGTACAGCCCTCGACCACCAGCGTGACACAAGAACCATCGTCCACGTCAGCATCCACATCATACTCGATGTACAAGGGGTCCGTGCAGCCGGGGTAAAGACAAGAGCCATCTTCATCGGTCGCTTCCGGGTCGAAATTGACCGCGGCGTCATCCATGCAACCAGGCACCTCATCCTCGTCACAGACCCCGTCTTCATCGAGGTCGTTCAGACACAGGCCTGCGCAATCGACGTAGTCAATGCCGTAGACATCCACAGGGTAATCGCAGGTGTCAGGCGTATTGGCCAAGGCGTTGTAGTTACATGCCTCACTCTCCATACAGCCCGTAAGCACTGGCGTGACACAAGAACCGTCATCGGTGTTGGCCGCTGCATCGAATTCCAGATAGTTGGCATCGATACAGCCTTCCACAACCAGCGTAGCGCAGGAGCCATCATCGGTGTTTGCGAAGGGGTTGTATTCCACAAAATTCGGGTCGGTACAACCGATCACCACAGGCGTGGCGCAGCTGCCATCAAAGGTGTTGGCTTCCGGATCGAACTCCAAGAAGTTCGGGTCGGTACAACCGAGCACCACAGCAGTAGCACAGGAGCCATCCTCCACGTTGGCCGCAGGGTCGAACTCGGTAAAGTCAGGGTTCGTGCAGCCTTCGACAATGAGGGTCTCGCAAGAACCATCGTCTACATCTGCGGTGGCATCGTACTCGAGGTAGGCAGGGTCGATACAACCGCCGTAGAGACATGAGCCGTCATTGGTGTTGGCCGCTGGATCGTAGTTGGCCGCTCCGGCATCGGTACATCCCACATAGACACAGAAGCCGTTGTTGACATTGGCGTCGGGGTCGTAGTTGTCGGCCTCGGGATCCGTACATCCCTCATACTCACACAAACCGCTTTCGTAGTTCGCATTGGGATCATAGTTGTCGGCCTCGGGGTCCGTACAACCCAAGAACAAACAGCTGCCATCGTCCACATTGGCAAAGTCATCATAGTTGATGGCACCAGCGTCGGTACAACCGAGATACTCACAAGAACCGTCCTCGAGGTTGGCTCCAGGGTCGAAGTTGTCCGCGAAACTGTCCGTGCAACCGGGATAGGTGCAAGACCCATCCTCGACATTGGCCTCCGCATCGTAGTTGGAAGCCTCAGGGTCCATACAACCGAAGTACTCACACGTGCCGTTGTCCAAATTGGCCCCAGCATCGAAGTTGTCCGCCTCGGCATCCGTGCAGCCCAGGTAGAGGCATGAGCCATCGTCACTGTTGGCGCCGGCGTCAAAATTGTCGGCCTCGGGATCGGTGCAACCGAAATAGAGACATGAGCCGTCGTCGCTATTGGCGCCGGCGTCGAAATTGTCCGCCGCAGCGTCGGTACAACCGTAATACAAGCAGGTGCCATCATCGCTGTTGGCGCCGTCGTCATAGTTGTCCGCCTCAGCGTCCGTGCAGCCGAAGTACAAGCAAGTGCCGTCTTCGCTGTTGGCGCCAGCGTCAAAGTTGTCGGCTTCCGGGTCCGTGCAACCGAAGTAGAGACAAGAACCGTCATCGCTGTTGGCTCCGTCATCGTAGTTGTCGGCCTCGGTGTCCGTACATCCTGGATATACGCAGGTGCCGTCGTCAAGGTTGGCTGTCGCGTCGAAGTTGGCCGCGGTGGAATCCGTACATCCCGCAATTTGACAGGAGCCATCCTCATCGGTGGCTTCGGGATTGAAGTTCACCGCGATGGGGTTGGTACAACCGGCCACCTCTTCCTCGTCACACACACCGTCCCCGTCTGTATCCTGCAAGCATGCGCCTGCACAATCCAACCAGTCGACCCCGTAGAGGTCCACGGGATAAGAACAGGAACCGTCATCTTGTGTCGCCTCCGCATCGTAATCACACGCATCGGGGTCCATACATCCCAAGCAAGACACAAAGTCACAGCTTCCATCGTCCGTGTTGGCGGTCGCATCATAGTTGCAAGCCGTCTCATCCGTGCAGCCCAGGTAGATGCAACTTCCGTCTTCGCTGTTGGCTTCTGCATCGTAGTTAGAAGCCGCCGCATCGGTACATCCGGGGTACAAGCAGGAACCATCATCGGTATTGGCCTCCGCGTCGAAGTTGGCCGCACCGGCGTCGGTACAACCGAGGTAGTCACAGTCGCCCGTATCAAAGGTGGCGTCGGGATTGTAGTTGTCCGCTTCGGGATCCAAACAACCGGCAAACAGACAGGTGCCGTTGTCCAGGGTCGCGAAGAAGTTGTAGTTCAAGGCCGCAGGATCCGTGCAACCGTAGATGAGGCAGCTGCCGTCATCGTAAGTCGCCAGTGGATTGTAGTTCGTGGCAAACGAGAGTGTACATCCGCCGATCACACAGGAGCCATTGTTGATGTTGGCGTCTGCATTGAAGTTGTCGGCGGTCGGGTCGGTACAACCGAGCACGATGCATGAACCATCGTCGGTGGTCGCCACAACACTGTAGTTGATGGCCAAGGGGTTGGTGCATCCCGCGATGACACAAGTACCATCGTCCACCACCGCATTGGCAGCAAAGTTGACCGCCAAGGGGTTGGTACATCCATAGACCTGGCAACTGTTGTCATCCAAAGTGGCCGTCGGGTCGAAGTTGATCGCCTCAGGGTCCGTACATCCCAAGAGGATGCAGCTGCCATTGTCAACGTCAGCCAATGCGCTGTAGTTGATGGCGTCTGGGTTGGTACAACCACCAAAGCTGCAGCTGCCATCCTCCACGGTGGCGGCGGGGTTGTAGTTGGCCGCAGTCGAGTAGGTACAGCCACTGATCACACACGAACCATCCTCAATGGTGGCCCCAGCATCATAGTTGTCGGCCTCAGGATCTGTACAACCCGCGCATGACAAAGACTCACAGCTGCCGTCATCATCGGTGGCATCTGCCGCGTAGTTACAGGCTGTTTCGTCCATACAACCCAACACTTCATCTTCGTCACAGACACCGTCGGCATCCGCGTCGTTGTTGCAGGCTCCGGTGCAGTCCACATTGTCTGCGCCAAACAAGTCCTCAGGGAAAGTGCAGCTTCCGTCGTCAGCGTTGGCTGACGGATCGTAGTTACAAGCGCCCATTTGCGTGCACCCACCATAGAGGCAGCTGCCGTCATCGGAATTCGCCTGTGCGTCGAAGTTGTCTGCACCAGCATCGGTGCAACCGAGATAGGCGCAGCTGCCATCGTCGTTGTTGGCACCGGCGTCATAGTTCGCTGCTTCAGAATCAGTACAACCTGATATCACGCAGGATCCATCGGGCACGTTGGCTTGGACGTCATAGTTGTCTGCCGCGGGGTTGGTACAACCTGGGTAGAGGCAAGAGCCATCATCGCTGTTGGCGCCGGGCTCGTAGTTGGCCGCCTCTGCATCCGTACAGCCATCAAACTGACAGCTGCCGTCATCCAACGTCGCAATGGGGTTGTAGTTGGAGGCTGAAGGCGAAGTGCAGCCCGTGTAGTCACACGTCCCGTCGTTGGTATTGGCCAAGGCGTCGTAGTTCCCGGCGAGAGGGTCGGTGCAGCCAAAGAAGATGCAGCTTCCGTCAAAGACGGTGGCCTGGGCATCGTAGTTGTCGGCCGCAGGATCGGTACAACCGCTGTAGATGCAGCTGCCGTCATCGACGTCCGCACCCGCGTCATAGTTGTCCGCTTCGTCATCCGTACAACCGGGGTACTGGCAGCTTCCATCGTCATAGGCAGCGTCCAGATCGGGGTTGAGGGCATCGGGGTCGGTACACCCACAATCGGGCGCTCCAAAAGTGGCGATGTAGCGCAGGTCCGAATCCGAATCTCCACCTGGGAAAACTTGGATGCGCATGCTGCCGCTCAAGTCACCATCTGTGGTGAACTGTCCCAACAAGACCCGCTGGTCATCCCCGGCAATACCATTGACTGCAGAGTTGAGCACGTACCATCCGCCGCCGGTGCCGTCGTTGATGAGGATGTTGTCTCCATTTTCGAAAGCCACTGTCCAACTTGGGGATACGCCGGATACCGTAGCGGCGTCCTCCTCCCCTTCGTTGGCATCGGCTTTGTGGTCCAAACCAACCGTCACCCAGCTGTCATAGGCGAGGTCCGGAATAAATCCAATGAGCAATTCGGTGATCACCGAAGGCGTAACGCCACCGATGCCACTTTGCCAGAACTCACCAGTGGTCTCCACCTGAAGCGGCGTTCCCGCCAAACCGGTGATGGCGCTCACGAAATCGTCCGAAGAAGGAGTCGTGGCATAGACCCGGTAGGTCGTGTATCCTGGAATACCGTCCTCAGCCACAACCTCGACTTCGACACCATAGCCTTCGGTATCCGATGTCGTGATGAAGCAAGAGCAGAAGTCACAGGATCCATCGTTGTCTGTCACCAAGGCGTCATAGTTACAGGCAGCAGCATCGTTACAACCGAATACTGGCTCATCGAAGGCATCACAGATGCCATCGCTGTCCGTGTCCTCGAGGCACACCCCAGCACAATCGTATTCGGGCTGGGCATAGATACAGGTGCCGTTATCTAGGACGGCCGTTGCCTCATAGTTACAGGCCACCTCGTCCAAACAACCGGCACAGCTGTCGAAATCACAGCCGCCATCGTTGACCGTAGCGGTCGCATCGTAGTTACAGGCCGCTTCCACTGTACATCCCGCACAGCTCAAGTATTCACAGGAACCGTCGTCAAAGGACGCTTGCTGGTCAAGGTTACAGGCGCTGGGGTCCGTGCAGCCCGAGGGCTCAACCTCATCGCAAATGCCATTCTCATTGATGTCATTCAAGCAAGCGCCGTCGCAATCGACGAAGTCCGCATCGTAGAGGTCTTCCGGATAGAGGCATGTGATGGCCAAGGTGGCTTCAGCATCGTAATTACAGGCCCCTTCCTCAACACAACCGGCACATGAGGCGAACTCACAGTCATTGACCGGATCGCCAAAGTTGCAGGCAAACGAGAGGTCACAGCCAGTCCCCTCTACGGCAGGAGCATCTCCACCATAGAGACATCCCTCCACCAAGAGGTTGGAGATGTCGGCATCGTAATTGTCGGCTGCAGGGTCACCACAACAAGAGGTGAAGTCACATACAGCGTCGTTGAAAATGGACGCAGTAGGATTATAGTTGCACGCGATCAAGACCATGCACCCCGCACAAGAGAGGTACTCACAAGAACCATCGTCAAAGTTGGCGCCGGCCGTGAAGTTGCATGCGCCGTTATCGGTACAACCACCGTACAAACAGGTGCCGTTATTAAAGGTCGACTGGGTCTCGTAGTTGACTGCCGTCGGGTCGGTACATCCACCAAATTCGCAGGATCCGTCGTCGGTCAATGCCGATGGCGAGAAGTTGTCTGCGGCCGCATCCGTGCAACCCACGCAAGACGTCCACTCGCAACTGCCGTTGTTTTCGGTGGCCGCGGCGTCGTAGTTACACGCAGAAGGCGCGGTACAACCCGGCACCTCAAAAGCGTCGCAAATGCCGTCACCGTCGTAGTCTGAAATGCAGTAGCCCAAACAGGTGTACTCAGGATCGGGGTACGCGCAGGTACCATCGTCCGTATCGGCATCCTCGTCGAAGTTGCAAGCCTCAGGGTCCACACATCCCGCATAGAGGCAGGACCCATCGTCCAACGAAGCGTTGCTGTCGTAGTTGTACGCTGCGGGGTCCGTGCAACCTCCGTAAGAACAACCACCGTCGTCCACGTTGGCGCCAGGTGCGAAGTTGTCCGCTTCTGGATCCGTGCAACCGAGGTATTGGCAGTCGCCACTCGGCAAGGTCGCCGTCACGTCATAGTTGTCGGCCGTAGGGTCGGTACATCCAGCGCATGCGGTGTAATCACACACGACACCTGCGTCGGTAGCGTCTGGATTGTAGTTGCAAGCCCCTGGCACGAGACAACCGGGGATTTCGTCGGGGTTGCACACACCATCGCCGTCTGTATCGAGCAGGCAGTCGCCGTTGCAATCCACACTGGCAGAGGCCGGATAGCTGCAGCTTCCGTCGTCCGTGTTGGCCGTCGCACTGAAGTTGCACGCTGCATCATCGGTACAACCGAGGTATACACAGCTGCCATCCTCTGTATTGGCCGTCGGATCGAAGTTGGAAGCGTCGGCATCGAGACACCCGAGGTACAGACAGTTGGAGTCTGAATTGGCTTGGGGGTCGTAGTTGTCCGCCGCTGGATCCGTGCAGCCTGAGAAGACACAGGAACCATCGTTGGTGTTGGCCTCAGCATCATAGTTGTCCGCAGCAGGGTTCACACAACCGAGGTAGATGCAGTTGGAGTCCAAGTTGGCCTGGGGGTCATAGTTGTCTGCCTCAGGATCCGTGCAGCCGCTGAAGATGCAAGACCCGTCATTGACGTTGGCACCTGCATCGTAGTTGTCCGCAGCGGGACTGGTGCAACCGAGGTATTCGCAGAGGTCGTCATTGGGGATCAATGCGCCGGGCTCGTAGTTGTCCGCTTCCGCATCTGAACAGCCAGCGCAAGAGAGGTATTCGCAAGACCCATCATCATCGGTGGCACCGAAGTAATTGCAGGCCATGACTTCAGTACATCCCGACACCTCGAAAGCATCGCAGATGCCATCGCCATCGGTATCGGTGATACACTCACCATTGCAATCGTACTCCTCAGAATCGTAGATGTCGACGGGGTACTGGCAACTGCCATCGTCCGTCAGCGCAGAAGCGTCATAGTTACAGGCGGTCTCGTCAGTACAGCCGAGGTACTCACAGCTGCCATTGTTGAAGGTCGCCTCTGCATTGTAGTTGGTCGCCTGCGCGTCGGTACATCCGGGCACCACACAGGAACCGTCGTCGATGCTCGCGAGGGGATCGTAATTGCTGGCGTCGGCATTGGTGCAGCCCGCGAAAATGCACGAACCATCGTTGTCGGTAGCCGCAGGATCATAGTTCTCCGCGCCAGAAATCGTGCAACCGTAAACGATGCAACTGCCGTTGTCAAAATTGGCGTCAGCATCATAGTTGGCCGCATCGGGATTGGTACATCCAAAGAAGATGCAAGAGCCGTCGTCCTCGTTGGCCGAGGGGTCGTAGTTAAAAGCCGACTCAGCCGTACAACCACTAAACAGACAACCTCCATCGTCGACGTTGGCCGAGGGGTTGAAGTTGTCCGCTGCAGCATCCGTACACCCTGCCGTCTCGCAAGAGCCATCATCGTACAGGGCGTTGGCCTCATAGTTGTCGGCCGTGGGATCGGTACATCCGCAAGGCGCTGGTGCCACTCCTGCGAGATCCGCAGTGGTGAAGTTGGCCGTCACACGGACGTCGTTTTCGCCGCTGCCTTCCAAAAAGACCTGGTAGTTCAGCAACCCACTGAGCTCGCCTGCCGTGGTAAACTGTCCCAACAGCACTTCGAGGTCGTCTCCCGCGATGCCATTGTTGTAGACGTTTGTCACAAACCAAGCCCCACCGGTCGCATCATCCATCAGGATTTCTCCACCGGCATCAAAGCCAATGATCCAATTCTGGCTCGGGCTTTGGGCACTCTGAATGGCCCCCTCTCCTGCTGCAGCATCAGGGGTACCCTCAATGCCGACCGTGACCCAGCTGTCGTACGCAAGGTCTGGGAAGCTTGAGAGCAACAACGGATTCACCCCGCTCGCAAAAGTGCTGCCCAAGGCGTCCTGGTAGAAGGGCGCCGTAGAAGAGATCTGTAGGGGAAGTTCAGCATTTCCGTATGCACTGGAGAGCATGTCATCGGCATGGCTCACCACAGCTGAGATGCGCCATGTGGTCATACCGTCAAGGGCGCCACCAACATGATCGGCGACACGAACCAAACGCAAGCCAAATCCGGGCTCATTGGTCTCGTAATCATACACATCGAGGCCAGCAGCCCCATCAGACGCACAAGAACAGTATTCGCAACTGCCATCATCCTCCGTCATATCGGGATTGAAGTTGCACGCGGTCTCATCGGTACAACCACTGAATTCGTCTTCGTCGCAGATTCCATCGTCATCAGCATCGATGAGGCAGTCGCCATTGCAGTCAACGTTCAAGGAGATGGGATACGTGCAAGATCCATCTTCCACGTCGGCTTCTGCGTCATAGTTACAGGCACCGGGGTCCATACAACCACCGTATTGGCACGAACCGTCATCCTCATTGGCGAGGAGATCATAGTTCAGTGCACTGTTGTCCGTGCAGCCGGGATAGATGCAAGACCCATCGTCCAAAGAAGCTGTGCTGTCATAGTTGGAAGCAGCAGCATCCGTGCACCCGGAGTACACACAAGAGCCATCATCCACGTCGGCAGTAGCATCGTAGTTGGCCGCCTCTTCATCCAAACATCCACCGTACTGGCAGCTGCCGTCATCCAGGTTGGCGAGGGCGTCGTAATTCACCGCATCGCTGTCCAAGCAACCGGGGAAAACACAAGTGCCGTCATCGAGGTTGGCGCCGGGATCGAAGTTGATCGCACCGGAGTCCGTACAACCTGGATACGTGCAGCTCCCGTCGTCTGAATTGGCATCCGCATCATAGTTGGACGCGCTCTCATCCAAGCAACCTTCGAGGATACACGTGCCATCGTCTTCGTTGGCCGTGACGTCGTAGTTGGTCGCTGCCGGGTTGGTGCATCCAGGGAAAATGCAACTGCCGTCATCCACATTGGCGTCGGCGTCATAGTTCGCGGCCACAGGGATGGTACAACCCAAGAATTCGCAGGTGCCATCGTTCTGGTTGGCGCCAGCATCATAATTGTCCGCCTCGGGGTCCGTACAACCGAGGTACAAGCATGAGCCATCGTCGGTGTTGGACGTCGGATCATAGTTGTCCGCTGCGGGGTCAATACAGCCAAAGTAGATACAGCTGCCGTCGTCGACGTTGGCTGTAGGATCGAAATTGGAAGCATCGTTATAAGTGCAACCGCTGATGACACAGGAGCCATCATTTTGGTTGGCTTCAGGATCATAGTTGTCCGCTTCGGAATTGGTACAACCAGGCACAACACATGTGCCATCGTCCACATTGGCGCCGGCGTCGTAGTTCAACGCATTGGCATTGGTACATCCTGAATACAAGCAGGTCCCGTTTTCGAATGCCGCATCGGCATCGTAGTTGTCGGCCTCCGGGTCGAGACATCCACAGTTGTTGTCGCCTGTACCGCCGGTAGAAACCACTGCGGTCATTTCAGGCTGGCCCAATCCTTCGGTGGTGAAGGTGAAGGCAGCACGCTCCTCTGCGGATCCATCTCCCAAGGGGAAAATCTGAATGGGCAAGGTGCCGGACACCACACCAGATGTGGTGAATTGAGCCACCAAAATCCGAAGCTCCGCATCGGGCACTCCGTTGAGGTTGGAAGAGGTCACAAACCATGCACCTCCCACAGCGTCGTCCATGCGCAACTCAGTACCGGCGTCAAAACCGGCAATCCAGTTCTGATTGGGGCTCTGGGCACTTTGGATGTTGCTGTAGCCTGGAGGCGGTGTGCCGTCCAAACCAATGGTCACCCAACTGTCGTATGCCACTTCTGGAAAAGCAGGCAACAACAGCGCGTTGATGCCCGTTCCGAAGGTGCTGCCGAAATCATTCTGGTACAGCGGTTCGGTCGAACCAATGACCAAAGGGTTGTTGCTGTTGCCATAGCACGAGCTCAAAAGGTCCTCGGGGGAATTGGCCACCACGTACAAGCGGTAAGTGGACATGCCGTCAAGGACACCTCCAGCGTGCGTTGTCACCCAATCCACGTGCAAGGCATACCCTACCGTATCATCTGTGAACGTCAACTGCGTCAGCGTATCGCCTTCAACCCAGGTCGTATCGGTGCCATTGCCAGCACACGTGCAATAGTCGCAGGTGCCGTCGTTTTCCGTCGCCAAGTCGTCGTAGTTGCAAGCCGTGACATCATCACAACCCAAAACTTCCTCTTCGTCACACACGCCATCTTCATCGGCATCGTTGAGACAAATTCCGTCACAATCGAGGTAGTCGACGCCCCAAGTGTCCAAGGCATCGGCACAACTCCCATCATCCGTATCGGCAGTGGCGTCGTAGTTACAAGCCGTGGGGTCCATGCAACCGAGGTAGAAGCAGGTACCATCGTCGGTGTTGGCCTGTTCATCGTAGTTGGCCGCGGCTGAATCGGTACAGCCAGGGTAGATACAGCTGCCGTCGTTTTCGTTGGCACCGGCGTCGTAATTGGCCGCCTCCGTGTCCGTACAACCAGGATAGATGCACGTCCCGTTGTCGATGACTGCAATGGGATCATAGTTGCTCGCAGACGCATCGGTACATCCGTCATAGACGCAGGAACCGTCATTGAATTCTGCTGTGGCGTCATAGTTGGTCGCCTCCTGGTCATTACAACCACCAGCGCCCACGACAATCGTTCCTGTCATGCCCAAGGAAGCTTGGTTGGACACGGAAGAGTTGTAGTGATAGATGCCGGGAGCCGTGAACGTGAACGACCCAAGGCAAGTACCTTCGGTCGAACCCAGTACCGCGGGAATGTTAAACGGTTGTGGATTGTCAAAAGGCAATCCGGTCAACTGATCGGTGGTGGCATTGACGTTGTGCAAGCCCCCCACATTGACCCACACCACAGTCGCCCCTATTTCGAGGTTCAACACGGCAGGATCGTAATCAAAACTGCTGACCATCACCACGGCATCCGCATCGATGTCACAAGCATTGAAGTAGATACAATTCCCGTCTTCATCGGTCGCTGCATCATCGTAATTCCATGCGGTCGCATCCGTGCAACCCGCCACTTCCTCTTCATCACACACCCCATCTTCATCGCTGTCGGACAGACAAACACCCGCGCAATCGCGGAAGGGATCGGGGAATTCACAGCTGCCATCGTCGTCGTTGGCCGCCACATCGTAGTTACAGGCCGCATCGTCGGTACAGCCCCCGTAGAGGCAAGAACCATCATCTTCTGCTGCCCCTGAATTGTAATTGTCCGCGTTGGGATCGGTACATCCTGTGGCACCCGATCCGTCGGTACCGTCAAAGCTCAAGTGGAAACGCAAGTCTGATGCGCCCACTCCATGTTCAAAGACCTGTACCAAAAATGTTCCTGAAATCTCACCGTCGGTGGTCACTTGTGCCAGAAGCACCTTCAAGTCATCACCTGCCAAACCGTTAGAGTAGTTCTGTGTCACAAACCATGCGCCGCCCGTAGCGTCATCCATGACGAGGTTACCCCCTGCCTCAAAAGAGGCAACCCACGACTGAGTGGGACTTTCGACTGTACTGATTTCACCTTCTCCCACCGCCGCATCGGGCTGCTGGGAAATGCCCACTGTCACCCAGGTATCATACTCCAGATCCGCAAAGAATCCGAAGAGCAGCGGGTTGACTGCATTGGGAGTGGCCGCGCCAAGGGCGTCTTGATAGAAGGTCGTCGTGGTCGAGAGGTTCATCGGGAAGATGGCATCTCCACTGACGGACGAAACGATGTCGTCCGCATAGACGCAGTCCATAAAGATTTGGTAGGTGGTCATACCGGCCAAAGGGCCGCTATCGTGCTCCGTGACAACTTCGACGGAGAGACCATAAGCGGGGTCTTGTCCGTGGGCAAAAGCCACAGAGACAAGGCATAAAAGAAGGGTAATCAGACGGTTCATGTGAGCACAATCTGGGTTGGGCAACCATAAATATACCCATTTATCGACGAAAAAAACAATTTCGTCCTAATAAAGTGAGCCCAGATAGAGAAAAGAAGGCCGTTCGTCCGACAACAAAATGACCCCTTAGCGGGGTTTTCACCTCCGCATCACACCCCGTCCATCATCCGTCCCAATCCTCCGAGCACACTGCCTTCACCCTTGGATTGCCCTCCAGTCGATGGGGCGTTCATCAAAATCCGATCGGCCAAACGGCTGAAAGGCATGCTCTGCATCCATACCGTGCCATGCCCGCTCAACGTGGCCAAGAACAGGCCTTCTCCCCCAAACAACATGCTCTTCAACCCTCCCGCGGCCTCTATGTCATAGGAAACCGTCGCGTCAAAAGCCACGATGCACCCTGTGTCCACGCGCAGGGTCTCACCGCGCAATTCACGCTTGATCACGGTTCCACCGGCGTGGAGGAAGGCCAAGCCATCGCCTTGCAGCTTCTGCAGGATAAAGCCCTCGCCCCCAAAAAACCCTGCGCCGAGCTTGCGGTTAAAGGCAATGCTCACCTTGGTGCCCATGGCTGCGCACAGGAAGGCGTCTTTCTGGCACAGCAGGTCACCGCCGAGGGACGCCAGGTCTACCGGTACAATTTTGCCGGGATATGGCGCCGCAAAGGCCACCTGACGCTTCATGGCTCCGCGGTTCGTGAAGTGGGTCATGAACAGGCTCTCTCCGGTCAACAGCCTTTTACCCGCACCGAAAAGCTTGCCCATAAAGCCGCTTCCCGTTTCTGTGCCATCCCCCATCCGCGCTTCAAATTGAATGTCCTCCTCCATCCAGTTCATGGCACCGGCTTCTGCAATGACGGTCTCCTGAGGGTCCAATTCGACCTCCACCATTTGCAAGTCATCGCCGTGGATGCGGTAGTCTATTTCGTGGCTGTTCTTCATGTCGCCTAATTTGCCGCTCCATTCACGACATGCGCAAATTGATTTTCCCCTGCGCCATCGCCCTGCTCTGGGCAGCATGCGCCACCTCTCCTCAATCCGACACCATGAAGGCTTTCGAGTACCCTGACACCCGCCAGGACAGCGTGGTCGACACCTATTTCGGTACGGAGGTCCCCGACCCTTACCGTTGGCTCGAAGACGACCGCAGCGAAGAAACCGGCGCTTGGGTAGAAGCCCAGAATGCCTTGACGCGCGGCCACCTGGACGCCATCCCCTTCCGCAACGCCATCCGAGACCGCTACGAGCAGATCTTCAACTACGAGAAAGTCGGCGCCCCCCGGAAGATTGGCGACCGCTACTACATCAGCAAGAACGACGGCCTGCAGAATCAGAGCGTCTGGTACGTCCGCGACGGCCTCGATGGCGAGGACAAGGTCTTCCTCGACCCCAATACCTTGAGCGAGGACGGCACCGTGACCGCCAGCCTCTCCAGCGCCTCCGATGACGACAAGTACGTGGTTGTGATGCGCAACGCCGCCGGCAGCGACTGGCAGGAGATCCGCGTGATGGACCTCGAGACCGGCGAGGAGACCGGTGACGTCCTGGAGTGGGTCAAGTTCTCCGGCGCCAGCTGGGTGG
>JAKMCW010000125.1 GCA_022428205.1 Flavobacteriales bacterium
CTGAACCAGATGAAGGCGGCGCGGCTTCTCGAATCGATGTTGCGCGCGCGGCCGACATTTCAAACCTACAAGGACATGGAAACGAAGACGGACGGCAAGGGCTTTGACGAGGCGGCCTATGCCAAAGTGTTCAAGCCCGAAACCGCCGGCATTCATCTACTTATGCATCGCCTTGGGCGCCAGGAGCTGGAGCAGACCAGTGTCAGGACGCGCTTGCGCGTCCGGTTCACCGACAGCGGCAAAACCAAGCCGGACGATCAAGAGTGGGTGTTTGAGGCCTCGAGAAAGTACGGCTACCTCGCGCACGCGTCGTACCGCGACGAGTACACTGAGATGGAAAGGCTAAAAGGCAAAATTGCAAACTTCAAGGAGGCTCTCCAGGAACCAGGCGTTCGGGAGGACGTCAACGGCCTGCTGACCAAAACGTGGCAATCTCTTCTGGGTGTCGTCGAAGCCTCTCCCGATGCGGTTCAAGAGTTTTTCAAAGGCGCTGTTGACTACGCATTTCTGGACGACCGGGGCAAAATGATCGAGCTCATGGGCACCCTGCAGAAGCAGCGCGATTACGTTTCGATCGGCGGCGAAGCGGGTCTTGCAGCTTTCCGCTTAAGTCAGTTTGGCAAAGAAAGTGGTTTTGATGCCTTGGGTCTTGCAGGAATAGAAAGCCTCATGGCTGCGGTGGGGCAGACGCAAGAAGTGCAATCCAAAATCAAAAAGAACAACGAAAAAGCGAAAAGCGTGGCAAAGTACAATTGGTGGTTCTCCGACGATCCAATGAACGTCTTATATGGTTTGCTTGCGACGCCGGGCGTTACACAGCTATTGACGTCTTGGATCAAGAGCGATCCGGCAAAGGAGGACGAGGTCTCGACAAAGATATTCACCGTCAAGAACGTGGACCTCGGCTTCAAGACCATGAATGCGACGCTCCTCGAGATTGAGACCTGTGCGCGCCAATCTTTGCCTTACGAACATGCCGAGAGTGCATCGGGGCGTCGGAGCTATGATCTTGTCTACAATGCTGCACTGGCGACGGCGGAGAACGACACCGAAGCCGACGGCGCAAAATTGTACCTGCAAAAGCTGCGCCGTGCCGAGTACGAACGCGTGGCTGTGGAGCGGCTACACCGCGACTTTTACTGCAGGATGCCAAACATTGTGTCTGCCAAACCTCCAAAGGCGTTGAGCTTCCGGAATCCGGAGCTGATGGTTGTCAAAGCACTCGACTTGGAGGAGCTTCTCGCAATCAAGCCCCAACCGACTTGGGTCAAGTTTCTCTCTGCGGTACCTTTGCTGTTTACGATACCGTCTTTCATCAAAGAGTACAGAGAGGGAACGGGCGTCAACGACAGCGTGCCGACGTATTGGGACAGCTTCACGGGAACCCTATCAAATTTAGCTGTGCAATCTGGTGTCCTCCAAGGTGTGTCAACGGCTTCGTATGCGCTGGCGAGGGTCCCTATTTTGAAAGCGCTCGCTTCTGCTGTTGGCATCACTGCGTCGTCGTCGGCGCTCCTGGCAGGAAGCATTCTTCTAGGGGCGTTTGGCTCTGTCACAGGCTACTTTACAACCGAACAAAGGACGGCCGCGGTTGGAGAGTCCGAGGACGAACTTCGCAAGGTGGAACTCAGCAGCAGGGATGCAAACAACCTCCTGAGATTTTCGGTCGACGCGGCAAATTTTGTGCAGCGCGTCCACCAACGAATAGCCTACGACCACCACAAGAAGGGCGACAAGTTCAAGAAGTGTATGGGAAAGGCGCGCGGCAACCCCATCCAATCGGCGGTTCAAAATGGGTCGTACACGTCCAAAAAGCTGCACAAGTCGCTAGAGGAGGCAGGGGGGTCGTTCTTGGTCAATGCCGACGGCGCGCGCTTTCGGTTTTTTGAGCGATTTCGTGTGCGGCACACAGACGAAGAGTTGCTGCGGGGCGTCTTGTACCAACCGTCTGCAAAGCTCGCGTGGGCGCGCATGCCCGACGGGCTCGCGCTCCGCTTCGTCCCGCCGCTGGAACTAGTCGAAAACATTCGCGAGGGCGAGGACTTGCGTCGCGTTGCTATGAATGCGGCGATCGCGCGGGTCACCGACACCGCCTTGGCGCCGCGCCCACAGAGCGGCGCGGACCTCGCGCAGCTGTCGGCTCGGCGCATCCACACCGAGCTGCAAATCGCCATCCGCGATGACT
>JAKMCW010000088.1 GCA_022428205.1 Flavobacteriales bacterium
GGAGGGGAGTCCCGCTTTGCAACACACCGACTGCACGGTACTGTCGCCCTGCTCGGGGCCACACTTGCGTTACGTCCAATTGAACCACCGCGTCTTCACCCGCTTCAATCGGTGCTCCCCGATCACGCCGCCCCCATTCTGCCCCCATTATGCCCAAGGCGACTCCCATGAACACAGCCCCTAAAGTGCCTCTCCGCATCTGTGGACCTGACACCAAACCATACACCGCAGCAAGCAGCCCGAAGGCCATGCACGACAGGGACGTGGCCGGCCACCAATTCGCTCCAATGTGACCCAACACCACACCAGGAAGGACCCAACGCAAGAGGACTGGACCACGCATTGACCGCAAGCAAAGCCACAGCGTCCATCATGCAACGGTCAGCTTGTACCCGTCACTGCAGCGTTTGCATAAAGAGCTTCGGGTCAGCGAAACAAATACGCGGGCAGGTCCGAGAAGCGTTTCCGACCTCGAATGAAGTAGTCCACAATGATGCTACCGTGGTATCGGCCCGAATCCGTGAGATGATTTACCGAAGCCGATGCGCACGCCTTGCGCTCCGCCATTCGCTTCTCCCACATGCGCGAGCGGAGCTTGCGAAAATCCCCGTGCGCCTTGATGACCGCTCGAAAAAAGTCCGGTTTGCCTTCCGTGAGAAACCGCAAAGCCGCTACACCATCCAGCAATTGCCGAAAGAAGATTCGCCCCCGAATTCCGAAGCGGTGGTCGTTTTTGAGGAGCAGAAAGAGGTTGTTGCGAAAGTTCAATTCCGCCTTTCGTGGACTGGACTGCCCGAGCGTGCCGCCACCCAAATGGTAAACATGCGTCCCCGTAGCCACTCCAACCACATGTCCCCGGTTGCGCAAACGCCAGCACAAATCAATCTCCTCCATGTGAGCAAAGAAGTCCACGTCGAGGCCCTGCACCTCTTCCCAAGCGCTCCGCTTGACCATCAACGCCGCTCCGGAAGCCCAGAACACGGGACGCTCCTGGTCGTACTGCCCCATGTCTGACTCGAAGGCATCGAAAATTCGGCCGGCGCAAAACATGAATCCAAACCGGTCCATGTAGCCACCTGCTGCTCCAGCGTATTCAAATTCGGCACGCCGATCTACAGCGCGAATCTTGGGCTGAACCGCCGTCCAGTGGTGTCGTTCGGCAGTCTCCACCATCACATCGACCCATCCCGCCGTCACTTCGACGTCGCTGTTGAGCAACAGGACATACTGGGCATCAAACCTTTCGGACACAATGGACAATCCCGCATTGTAACCTCCGGCAAAACCGAGGTTTTCTGATAGGGTCACCACGTCGACCTCAGGAAAAGACGCCTCCAACACCTTTAGGCTCTCGTCATCAGAACCGTTGTCAATCACCACCACCCGGTCGCCAGGGAGATTGTGGGCGACCACGGAAGGGAGGAAGCGCCGCAAATGGGCCGCCCCATTCCAGTTGAGGACCGCAACGGCCACCCTACACGAAGTCCTCTCCCCAGCATCCATCTCAACGCGGATTAAAGAACAGGTCCTCCGGTTCCTCCCGGCTGTAGCTGTCCCGATTGTTCATCTGGTTCATCCTGGAATCGACCACCGAGTGCCCCAACTCCCGCGTCTTGAGTATGTCCAACCAGTCCGCGTTGCGCAATTCCTGAGGGTGGTCACTGTGCAGCAATTCAAAGCATTCGCCCACCACTTGAGGGGTATAAAACAAGAAGCGCCGGTTGTTGAATTGTCCTGCCTTGTGGTAGTGCCAAATCTCGTAGGGGTAATAGTTGGTGCCGTTGTGGCGCTGAACAATGGTGTTGGGCCGGCCGTAGCGAAGCAAGATCCAACCCATGTCCGTCTCGTGTCCTTCGCGGTTGGGACAACTCCCGTACTCTTCATCTGCTATGCCCACTTCAGTCCGGTACTGTCGCCAGGCCAAAGCTGGATTTTCTGGAGAGCGCACCGTCCAAAACTGCTCGAGAAATGACCGGAGCTGCCTCAAATCAGCGCCTTTCAAGACGTGTTCGATAGAACGTCGCTCTCCGGCATCGGCAATGGGCAGCAATGTCTCAATCATGGACAGCAGGCTATCGCGGTCCCCATGCTCCAATACAAAAGGCGCAAGGGTCCCTGCCGCAACGGCAGCATCTTGTGTTGTGCTTGAGATGACCTCCAACATCAAGCTGCTCCCCACGACCAATCCCTGATCCGGTGTCATGACCTGAACCACCAGTTCATACGTGCCTGGCGGGGGTGGAGGTAACGCTTCGAGCACTGGCACAACCGGGGCCGCCGTCTTCCGGAAATAACGCTTGGTCTCCTCGACCCAGGCCTTGTCCCGGCCCGCAGCGCGAAAGCCTGCGACGACCAAAAAAGCGCCGCCATCGCCAAAACGGTCTGACGTTCCATACAGCTCACCATAAAATGCAACGCGGCTCGCCTCAGCAGAAACGCGGTTGTCAATCAAGGGCAGGATGTCCTTTCCTGAGCGGGTGAGGGGGGACGGGGGCTCGGAAGCGGGTGCCACAGCTTGAACCACAAAGAGGTCGCTGATGTCCACAGGGCGCACAGGCGTGACCCCGACATTGGTCTCGTATGTCAGCTTGGGTCGGGCTGCATTGCCTACATCTGTTACCTCCAACTCCAAAACATGCGGGCCAGGCAACAATTCTATGCGCATGACATCCACGAAGTCGCCGCGTTCAGGAAGGTTCCCCGTGCGCGCAGTAGACTTGGCAAAACCCGCAACAGTTCCCGTGCTGTCGTAGGCGATGACGGTCCATTGGGCCGCCGCACGCCAAGTAGAGTCTGAAGAAGACAACCAACTCAGACCCTCCGCCATGAACTCTGCTTGCACCTCCAAATAAGAGGGTTGACCAGGAGATTGGAACTGACGTGTGGCCAAGCGAATGGAAGGTGGCGCCAACGCACCTTGCCCAAATGTCCCCATTACAGAAACACCCAACAATGCCAATAGAAATAAGCCCCTTGCAGCCTTGAGGGGGGGCGAGGTAAGTTGCTTTAAATTGTAGCCTGTGAAGCCCATGAATTTGCAAGATACATTCAGCTGGAAGTGTTGGCTCCTCATCGTCATTGGTTTAAGCCTGTCCCACCAGGCTTGGAGCACACACCTCGTCGGCGGGGAGATGTACTACGAGTACATGGGTGACAACCAATATGAAATCAGCCTTGTGATTTACCGCGACTGCGGCCCGACCAACACCAATGGCACGGGCTTCGATAACGCGGCCAACATCGCTGTTTACGAGGGCCTTCAACTTTTCTCACAGAGTCAGATTCCATTGAATGGAAATGCCGTGAGCACCATTGACCTCCAAAGTGGGAACCCCTGCGCTGAACTGCCCGCAGGAGTTTGTGTAGAGCGCGCTGTCTACACCACCTTACTGACGCTGCTACCAAGCTCTGAGACCTATACCATCGTATACCAAAGGTGCTGTCGCAACCCCCAGGTAATCAACCTACAGGACCCGACCAACACAGGGTTTACCATCTTCGTTGAGGTGCCGCCGGTGCTGGGCAATGACAACATCGACCTCTCGGTGAACTCCACTGCACGTTTTGATGACCTCCCTCAGGGCTACGTCTGCATCGACCAGCCTTTTTCACTCCCCAATCCCGCCACTGACCCGGACGGAGACAGCTTGCGCTACTCCATCGGCGATGTATTCCTCGGAGGAAGCTTTGCAGCGCCAACGCCCAATCCTCCTCTGCCGCCTCCGTACAACAACGTGGTGTGGGACAACGGGTACACGCCGTTGACGCCTTTGGGCAATGATGAGGCCGATTGGATCACAGTCGACCCTGCCACAGGCACCCTTAGCGGGTCACCTACCACTGTCGGCAAGTACGTCATCGGCTTGTACGTTACCGAATACAGGCAAGACGAGGACGGCAACTGGACTGACATCAGCCGCATGTTCCGGGACTTCACCATCGACGTTGTCCCCTGCGCTTTGGTGTTCCCCGCTGTCCAATGGCCTGAACCTTGCTCGGGACTTGACCTGTCATTTGCAGTCAACGCAGATGAAGGGGCCTTCTCCTGGGATTTCGGAACGGGTTCACCGGGAGACACCAGCTCCAGCAGCGCCCCCAACTTCGTGTTCGAAGAAGCTGGGCCGTACACCGTTTCATTGGCCTACGACTTAGGAGGCTGCGGTGACAGCCTTGAACAGGACATCCTTGTAGCACCTCCCATCTCTGCTGACTTCTCAATAGGCGGCTTCTCCTGCCTTGCCAATGGTTGGAGTCAAAACGTGAGCTACTCCGGCGACACACCGGGGACAACCGGATCCCTGGTCTGGACAGTGGATGGTGAAGAAGCGGGGGACGGAACAAATCCGAGCGGTCTGTTTGTGCCACCCGGACCGCACACCTTGGCTGCCAACCTCGTGTCGACCATAGGGTGTGAACTCACCACGGAATTGGATGTCGACTTGCCCGGCTTGCCTGTGGCCGCATTTGCTGTATCCGACCCGCCTTGCAATGGGCTTGAAATCAGCTTCACAAACCAATCGAGCGATGCCTCCAGTTACGAATGGCAGTTCGACCTCAATGATGCGTCCACCGCCGGTGCGCCGGAGAGCGGATTGGAAAACCCCACCTGGAGTTACAGCGGCTTTGGCCAATTCGAGGCCCTGCTCATTGCACAGCCTGGTGCCGCCTGTGCCGACAGTGTCTTGGTGCCCCTTTCGGTGTTGCCGCAGGACCCCCTTGTGATGTCGTTTGGTGCAGTGGAACCCCTGGCGTGCTCCTTGGAAACAGACGTCGACTTCACCTTTGACGGCGCTTTTGCCGATGACGTCAGCTGGAGCTTCGGTTCGGCGGGATCTGCCTCGGGAGATACGGTCAACTTTGACTTCGGTACTTCGGGACTCTTTCCGGTCACCCTGACCATCACCAACGACACATGCGGCACCGTGCAAACGGCCAATTTCGAAGTCTACGTGCCTGAATTGGTCTCAGAAGTTGAAATGGTCATCCCCAATATTTTCACGCCCAACGCCGACGGCAAAAACGACAGGTTTAGGGTAGGGACACGTTTGGTCGGCAACGGCCAAGCCCAGGAGATCAATACCTCCTCGTTTACGCAATTCAAATTGCAGGTCTATGACAGGTGGGGTGTGCTCGTTCATGTTTCCGAAGGCGCAGGAGCCGGTTGGGATGGACGCATCGGAGGGCGTTTGGCCGCACCCGGCGTGTACTACTACATCGTCAATGCGGACCACAGCTGTCTGGACGCCGACATCACTGAGGTGGGTGAAGTCACTTTGCTGCTGGACTGACCGCCCTGCGAAACCAGGTGGTTCTCTCAACCTTGCACAGCACGCTCCGGAAGGCGCCGTACCACTCAGCTGTACCCCTTGACTTGGCCATGCGGTGTCCGGCGTGCGCCGCCCAAGCCTCTACAGACGATGCATCCTTCCAATAACTGATGAAGATGCCGTCTTCGCCATCACGCAGCGACTCAAAGCCCAAGTAGCCTTCCATCTGCTCAGCGGCAGACATCATCTCGTTCATGACCACCCCATATCCAGGAGGATCCAAAGGGCGTTCCGAAATAAAGAGACTCGCGTAATTGCCCGGCTCAAGCTTTACAGCATCATCCACTACTGACACGGGCTAAAAGTAGCCCCATCTTTGCCATATGAATGCCGCATGGGACCGCGCCTTTCCTAATGTCCTGCACGATGCTGCAGGCAGGAGGGTGCCATTCCACATGAAATGGGGGGTTCAAGCGATGGGGACACCACCTTGGGCCCAAGACATCGGGCCCTTTGAGGATGAAGCTGCACTCTGCGAGGCGATCGAAAAGACGCCAGCAACACTAACTGTGCTTGACCTTCCAGCTGGCACCTCAGCTCCTCAGCGGCTGCCAGGGCAAACCTGGGCCGTGCAGCGCCACACCCGACACATCACGTTGGGCAACCAAGACCCGGTAGAGCAGTGGCCCACCACGCGACGCAAACAATGGAGGCGCGCCGAACGCGAGGGCTTGACCGTGAGCCGCTCAACGGACCTGAACTTATTGGTGGCGCTCCATCAAGCCGCCCGCCACAGAAAAGGCATCGTTAGCGACAAGAATCAACTCCGCCGCTTGCTAGAAGAGCTGATGAAAGAGCCCACCACGCATGCTTGGGTCGTACACAACGCCGGGGGAGACGCCATCTGTGGAGGAGTGTTCCATGCTGCTCATGCAAAGCGATGCGTCTACGGGTTTGGCGGTCAATTCCGAAGCCAGCACCCTGGAGAGAGCAGCCGAGCGACCGTACTCCTGATTGGCACGGCCATGCGCTACGCTGCCCAAGAAGGCACGATGACCTTTGATTTTGGAGGAAGCATGGATCCAGGCGTAGACCGGTTCTATGCAGAGTTTGGTGCAGAGGCCGTTCCAAAAATCCGACTGGTCAAAATGGCTCCGTGGTGGAAGCCCATCATGCGCTGGCGAAGACCCGATCTTTTCGACAGTTGATCAGGGCCAGACCGCTGCCTTCCGGTCCTCTGGGATAAAGCATGCCTCACGCCCCCACACGTTGATTTGCTTGAATTCCTCGGCAGTGAAGCCCATGGCGTCCCGCAACAACCGGTATTCATCCATGATGCTGATGTTCATGATCCCGGGGTCATCTGTGTTGACGGTGGTCCGAATGCCCGCCTCCATAATCTTGCGGAAGGGATGGGATTCCCGAGTGGGGCACACTCCGCTCAACCAGTTCGACGTGGGACACAGCTCCAGCACAGTTCCCCGTTCGCGGACGAATTCCAACACCTCGGGGTCCTCCATGATCCGCACCCCATGACCGATCCGGTCAGCATGCAGCATTTCAATGGAATCCCGGATGTTCTGAGCGGCCTGAGGGCCTTCAGCCTCGCCAGCGTGAATGGTCACGGCAAACCCCTCACTCTTGGCACGCTCAAACAGCGGTGTGAAAGTAGCCGGACCATAGGCCAACTCGTTGTCGGCAAGGTCCACGGCCAAAAAATCCGCCTTCTTCTCAATGGCAAAGTCGAGCCAGTATCGGTTTTCTTCCACTGTTTTGATCCGCTGCAGCAAAGCGATCAATCCTACGGCGATGGGGAAGTCGCGCTCAGCACGCGCTATGCCCCGCAGAATGGCCATGTGCATCGCATCCGGCGACAACCCTTGGTGTGCGTCGCACAGGAAACTCGGTGCATACCTCAGTTCAAGCAAGCGCACACCATTGGCACTCATGTCCTCACAGCACTCATAGGTCATGCGCTCTACCACCTCTGGCGAGTCCAGCAAATCCCTGTGTCCCAAAAAGATATTGAGCAAAGTCGGCAAATCACCTACCGGCTCAGTGATGAGGAATTCCTTCCGGAACTGCGCATCATCAATGCGACGACCCTTGGCTGCCAACAACTCCTTCAATAAGGCGTGACGAGCTGTCAATTCTAAATGACAGTGCAATTCCACCTTGGGCAAGGCGCGGAGGGCTTCATCGTGCATGAGGTGCAAATTTACGGCTTCGACCGCCCGCTGTTCATTTCCAATCCAAAGCAGACCACAGGCATCACAGGAAGGCACTCATCTTAGCGTTCATGATTGGAATTGGAGCCCGCATCAGCCATCCCAAGTACGGTGAAGGCGCGATTTTTGGAGAATCAGGCGCCGCTTGGCGCATCTTCTTTGAGGAGCACGGCGAAAAGGAACTCGCCAAGACGTATGAATCCTACGAAGTCATGGAACCCGCTCCTGCTGTGTCAGAGGGCATTGCTTTGGAAGACGTCGTTTCGGCCGTAGAAAACGTGTTCGACCAATACATGGAGAATCCAAGTCCCATTGACCTCGGAGATAAATGGGAGGGAGGAACCATGACCTTGACCCCTGGGGAAGAAGGCTTGAAAGGAAAGGAGATTCCCATAGAGACTTTCTTTCACAAGATTGTGATGCTGCGGGATCGTTTGCGCGTGCTTGAACAGAACATCAACAGCCACAGCAAGCTCAGCGATGAACACAAGGTGAACCTGCAACAGTACATCACCCGCTGCTACGGCTCACTCACCACATTCAACGTGCTGTTCGACAGCAAGGAGGACTGGTTTATAGGAGAGAAAAAAGGCTGAGGACGCTGTTGAATTAGCGGACAACCGTCAACGTACCGCTGAAGTCCTCGGGGTAATTCCCATGGGTCCAGCGGACGCGCACACTCCAAGCGTAAGTACCATCCTTGACGTAGTGCAAGCCATCATTTCGTTGGTCCTGGCCCAACCAGCCCTCATCGGGATTCGTTGAAGAGAAGACCACTTCTCCCCAGCGGTTGAAGACTTGAAACAGGTAATCCTGTGCACCAAATGCTTGACCCAATGGACGGAAGGCATCGTTGAGGCCGTCATTATTGGGAGAGAAGGCATTGGGGACATAGAGTTGTAACTCCATCTCGGTGAAGTGAGCGACCACATTTACCTGACCGTCTGCGGGCAGTTCGACCACCATGTCAGCCACCAAGGACGAAGTGTTGGCGAGCGCACCCTCAACTGTGTAGTGGCTGAACTTCCAATCTGGCCCAGCCATGGACTCAAAAGCTTGAGGACCATCTACGACAAAGCTGTCGGTCCAATAATCGGAGACATTGGCCCGGTCAACCACTTTTACAACACCTGCAGCTGCCGGTTCCACCTCAACCACGAGGTCGATGTGCTCCACGTAGTCAAAGTGTGCGATTACCGTGCCGCCTGTATCGACATACAGTACCGCGTCGGCCGCATCGCTTGATACCACATCGTTGGCATCAAAAGACCAGTGGGAGAACGACCACCATGGGGCCGGTGTTGCTGCCAAGTCGTAGTCTCCATCGAAGAGCTCTGTAGCATCGGGGAAAGGCCCCAAGACAAGCCCATTCAAGGCGATATTGCCCATTCCGGGAGGGTCCACCTCAAACACCACGGTTTCGGGGGGCACAGGCTCACCAAAGTGTGCCATGAGCGTGACATTGCCTGTCAACTCAATCTCGATGATACTGTCTTGAATCTCGTCGATGACCAGGTCTCCGGAAATGACCTCCCAATACAGGAATTCGGCGCCTTCACATTCTTCCTCGGCTTCAAGGCTGATGGGGACACCTGCGAAGTACCAACCCGTAAAGGGCACCATTGAAGGGTCGATGTCTACGGAGTTTAGCTCCACTTCACCACAGCCATCGATCAACAAAGTCAGGTCCACGGGTTCCACATCGTAGCAATCCTCCATGCCGCTCAGCACGGTTTCATTGCAACGCTCATCGATGAAGTCGTGCATTTCTTCCACTTCGGACATCCAACCATCATAATCGCCGCCCCAGCGGTCGAATTGGCGCGGCATCTCAGGTTCTATGACACCGATCATGCTATCGAGCACAGCGTGCATGTTTTCGCACGTAAAGTGGGTGTTGCCCAAATCTGCCCAGCGGTTGATGTAGGTGGCCCAAAACTCATCGTTGTCCATCAAGGCATTCAGGACTGGAATGTGGCCTTGCCCACCGACGTCTCCCATGTTTTCGGGATTACATGGGTCCGCTTCAGCACCCGTGTCGGGCAAACCGGTATAGTTGGCACCGTGGCCAAAAGTGTTGTCGAGGTCCCAGAGGGCGTAACGCCAGCGGCGGCCATCGCCGTCGGGGTTGCGGCCCCGCCACCATGCCGTATTCCAGTTCAACCAATCCGCACAAACGACATAACTGTTCAGGATGAAGTAGTCAATCAGCGACATCTCATTGAGCTCACTGACGGCCTGCTGATAATTGGCCTGGACCGTCATGTCATTGCCGGTGATGAAGTCTACGAGGTCATACCAATCGTTGCCGTTGCCATACTCCGTCCAAGTGCCTCCCCAAGTCTTGAGGAAGTCAATGTCGTAACGCCCTTGGTCGTAATAACGGTTGGTGAAGTCGCTGTCATCGACCTTCTCACGGTATTCATACACGCCCCAATACTGCCCATTGATGTAGAGGATACAGCTCTCGCTTGTCCGCTCGTCGAGGTGCAGATCTGCCAAACCACTCAAGGTTTGACAATAGGCATCCCGCACGTGTGCACCTCCAGAAAAGGGGTAGTTGTCATTGGCTGCAGCCTTGAAAATCAGGCGTTGAAATTTGCCGCGGTTCGACAGGTGAAACAGCTCAGCGTCCACCACGGCATCGTACCCCATTTGATCACGGGTGATGTAGTCAAAACCCTTTTGAGGATAGGCATTAGAGTCGTTTCCATGCTCATTGGAGTCTCCTTCAGCTTCTACCCAAAACGTACCATCTTCATGGAAGAACTCGATGTGCATGGGCTCGTCCCCGAACCATGCGCCATCTTCCAAACCGGGGCCACTGACGCTCACCACCCGAATGGAGTGCTGATCATCTCCAAAGAAATAGGTGTTCGTGTTGGTGAAGCTGGGCGCCAGCACTCCCGTCGGATCGACAGCAATAGCGCGGACCACCATCGTCTCAAACAACCCAATCGGAGCGACATATGGCAAGCTCGCAGCGGAGGGGCCATAACCATCAAGGGTGTAATAAATCTCCATGCCAGGAGCGGCGGTCAGGGCCAAGGACAGGGCGTTCGCATGGTATCCTGGCGCTTCGCCCATGTCGGGCATGGGAGCATAACCGTCATAAAAAAGGCCCGTCGCACCAGCATTCGTGGCATTGGGTGTAGGCAGTGTGCACACCTTCCAATCGCCCGTACCATCCACATCCCGAGACCAACTGTGGTCCTCCTGCGTAGTCGAAATATCCGTGCCGTAGGTATAGCTCTCTACGATGTTGCCTGTCGCATCGGCCAGCACCACAGACTCCTGCTTGCATTGGTGAATCCGGAAATTGGTATTCAAGAACCCACCGCCGTACAACAGACCCGCCTGGGCTTCACCACTGCAGATGATGGTCAAGTATCCATTGGGAGGCACAATCGTGCCCGCGGGAATCTCAAACTTCGTTGGGTTGTCGATGTTATCCGACATGTACCAGCCGCCGATGTCGACAGGCCCAGCGGTTTCATTGAAAAGCTCAACAAAATCCTCATTGTTACCTGCCACATTGAGCGAATAATTGGAACACGAGAATTCATTGATCACCACCTGGGCGGAGAACGAAGGAGCAAGGCCGCACAAGGCGACAAGAAAGAGAAAGAAGTTTCGGCTCAAATCCACTGCATTAGCAAGGTACGCCGAGATAACACATCTCACGCAGAGGAGGTTGCGCCAAAGCCGACAATTCTATACCCCTCAGGCGTAGGAACACCTTGCCAAAAAAACCACACCACCCTCAACATTCATCACCACTAGAGATTGCATTACATGATGATGAAGTGGTCAACCTTCACGTCTGCTGATCATCGACCACAAAATTCCAATGATGTCATTCCCCCTTCCTCCCGAACTTGACCAAATGAAGCACTTTTTGACCTTCCTCGCATTTTGTGCTGCAAGCGCCACACATGCTCAGTCAGCCCTCGTGCCTCCCGCGTACAATCCCGATGTCAATGGCGACGGCTACATCGCCATTGTAGATGTGCTCGAAGTGTTGCTGAACTATGGTGACGCATTCGCGGCCCCGGCAGTGTGGTGCTCAGATTCCAGTGCACTTGCCATAGAGCTCGTACCAGACAACATCCCATATTCATGGGCTGATTGTGCCAATGCCTGCCGCACATTGAATGGTGATTGGACCCTTCCCCAAGGGAATGAGGCAAGCTGGGTACTTGGGCTCTCAGATATTGAAAGGGTGTTCATAGAGACGGACAAAATCTATTCGGGTGACTCCTACGACTTCGCAGTCAAAGACGTTCAAGGGTGGACTGAATTCAGCTACACCTCATACAGCTCCAACTTCTACGATTATCCGGTGGACTGCTTTTGCGTAACGCGCATCCAACCGGCCATAGAATACACGTACTGCGAGGATGACTGGGCCCAGTTTCAGGTTTGTGTCAACGAGAAAATTGCAGAGGGCTGGATCCCTCTGGGCGGCATGGCCCAATTCTCTTATTCCGATGCCATGCAAGCCTTCTGGCGCTACTCAGAATAAAACCACCCCTGCCTCAAGGTGTCAAAGCGTTTCACCCTGAGGAACACTTAGTTCACCGAGTAAATCCACATGGGAGGGAAGTTGGCCCCGACAAACCGCACCAAATTCAAATCAAAATCCCTGTAATGGGGCTTCATTAAAGGGGGCATGTAAGTAAAGAAACGGAAGACGGTTCCCTGTTCTGTTCTCGCTTTCAAGGAAGCAAACAGCACCTCTTTTACAGATTGGGGGATGACAAAAGGAAGGCCCGAAATCACAAAGTCTACCCTGGGCCAATTGCGCTCAGCAACCAAATTCTCCAGCTCTGAAGCGCTCGCTTGAACGATGTCGAATCGATCACCAAACCGACGCTTGAGGTCTTTGACATACCCAGCATCAAGTTCAATCACCATGACCTCGGCGTCATCTGGTAAGCGGCGATACAGCTCTTCGGTAAAGACACCCGTACCCGGCCCCAATTCCACCACATACTTCATGTTGCCGATATCCAGTCCGTGCAACATATTCCTGCTCGCGACTTTACTGCTCGGAACAACACTGGCGTTGCGCAAAGGGTGCCGAATAAACTTCCAGAGAAACGAAAGGCGGGACCTGGCTTGGCTCATCTAGGACGGAAAGCTACGATGCGCCCCTTAGGGGCAAGCGTCACCAAATGCAGAAAGGAGGATGAGCACGTCATTGACGCCCACCAAACCATCGCCATTGTTGTCTGGACAATCTGAAGGAACCGGTGCAAAGACGCAGCTTCCGTCGTCCCATTGGGCAGCTCCATTGAAGTTTTCCGCCTCTGCATAAGTGCAGCCTTCTGAGGCGCCTTCCAGACAGAGGGCATTGGATGAAGTGGGGTCGGCCAATGGGTCAAAGTTGGCCGCAAAAGGATCCGCGCACCCTGGACAGGGACCACAATTGCTGAAACACACGACCTCCAGATCCGTGTTGTCCGTGATGGAGACAGATCTCCATCCGTTATCGCCACAGGCCGCGGGCAGTGTCTCCCAAGCCATCCCCAAAGCACCTGCTGGTGTGCCATAACGGTAGTCCATGGCCGATGAAGCCTCAACGGAAACGGACAGGGCATGGGACTCCCACAGGGACGGAACCATTTCGTACACAGTGCCACCCACCTCGAGCAACGCCACCAAACTGGGGTCCGGCATCTTTACTCGGAAGGTGACGTCATAAAACTCAGGCTCAACCGGAGCGCAGGCCTCACATTCATTGAAACACACCACGGGAAGCGCCACCGGCGAAGTACCGAGGTCGAAGATGCGGTTGGTGTACACGGCAGCTCCATCGTAGGTGGTACTGGTACATGCCGCCCCCACTTGAAACTCCTCGACCAAACCATTCCACGCTTCCGTGGTGAACTTGTATTGATGGCTGCCAGGGGGCAAGTCAATCGTGGCCTCCCAAATGCCGTCCTCATCGATATCGCCCATGGGCATGCAGTCTCCACACCAGCCATTGAACACCCCCTGTATGTAGGCCGTGTGCCCCGGCACAGACTCTTGGGACAGGTCCACCGAAAAATGCACGGGGTATACACAGCTGCCATCATTGGACGTTGCGGCAATACTGTAGTTTGATGCATCCGGATCGGTGCAGCCGGGACCGCCAGAACCAGGGCAACCCTCCGTGGAGGAGAAGCAATCCGCATCGGTTTCGATGGGCTCCCAGCGCACGTCGATGTAGCGGTTCACATAAGTGACGTTCTCACCATAACTCGTCAGCGTGCCCGGCGCATCTGGCGCAAAGCTTTCCTCCATTCCGCCCCATCCATTGACTGTGAACTTGTATTCATGCAAACCTTGGGGCAAGTCGAGGGTAGCAGACCAGATTCCATTGCCGAGATGGGTCAAGGCGTGGGCATCGCCAGACCATTCATCAAAAGAGCCTGTCACATACACCTGGTCAGAAGGGGCCAAGCCCGATTGAGACATGTCGACCCGAAACGTAACGGGTTGTGGATCAGGGACATGGTCGTATACACGAACCCAATCCACCTTCATCTCTTGCGGAAAGACCGTTGAAGCATCCGGAGAGCCTGGCCAACCGCCACCCACCGCGACATTGAGCAGCATGTGGTAATCCTCGGCAAAGAGCCACGGATGGTCTGGTGTGACCTGAGTGCGGTCCAACTCGAAATAGACCTGGCCGTCCACCGACCATCGCAAGTGGTCGGGCCACCATTCTACAGTGTAAGTATGGTAGGTGGTGGTCCAATCGGCCGCATAAATCGATCCGCCGGAAGACTGCACATTGCCGACCTCCCCCCAGTGGGCCGTGCCATGACAGCTTCCCGGCACGTGCCCTACGAGCTCCATAATGTCAATCTCGCCGGGCCAAGGGTTGTATTCACGCAACATCCAGAACGCCGGCCAAATGCCTTGGCCTGTGGGCAAATCAATGCGCGCCTCAAACTTGCCATAGGTCTGGCTGAATTTGTTGCGGGTCACCATGCGCGCTGACGTGTAATTGCTTCCCGCGTAATCCTCCTCAATGGCGGTGATGATCAAGTCCCCATTTTCTACGCGGGCATTGTCCTGGTCATCGGTGTAATACTGCAACTCCCCATTGCCCCAACCCCAGAGCCCTTGGGCGGCGCCGGTGCCGATATCATAGCCCCATTTGCTGCCATCGATGGAACTCCCGTTGAATTCATCGCTCCAAGAAAGCGACCATGATTGCGCCGAGGCCCCAGTGGCCAGGACCAAAGACAGCAGAAATGAAGAAAATCGATGGGTCATGTTGAAGGCTATCCTAAAGATAGCGATGTCAACATGAAGCTGAGTCGAGTGGCCAAAGAGCACTCAGGTGGAAGCGAACCAGGCCTCCACAGCATCATAACAAATCTCTCCAGCGTGAATGTTAAGGCCCTTGTCCAGCGCGGGATCCTCTGCACAAGCGCGTTCCCAGCCCTTGTCAGCAAGGGCGACTACATATGGCAAGGTCACGTTGGTCAAGGCCAATGTGGAGGTGTATGGCACAGCGCCCGGCATGTTGGCCACGCAGTAGTGCACGACGTCATCCACGATGTACACGGGGTCATCATGGGTTGTGGGCTTCGTGGTCTCGATGCAACCACCCTGGTCCACCGCGATGTCGACAACCACAGTGCCTGGGCGCATGTCGGACAGCATTTCACGGGTGATCAAATGGGGGGCCTTGCCTCCTTTCAGCAGCACCGCACCCACAATAAGATCGTGGGTCTGGATGGCCTGCTGGATGTTGTAAGCGTTGGAATACTCTGTCACCACATGGTGTGGCATGATGTCATTAACCTGCCGCAACCGTGTCATGTTGACGTCCATAATGGTCACATGCGCGCCAAGACCCGCCGCCATCTTTGCAGCCTGGGTTCCAGCAACACCTGCACCCAAGACCAGCACGCGACCTGGAGGCACGCCGGGTACACCTCCAAGCAAAACCCCACGGCCCTTGCGCGGTTTTTCGAGGTACTTGGCGCCTTGTTGAATGGCCATCCTACCGGCCACTTCGGACATGGGGGTCAACAAAGGCAACGCCCCATCTTGCGTTTCCACCGTTTCGTAGGCGATGCATGTGGCCCCGCTCGCCACCATGGCCTCCGTCAGTGGAAGGGAAGAGGCAAAATGGAAATAGGTAAAGACAAGCTGCCCCTTCCTGACGAGCGGGTACTCAGCTGCAATGGGCTCCTTGACCTTGACAATCATGTCTGCTTCCCCGTAAATCTCCTCAATCGAAGAGCGGGTTTGGGCGCCAGCGCGGAGGTAATCGGCATCGGAAAAACCGCTGCCTCCACCAGCACCAGATTGGACGAGCACGCCGTGGCCTCTTTGCGTCAATTCGTACACGCCGGCAGGGGTCATGCCGACTCGGCTTTCCGAGGGTTTGATTTCAGTAGGTACACCAATGATCATGACACAAAGGAGTTTCAAAATCCATTTCTGCCGCTCAAAAAAGGGAATAAGTTGCACCTAACTTACTGACAACCAGTCACTCGTGTACATCGTACACGGTTTTGCTAAAACACTAAAAACAAAGAAGCCCACACGAAACTCGTGCGGGCCTCTCAGGCGGAGAGAGAGGGATTCGAACCCCCGGTACCTTGCGGTACAGCGGTTTTCAAGACCGCCGCAATCGACCACTCTGCCATCTCTCCAATGGAGGCGCAAATGTAATGATGACAGCCACACACCCGAACATGCAAAGTGCGCATGTCATCATTAATTTTAGAAGCCGTGAATCTAATCGTCCTTTCCATCCCCCTCTTTTTTGCCCTCATTGGTGCCGAAGTCGCTTGGGACCAATGGAAAGGGAAGGGGCTTTATCGCCTGGGAGACAGCCTTTCCAACATCGGCTGTGGCATCATGGATCAGTCAACGGCACTTTTTTCCAAGGTGTTGACGGTGGGAGCATACACCGCTGTTTTCCACCTGACCGCCATGTGGCGCCCGTGGAACTTGACCGTTGATTGGACGGTGTGGGCTCTTGCCTTTGTCCTGTCCGATTTTGCCTATTACTGGGCTCACCGATGGAGCCACCAGGTCAACATCCTGTGGATTGGCCACGTGGTGCATCACCAAAGCGAAGACTACAACCTTGCAGTGGCCCTGAGGCAAAGCGTGCTGCAAAAAGTCCTATTGATGTGGGTCTATTGGCCGCTGGCCGCCTGTGGGTTTCCGCCTGAGGTCTTTCTGACATGCATGGCGGTGAACCTGCTCTATCAATTCTGGATCCACACTGAACTGATCGCCTCCCTCGGACCATTAGAATGGGTGATGAATACCCCTTCGCATCACCGCGTTCACCACGGGCGCAACCCACAGTATATCGACCGCAACCACGCCGGGGTATTCATCATCTGGGACCGCATGTTTGGCACCTTCCAACAGGAACAAGAGAGGCCGACCTATGGAGTCACCCGTCCCACTGACTCGTTCAATCCGGTCTACGCCCAAATGAAGCCCATTGCAGACCTGTGGAACGACCTCAAGCGCATACCGGGACTCTGGGATAAGTTGCGTTATCTCCTGGCACCACCGGGTTGGTATCCCGACAGCTTGGGTGGACCTCAGGCACCGCCAGCCATCACCGAGACGGAAGTCAAGTTTGACCCACGGCCCAGCCAAGGAACTGCAACGTTGCTCATTGGCCGATGGGTTTTGTTGTTGGTGGTGGCACTGCTCGTGCTCAGCGCAGTCGACAACCTTTCCAATGTGGAGCTCGCCCTCGTGTTGGCATGGGTTTTTACCGCCATGGCCGCGGTAGGAGAGCTGTGGAACAAAGGTTGGGGCAGGGGGCGTCTTGCACTGGCCACATTGGTCGACCTGACTTTCGCGCCCATAATGGCACTCGTTGTGGAGCCCGGTGGAAACGCCTATGTGTGGTGGGCGCTCGGCTTGGCGTCAGCTGTCGCCACTTGGTGGGCGCTTTCTGCATCCAATCGGCGATAGGTCACCCACATCTTCCAGCCCACCACAGCCTTTTCCAAGGTAGAAAGCCGCTCGAGGTCGGGCTTCTTGTAAATCTTCGGGAGTACCGCCTTGTTCAGTCCTGACAACAGACGAAACCAAGTGAGCCTCATGAGTTGCGGGGGGTGATGTGCATGCAATTGCCTTCTGGGATCACCAAGATCTGACCAGATTCTTGCATGTCCTGCAAAATGGACTGCAGTGCCCAAGATGGGCCGCCACATTTCACTTCGTTGTTTGGACGGTCGATAAAGGCCACATCAAAGCTCGCCCCGTAGTTGTGGGTGCTCTGACCATTGAATGCATTGGCATTGCGACGGCGCAGACGGCGCTGTTGCGATTGGGTACGGGTCAAGCTCGTGATGCGAATCGACGCCCCTTCGTCCGCTGTTCCTTCCATGGCATCCGCAAAGCGGGTCGCCATCTGCTGCAATGTCCGCATCGCCGAAGGAAGGAGGAAAGGCTCGCTGTGGGTGAGACGGTCCAGGTGATATCCGCGCCCTACTGTGGGGACACGCACCAAATCTCCCCGCTTGAATCCGGCCTGAAGCTCCGCCTCATTCTTGACGAAGAAACTTCCCGGAAGCGTCCTCGCCCGTTGTTGGTGGCGGGTGTACGGGTTCCTCGCCAATTTCATGGTGTGCTTAGAACAGCTGCAAGGTGCAATGCCCTTGCGGGGCAGCGGACCAGAAGGAGCCGGCCCAACTGTTTGCGCAACGGGTGCCGCAACTTCAGGGAGGGGTGCTTTGATCGGTTGGTCTACAACAGGGGCATCCACCTCCACTTTTTCCGCTTCCTCAGTGGCAGTGGGCTGCTCTACCGCCTCAGTGGCCAATACGGCCGACATGCGGCCTTCCGATGCTGCGCCGTCAAAGGCATCGCCTTCTGGCACCACAGCCGCAATGCCCAGGGTCACGGCGAGGACCAGTCCTCCCACCATGGCAACACGGTCCCAACGCAGTCGCTTGCGCTTCATCTTCTGCATACCTGCAATTTCGGGAGGTCTTCAGCTCTGACAGGACCAGGTCCACAAGTGTCGTTAACCCCGCACTGTGCAATTCATCCAAAAACTCACCCTGCCTTGAAACGGGCAATGGATTCTTTGGTGAAAGCACTCAGTACCAAACGGCCACTCACGGCGGCCCGCTCTGCAAGCAAGGTGTCCCAATGCTCAGTGCCGCCCCAAAAGGTCCGCTTCAATGCAGACATCGCCTCAGGATTAGAAGCTGCCAACCGGCCAGCCAACCCTTCCACAGCGTCATCAAGGGCTTGCGCATCTTCATATACCCCGGCATACAAACCGCGCTGACAAGCCCATTCAGCCGAGCGCCAGAAGGTGGCATCAATGGCCAATTCACTGAGGCCAGCAACGCCCAGTTTCCGCTCGACAGCTGGCCCCACAACAAAGGGACCAATGCCGACAGCGAGCTCACTCAGTTTGACTGCTGCATGTTGTGTCGCCAAACAATGGTCCGTAGCTGCGGCCAAGCCGACACCGCCGCCTACTGCCTTTCCCTGCACCCGACCAATGACGAGCTGCGGAATGGACCGCAAGGCGTTGATCACATTGGCAAAGCCCATGAAAAAAGCCAAGCCAGTTTCTTCGTTGTCAATCGCGACCAGCTCGTCAAAAGAAGCGCCTGCGCAAAAGGCGCGGTCTCCGGCTGAACCGAGCACCACGACTTTGACGTCCTCTCGGCGGCCCAACTCCGAAATTTGGTCCGCCAAAGCGGCCAACACCGCACCAGGCAGGCTGTTGGAGCGCGGGTGAGCAAACGTGACGTAGGCCACCCCTCGGTCATCAACCGATAAGGAGACCCCTTCAGTCAGATTGGCATCCAACATGGGCTCAACGCTTGGAAATGGGCTGCACAGGGCGGGCGTTGTGCCCGGTATAGACCTGACGCGGACGCCCGATGGGCTCTCCATTTTCGGTCATTTCCTTCCATTGTGCAATCCAGCCAGGCAGACGCCCAAGAGCAAACATCACCGTGAACATCTCGGTTGGAATGCCGAGGGCCCGGTAGATGATGCCGCTGTAAAAGTCGACGTTGGGGTAGAGGCCACGCTGCACGAAGTATTCATCCTTGAGCGCGACCTCCTCCAGCTTCTTGGCGATGTCCAATACGGGATCATTTACACCCAGCTTCGCCAAGACTTCATCTGCAGACTTCTTGATGATGCGGGCGCGGGGGTCAAAGTTTTTGTAGACCCGGTGACCAAAGCCCATCAAACGGAAACTGTCGGTTTTGTCCTTGGCCTTGTCAATCCACTTCTGCAGGTCACCACCATCGGCCTTGATCTGCTCGAGCATCTCAATCACAGCTTGGTTCGCTCCACCATGCAGAGGCCCCCAAAGCGCAGAGATACCCGCAGCAATTGAAGAATACAAGTTGGCTTGTGAACTGCCCACGACGCGCACGGTTGATGTGCTGCAATTCTGCTCGTGATCCGCATGCAAGATGAGCAGCTTGTTGATCGCGTCGTTGATCACAGGGTCGATTTCATAATCGTCTGTGGGCAGCCCGAACATCATGTACAGGAAGTTCTCCGTGTAGCTCAGGTCGTTGGCGGGGTATACCGTGGGATGTCCCATGTTGTGTTTGTAGCACTGGGCCGCCAAGGTGGGGAGCTTCGCAATCAGACGGTGGATCGTCATGTCGATGTCCTCGATCGAGCGGTTGGGATCCTGGCTGTCGGGGTAGAAGGTCGACAGGGTAGAAGACATGGCACTGAGCATGCCCATGGGGTGCGCGCCCAGCGGGAAAGCATCAAAAAAGCGCTTCATGTTTTCGTGCACCAACGTGTGCATGCGGATGCTGTCCTCAAACCACTTCAGCCGCTCGGCATCCGGCAAATCACCGTACACCAGCAAATAAGCCACCTCCATAAACGAGGTGTTTTCCGCGAGGTCTTCAATCGCATAGCCCCGGTAACGAAGGATGCCCTCCTCACCGTTCAGAAAAGTGATGGCACTCGTGGTAGAACCCGTGTTCTTGAACCCTCGGTCCAAAGTGATCAATCCGCTCTGACCGCGAAGCTTCGAGATATCTACGGCCACTTCTCCTTCCGACCCACGGACTACGGGCAGTTCGACTTCCTTGTCTTCAAATGTCAGGCGGGCAGTATCGGTCATCTTATCTACGTTCATTGCGTGGCGCGAAAATACACGCCGGCCCGCCTTCTTGCGAGGGCGGGCCGGAACTCTTTGAGGTTTTTACCGGTTCTACCGGTTTTCCTTATTGAAATGTGGGCTTGAAAGACTCCTGGTAGGTGTTCCACTCGTCCTGTGTCGTCCCCGCTGCCCATGCGTCATCAAAGAAGCGCAAATACAGCTCAAGCTGCTGCGGGCTCTTGTATCCGCTGATGGGGGCGATCATCTCCAGGTTTTCATCGAGGTACACGATGGTCGGGTAGGCGGAGACCTGAAAAGCACGGCTCAATTCATGCACGCCATTGCGGCCAGCCTTATTGGGCACATAAGTAGGGTTGCTAAACGTCCTTCCCTTGAACTCGACAGGGTCGGGCCCCTCTGCATCAAACTTGACCGCGTAGTAGTTTTCGTTGATGTATGAGATCACGTCACCGTTGGTGAAGGTGTTGCGCATCATCATCTTGCAGGGGCCACACCACTTCGTGTACACATCAATCAACACTTTGCGCGGCTCTTTGGCCTGCGCAGCCTCAAGCTCATCCACTTTGATCCAGTTGATGGAAGCGCCTTGGGAAAGCAGCGTACCGCTGACCAGGAGCATAGACAAACCGAGGAGGTAGGAACGCATCATGGGTGTAAATATCGCACAACAATGCAACCGCCCCAATGGCCGAAGCGCATTGGGGCGGTAAAAGAGGTGAAAACGCTGTGCTGGTGATCAGCGCACGCCGTGCATCAGTTTATTCAAAGGCTTGTTCAGTAACGCGATCAACACGGCAAAGCCCACCAACACAAAACCAAGGGTAGAGAAGACGTCGATGTACTGACCCAATCCAGCCGTCTTCAATTCCAATTCCGAGAGGCCTTCTGCAGCGACTTCGCCGCCACCGTGGCCACCCGTCAACGTAGCGATCAATCCACCGGCGTAGTTGGCAATGGCAAAACTGAGGAACCATCCACCCATCGCGGTGCCGGCAATGTTCTTGGGCGCCAGCTTTGTGACCATGGACAGACCAATGGGCGAGAGGAAGAGCTCACCGGTGGTGTGCAACATGTACAAGAACAACAAGGTCAGCAAAGGCACCATGGCCGTGGACTCATCCACAAACTGCAATCCGATGATGGTCACCAGAAAGCCCAGTCCCAGCTGCAAAATGCCAAGGGAGAACTTCATCGGGATGGATGGATTCTTGCCGATGGCGTCCAAACGCACCCACATCCAAGTAAAAATGGAACCGAAGAGCACGATAAAGAACGGGTTGAAGAACTGCGTCATGGAAGCGGGCATCTCCCAACCCATGATCATCCGGTCCACGTTGCGGTCCGCAAACAGCGTCAATGAAGTGCCTGCCTGCTCGAAACAAGCCCAGAAAATCACGTTGATGACCATGAAGATGACCAGGGCCACCATGCGGTCACGGTGCATGGCACCTTCCGCTTTACCTGCTTTGATCAAGCTCATGGCTACATAGACAAAGAGCAGAGACAGCAGCACCGTCATCAAGGGGAATGTGAACGCCCCATCGCCTTCTCCAATCTGGAAGGTGTTTTTGAGAATGAGGACGTAGCAGACGGGAATCAACAGCACGGAGCCCAGCGTAATCAGCTGGTACACCTTCATGCCCCACTTCGTCTCGTGTCCCGCCTCGCGAATGTCGAGACCAGGCGCAGCGGCGTAATTCTCACGGCCCATCCAGAAGATGAGCAAGCCAGAGAGCATACCGATACCCGCCAGACCAAAACCGTAGTGGAAGCCGTACGTCTCACCGACGTATGCAACCACCGTCGTAGCCAGCAAAGCACCAATGTTGATGCCGATATAGAAAATGGTGAAGCCTGAATCCCTTCTGGGGTCGTTGTCACTGTACAGCTTACCTACGATGGTGGAGATGTTGGCTTTGAAGTATCCATTGCCCACAATCAGCGCACCCATACCGATGAGCAAGAACATCTCGTTGCCCCCCAAGATCAGGAATTCGCCCACCGCCATGAAGACCGCTCCGAGCAAAATCGCATACCGGTAACCCAAGTATTGGTCGGCCAATCGACCGCCCAAAACAGGCGCTGCATAGATAAGAGCCGTATAAGCTCCATACATAAGGCTCGCCTCAGAGTCGCCTTTCATCAAGGACTTCACCAGGTACAAGGTCAAGAGTGTGCGCATGCCATAGTAGCAGAAGCGCTCCCACATTTCGGAGAAAAACAGCGTGTAAAGACCGCGCGGATGGCCGGACTGGGCCACGTTTGATTCGGACATAAGAATTCTCGATTAAGGTGTTTGGGGCAAGTTAAGGGGAGGAAACAAGCTTCCGCCCGTCAACATTAGAGGTTTTCACGAAGGAAGTCCAGCATCATGTCGAAAAGGTGCAGGCGCGTGTTGCCACCATAGATGCCATGGTTGCGGTTAGGGTAGGCAAAGAAATCGAAGTCCTTTCCCGCAGCCACCAATGCGTCCACCATCTCCATGGCGTTTTGGAAATGCACGTTGTCATCAGCAGACCCGTGCACCAAAAGGAGGGGGCCTTGAAGTTTGTCCGCGTGGTTGATGGGGCTGTTGTCATCATAACCATCTGCGTTTTCCTGCGGAGTGCGCATGAAGCGCTCCGTGTAGATGCTGTCATAGAAACGCCAGTTGGACACTGGGGCCACAGAAATGCCTGCCGCAAAATGATCGGCACCCTTGGTCATGGACAACAGTGTCATGTAACCGCCATAGCTCCAGCCTTGGATCCCAATCCGGTCCCCATCGACGTATTCCTTGGCGCTGAGGTGCTCGGCCAAATCGATGAAGTCCTCCGTTTCGAGCTTGCCGAGTTGGAGGTAGGTGCTGTGCTCAAATTCCCGTCCACGCTTGGGTGTTCCCCGGGGGTCGCAGCTCACCACGATGTAGCCTTCTTGGCACAAAAGGTTGTGCCAGTAATAGGTCGTTCCACCCCAGCTGTCGTTGACTGTATTCACGCCAGGGCCTCCATAAATGGCCACGTAAACCGGATATTGCTTCGCTGGGTCAAAATCCGTCGGCTTCATCATCCAGCAATTCAGGTCTTCACCTGCGTCGTCGGTGAAGGTGAAAAACTCTCTGGGCGACACCGCATAATCTGCCAGTGTCTCACGCAAGCCGGCGTTGTCGCGCAATGACCGGATGACATTCCACTTGCGATCACGCAGCACATACACGGGAGGGGTGTCCGCATCACTGTGGTTGTGTATGGCGTAATCAAACGTCTTACTCCAACTCACGCCATGCGTCCCCTTGGTTTCGTCGAGCACAGTCATACGCCCCTTCAAGTCCACGCGAGCGAGATGTGCCTGGGTGGCCCCTTTGATGGCGCTGGTGAAATAGACCACTTTGCGCTTGGCGTCGTAGCCCTGCACAGAGGTAATGTCCCAAGCGCCTTCGGTGAGCTGCTTGTCGGACTTCCCAGGTCGAACATGGTACAGGTGATTGTACCCGTCCTTCATGCTCGTCATCAAGAAGGTGCCGTCCTCGAGGAAGGTAAAATTGTCCTGAACAGGCACATGGGTAGGGGCTTCCTCCACCAAAAGCACTTCTTCATTGGGCTGACCACGTTCGGCCAATACACCCAAGTCGAAACGCAACAGCTCCATCTTGTTTTGGTGCCGGTTCATGCGCATGACCATCAGGTCGTCAGTTGCGCCCATCCACATGATGCGTGGGATATAGTTGTCACCGTCTACGCGGGCCAACACCGACTTGCGACCGGTCGCCACATCAATCGCGTGAATGCTCACCTCGCTGTTGATTTCACCCGCTTTAGGGTATTTGAAGGTGTAGGGGTCAGGGTAGAGGGTGCCATACATGGGCATGGAGAACTCCCGCACCGCGGACTCATCAAAACGATAGTAGGCGATGTACTGACCGTCAGGGGACCAGAAGAAGCCGCGGTCCTTGCCGAACTCCTCTTCGTACACCCAATCCGAGGCGCCATTGATGATGTGGTTCCACTTTCCGTCGGTGGTCAATTGCACAGGAGTGTCTGCCCGGTCGAGGTTAACCACCCAGAGGTTGTTGTCCTGCACATAAGCCACCTTGTCTCCGGCGGGAGAAAACGTCGCCAAGCGCACCTTGGCTCCATCGGTCAACAGCGGTTGGCCCGCCGTTTCGCTGCCAATGCGGTAGACGTGGTAGCTCGCCGAATAACTGTGGCGGTAGATCGGCTCCTGATCACTGCTCACGAGCAACTGCTTTTCGTCAGCAGAAAACTGATAACCTGCAATGCGGCCGGGACCACCGTATATGACGGAGCTCTTGGCAAGGGTGTCTACCGCTTCGCCGGTGCGGTATGCATACTTGACCACCGCATTGCCGTCATCGGTGTATTCGAGGCTCGTGTAATGAACACCATCTGCCATGGAACGGATGCCATAAACACCCTCGGACCGAAATGTGGGGCTATACCAGATCTTTTCATTGGACCAACGCTCTTTGGGAACGGTGTTCTTCTGAGCTTGGGAAACAAGAGAGGGAGACAAGGCCAAGACGGCCAAAAACAACGCGGTACGCATGGTTGTGGAATATTCTGTGTGTCACATGGGAAATGGACCCCATAGGAGTGGCAAATTAAGCCCCCATGACGACCGGTTCTTCGATTCCACTACAAACCGAGCTCGGCCAACGGCTCAGGGCGGCATTGCCCAATCTCGAAGTCCGCGACAGCCAAGAGTTTCGGGCAGAAAACAGCCGTGACCACACCGAAGACCTGCAGTTCCTTCCCGACGCAGTGGCGCTGCCCAAGAGCACCGAGGAAGTATCGGCCTTGCTGCAATGGGCGCATGCCGAGCAGGTTCCCGTGACCGCAGCAGGTGCCTGGACGGGGCTGAGCGGAGGCGCCTTGCCGGTCAGGGGGGGCATCAGCCTGAGCACACGACGGCTCAACCGGATCGTCAACATCGATGAGCTGCACCACCAACTCGTCGTGCAGCCAGGTGTCATCGTTCAAGAAATGCAGGAGGCCGTGCAGGAGAAGGGCCTTTTTTATGCCGTCGACCCTGCGAGCCGCGGTACCTGCACCATCGGTGGAAACCTCGCCGAAAACAGCGGCGGTCCCCGGGCCGTCAAATACGGTGTAACCAAGGATTGGGTGCTCAACCTCGAAGTGGTCATGGCTGACGGCACGGTCATACGAACGGGAGCCAACACCCTCAAGAACAGCACGGGCTACAACCTGACCCAACTCATGGTGGGCTCCGAAGGCACACTCGGCATCATCACCGAGGCCACGCTCAAACTCCTGCCATGGCCCCGCTTCAACGCGTTGTTGCTCGTGCCTTTCGCGGACCCTGCTGACGCCTGCCGCGCGGTAGCAGGCCTCTTTCATGATGGGAACCAGCCCAGCGCTGTAGAGTTCATGGAACGTGCTGCCATCGAGCTCGCCATGGACTTTACAGGAGACCGCCAGTTGCCCTTGACTTCGGACACGGCGGCTCACCTGCTCATCGAAGTCGACGGCTTCCGCGAGGAAGACCTCATGCCACAGCTGGAGCGCATCGCCAACAGCCTTGAACGGTTCAATGCTGGCGAACCGCTCATGGCCATGGATGCCGCGGGCAAGGACCAACTTTGGAACCTCCGCCGCAAAGTGGGAGAGGCGGTCAAAGCCCACTCGACTTACAAAGAAGAGGACACCGTCGTTCCCAGGGGACACCTGCCTGAGCTGCTTTCCGCCGTCAAGCGCATTGGCGCAGTGTATGGTTTTGACAGCATTTGCTACGGCCACGCTGGAGATGGCAACCTTCATGTCAACATTCTCAAAGGCGGCGTGGACGATGACACCTGGGCCCAAGCCCTGCCAAACGCCATCCGCGAAATGTTTGAAGAAGTGGTCAGTCTGGGCGGAACCATCAGCGGCGAACACGGCATAGGCTGGGTCCAAAAGCCCTACATGGACGTCCGTTTCAGCCCTGCTGAATTGGCCCTGCAACGCCGCATTAAGGACGCCTTTGACCCTGTTCACATTCTGAATCCGGATAAGATACTGCCCGAGGGTGCAGCCGATTCAGGGGAAACCGCTTGATTTGCGTTTCCAACCAACGCAACCATGAACCTCCTGGAAGGCAAAAAGGGCATCATTTTCGGCGCCCTCAACGACATGTCCATCGCCTGGAAGACGGCGGAAACCGTTCACCGTATGGGCGCAGACATCGTCCTGACCAATGCACCCGTCGCCATGCGCATGGGTGAGATCCACAAGCTCGCAGAATCCTGCGGCAATGCTCCTGTAATCCCAGCTGACGCTACAAGTGTAGAAGACCTCAAGACACTTTTCGAAGGTGCCATGGAGCACTTTGGCGGCCAAGTGGACTTCGTGTTGCACTCCATCGGCATGTCGCCCAACGTGCGCAAGGGCAAGCATTACACAGGGTTGAACTACAGCTACCTCGAAAAGACGTTTGACGTCAGTGCAGTCAGCCTACACAAGACGCTGCAAACCGCCATGGAGCTCGACGCCATCAGCGAATGGGGCAGCGTGGTCGGCCTGAGCTACATCGCCGCTCAACGGACCTTCCCGGACTACGGTGACATGGCCGACGCCAAGAGCCTCCTGGAGAGCATCGCCCGGAGCTTCGGCTACCACTACGGCGTCAAAAAGAAAGTCCGCATCAACACAGTAAGTCAGTCGCCCACCATCACAACAGCGGGCAGCGGCGTCAAGGGCTTCGATGAATTTGTGTCATACAGCGAAGCCATGAGCCCACTGGGCAACGCCGATGGCCAAGCCTGTGCCGACTATTGCGCGACCCTGTTTAGCGACCTCACGCGCTATGTGACCATGCAGAACCTGTTTCACGATGGTGGCTTCTCCAACACAGGCGTCAGCATGGAGGTCATCTCGAAATTTGCCAAGGAGGAGGGATAATCGGGCCCTGCGGCGTAAATTATTATACGCAAACCGCAACCTCCCGTTCAACGATGCGTAGGGGTGGTGTCCAAACGGCTCCTGCCATGCAGATCCTAAAATTCGGAGGTTCATCCGTTGCTAACCCTGACCGCATCCGCGCGTGCGGTCGTGTTTTGGCGCACAAACGTCAAGACAAAAATTACCGTGCACTGGTGGTCTGTTCCGCCCTGGGCGGGATTACGGATGCCCTGACAGAAGCCGGACGCCTGGCGCGAGAAGGTGATGGCAACTACCGTGTCGTGGCCCGAGAAATCCGAGATCGGCACATCCAATGTGCGCTCGACCTGCTTGAAGCCAACACCTACGACGCCATAGAAGCCGAGCTGAAAGAGCGACTGAGCCACTTGGACGACTTGCTCTATGGCATCTACCTCCTGCGCGAAGCCAGTGCCCGTACCAATGACGAACTCACGGGACTGGGCGAACGGCTATCCGTCCCCATCCTTTGGGGGCATTGCCATGACCTTGGGTTTAAGCCCCAAAGGCTCGACGCACTCGAGCTCATGTGCACGGATGACCAATATGGCGCGGCGCGACTCGACGTGCACGCCTCGCAAGACCGATTTGCCCATGCCGGCTTTGGCGACGGAGACCTGTTCCTCATGGAAGGCTTCATCGGAAGTGCCCCCGACGGCACCCCCACGACCTTGGGCAGGGGCGGCAGCGACCTGAGCGCCGCCTACGCCGCCTGCTTCCTCGACGCCAGCGTCCTCGAGAAGTGGACCGATGTGGCCGGAATGATGACCGCCGATCCCCGCGTGGTGCCCTCGGCCCGCGTCATCGACGAGCTCAGCTACGCCGAGGCCATGGAGCTCTGCCATTTCGGTGCGAAGGTGGTCTTCCCACCCACCGTGGCACAGCTCTCCGAGAAAGACATCCCCATGCACGTCCGGCTCACGGACGACCCCGAAAGCAGTGGCACCCAAATCCTGCCCCCAACAAAGCGATCGGACGCCCCGCTATCCAACCGCGGCGTGGCAGGATTGAGCACCCTGAAAAACATCACCCTCATCACCGTCAGCGGAGGTGGCATGGTCGGTGTGCCTGGCTTCTCCCGCAGGTTGTTTACGGCCTTGTCTTTGGCCGGAGTCAATGTGGTTTTGGTATCGCAAGGCTCCTCGGAACACGCCATTTCCATCGCTGTGGCCGATGCCGATGCCCACGGTGCCAAAAAGGCGTTGAACGAAGAGTTTGGTGCCGACCAGCAACTGGGCCGGATCGGTCCGCTCGTCGTCGAATCCGGGTTTGCCATCGTGGCACTTGTTGGAGACGGCATGCGCCAGCAAAGCGGCATTGCCGGCCGCGCCTTTGGCACCCTCGGGCGCAATGGCATCAGCATCCGTGCCATCAGCCAAGGCTCCACCGAGCGCAACATCAGCATCGTCATCGATGCCAAGCACGAGCGCAAGGCCTTGCAATCCTTGCACCAGGCATTCTTCGAGACGGAAGTCAAGACGCTGCACATATTCTGCTTGGGCGTAGGCAACGTCGGCGGCACCATGATTGACCAGATTTTGGCGCAACGCGACGACCTGCGCGCAGCACGCCGCTTGGACCTGCGCATCATGGGCCTGTCCAACAGCCGCAAGATGCTCCTCACTGACACCGGAATTTCGGGCGACTGGAAGGCCCAGTTGGCCGAGGCCCAAACAGACAGCTCTCCAGAAGCCTTTGTCCAAGCCATTGCTGGCATGGATTTGGAAAACAGCGTATTGGTGGACAATACCGCCAGTGCTGTCGCCGCTGAGGTCTATGAGGAGGCTCTGGCCCACAGCATCGCCGTCGTGGCCTCTAACAAGATTGCTGCCAGCGACGCTCAAGAACGCTACGAAGGCCTCAAGCAGCTCGCCCTGCGCGCCGGCGTCGAATACCGTTTCGAGACGAATGTGGGCGCCGGCTTACCATTGATCGACACGATCCAGCACCTCGTGCAGAGCGGGGACCGGATCCACAAAATCGAGGGCATGTTCAGCGGCACGCTCAATTACGTCTTTTCCAACTTCAATGGCGACATCACCATCAAGAAGGTCATCGAAGACGCCCGGGCCGACGGAATGACCGAGCCTGATCCACGCACCGACCTGAGTGGGGTGGACGTCCAGCGGAAAATCCTCATCCTGGCCCGCGAAGCCGGATACACACTGGAGATGGCGGACGTGGAAGGGAAGGGGTTCCTGCTCGACAGCCAGATGGAAGGCAGCATCGACGCCTTCATGGAGAGCCTCCCCAAAATCGAGGAGGCCATGCAGGCCAAGTGGAAGGAGGCCAACACCAAAGGCGAACGACTCAAGTACGTCGGCTCCTTTGACGCCCAGACAGGCAAGGCCGCTACCGGCTTGACCACCGTTCCGGCTGACCATCCGTTCTACAACATCGAGGGCACCGACAACATCGTATTGCTCACCACCGACCGTTATGCGGACCGGCCGCTCATCATTCAAGGCGCTGGCGCAGGCGCTGCCGTCACCGCCATGGGCGTGTTTGGCGACTTGATCCGCATCGCCGCCAGCCGTTAAGCCTCCTTTCGACCATAGATATCCATGACGCCCCGCGAGCACATCTCCGTAGCAGCTCCTGCCACCGTCGCCAACCTTACGGTCGGTTTCGATTGCCTGGGCCTAGCCTTGGAGCGCCCGCTCGAGCGATTGGACCTGAAGCGCACCGACACCTCCGGCGTCACCATCAAGGAAATCATCGGCGCTCAACTCCCATTGGAGCCAGCACGCAACGTAAGCGGTGTGGCCGCCCAAACCGTGCTAAAGACGCTCGGCGTGCAGTGGGGCGTTGAGCTGACCATACACAAGGCCGTCCTGCCCGGGAGCGGCATCGGGTCCAGTGCCGCTTCTGCCGCCAGTGCCGCCTTTGGCGTTGCGGCCCTTGCCGGCGCTGACCTAAAGCCCCACGAACTGCTCCCGTTGGCACTCGACGGCGAACAGGTCGCCAGCGGCGCCCGCCATGCCGACAATGTGGCGCCCGCTCTCTTCGGGGGCCTGTGCCTCTGCACACCCGACGGGCGCATTGACCACCTGCCCGCACCTGATTGGCACCTCACCGTGGTCCATCCGCAAACCGTCATCAAGACGGCCCAGGCCCGCGCCGTATTGCCCTCCGACGTTCTCATGAAGGACGCCCTCCACCAGATGGCCCAACTCGGCCACTTCGTGCACTGCTGCCACACCGGCGACAGCACAGAGGCGGCACTTGCCCTCCATGACGTCCTCGCTGAACCGCACCGCATTCCGCTACAGCCGCACTTCAAAGAAGTGCAAGCTGCCGCCATGAACGCCGGAGCAAGGGCAGGGGGCATCAGCGGCAGCGGCCCTTCGAGCTATTGGATCAGCTTTGACCTGGGCACCGCAAACGCCATCGGACAGGCCATCTCCACGGTCTTCCTCCAACACGGCCTGGACCACAATGTCCACGTGGGCCGCATCGCCGAACGCGGCGCACACATCATTGAAGCCTGACCGTCATGCAGTTCCACAGCACCAACAACAAGAACGAGACGGCGGCCTTCCACGAAGCCATCCTCCGCGGACTGCCCCCGGACAACGGCCTGTACTTCCCGGACCGCCTACCGACGCTGCCGCTCGAAACGTGGATGGGCGACGAAGATACCCAGCCCCACGAACTCGCCACCGAGATCATCTGGCCCTACGCCGAAGGCTCCATGGAACGGGCAGACCTCGAACGCATTTGCGCCGAGGCCATGAACTTCCCGTTCCCCCTCGTCGAAACCGATGAAAGGCGCTACGCGCTCGAGCTCTTCCACGGCCCCACGCTCGCCTTCAAGGACGTCGGCGCCCGCTTCCTGGCCCGGGCCATCAGTCACTTCAGCGACAAGAAGGTCACCGTCCTCGTCGCCACCAGCGGCGACACCGGCAGTGCTGTCGCCCAAGGATTCTTCAATGTGGAGGGCATCGACGTGGTGCTGCTGTACCCCAGCGGGCGCATCAGCCGCGTGCAGGAGCAACAGCTGACGACGGTGGGCGGCAACGTCCAGGCCCTCGAGGTGGACGGCGCCTTCGACGACTGCCAGGCCATGGTCAAGGAGGCGTTCCTCGACGCGGACCTCCAGGCTGCGCGCCCCCTCACCAGCGCGAACTCCATCAACATCGCCCGCTGGATCCCCCAGGCCACCTACTTCGCCAGCGCCGTCCGACGGCTCGGGCCGGACCTCGTCTTCAGCGTGCCGTCCGGCAACTACGGGAACCTCGCCGCGGGGCTGCTCGCGCACCGCATGGGCATGCCCTGCCGGGGCTTCGTCGCCGCCACCAACGTGAACCGCGTCGTCCCCGAGTACCTCGAGACCGGTGAGTACCGGCCGCGCCCGAGCGTGCCCACCATCTCCAACGCCATGGATGTCGGAGCCCCCAGCAACTTCATCCGCCTGCTCCGGCTCTTCGGGGACGACCTCGACGCGCTTCGCGCCACGGTCCGGGGCTTCCACCTCGACGACGCCGCCACCCGCGAGCGCATGAGGCGGGTCCACGACGCCTCGGGCTACGTCCTCGACCCCCACGGCGCCATCGGCCACGCCGGGCTCGACGACGCCCTCGCCCGGGAGCCGGGAGCCACCGGCGTCTTCCTGCACACGGCCGCGCCGTGCAAGTTCGGTGAGGTGGTCGCCGACGCCACGGGCCACGCGCCTCCCGTTGCGCCTCGCCTCCAGGCCATCATCGAGCGCCCCAAGCAGGCGGTCCGTATCCCCGCCACCTACGCCGCGCTGCGGGCCTATCTGCACGGGTGACGCCGCGGCCCCCGCGCGGACCCGACGGACCCTCAGCCCAACCCTGGGGTGGTGCCCTCGGCTGGCCCGCCCGCCGGTCTCACCTCCCGGAGTACCTGGGGCCGCCGGACGCCAACCCGCGCCGCCGCCCAGAGGCCGCTGAGCGCCCCCAGGAGATGGGCAGCGGGCAGGGGCCGCCAGCCCTCAAGCCCGGCGCCCGCGAAGAGGGGGCGCTGGAGGCCGAGTTCGGCGAGGGGCTTCAGCACGACGAGCGCGAGGACCACCGCCCAGAGCCCGCGGGCAAGGCGCGGGCTGGCGGCGTCGCGCAGCTCGTGGAGCGCGAGG
>JAKMCW010000166.1 GCA_022428205.1 Flavobacteriales bacterium
CTACGTGCTGACACCGCGCATCAAGGCTGACTGGTTCAAAGAGTTGGCCACCTACATCGACGACAGCGGCAACTTGCGTTTGGACAAGCTGGGCTTAGGCGACGCACCAGAGGCGCTAGACGTCGGCTCCAACTTCCAAGAGGTGTTCGCTAACCTGTTCACAAAATGGGGCAGCGACAAAATATTCCGCAAGAGCCTGCAGGCCAAGGGCATGACGTTCTTTGAGAAGCTCGGCAAGATCTTCAACCAGCTGTTCGACTTCTTCATGTCGGGCGGGGTTCCAGAGAACTTTGACCCTATTTTCTCCAACATCCTTGGCGACACGGAGCGTTTGATTTACCGCATTGATGACTTGGCCAACCCACCAAAGGACAAGACGGCACGCGCGATTCAGTCGCGCTACGACTTCTTACAAGAGCTGAAAGGAGATTGGACTGCGGCTGTCGAGCAAGGCGGCGCGCTGGAAGGCCTTGCCATCAAGACTATTGGCTTCCTGCACAGCCTAACAAACACCAAGAACCAGAACGCTTACATCGCGCGCAAGTCCGGTGGATCAACGCGAGGCAACAACACGGGGACTTTCGAGCCGGTCGCGTTCATTGCCTTCCCAATACGCAAGGCGATTGCCGATATTAACGAACTGGTCAAGGTCATTGATACGTCAAAGAGCACGAACCAATTAGGTTATAACCCCGAAGCAGAGACCCTGCCTTTCCTCACGACAGAATTTGACCCTGTAAAGTATGAACGCATCGCGCAAGGGTGGACTGGTGTTGCTGACACACAGGGCGTGATCGCTGAAGCCTTGCAGAAAGTCGATGACCAGTTGCGGGACCGATTTGAGGCTTTCGCCTCTGGCCAGTACCAGATGAAGCTCGATAAAGGCATCAAGGCTCAGAACGCAAAAGCCAGTATCGGCCCATCCAAAGCTGAGAAGACTGCTCTCAAGAAGGGCCGTTGGAAGGTGTTCGCAAACAGCGCATTCAGCCCAAGCAACGTAAACAAAACGGACGAAACCTTAGCTAAAGACGCTGCCAAGGCGTCGGTCCCAGTCGATGCGTCTGTCGAGGAATTGGCAGGCCTACTGGACTTCACGCCACGCACAGGCCCACTGGGCGGACAGGAGCGTGCTATCGCGCAACTCATCAAGCGCAAGCTCGATGCCGAGCCAGTCTATGATGGCCCCGCGCTCGACACGTCCCTCAGTGATCCTGCGAAGCTGTACTCCATGATGTTGGCCAGCTTCCACGCGAACGACATGGACGACTTCGCGAAGTACCGTGCTGCCTACCGCAGCGTGGGCGGCAAGGAGAACATGGCTCCACAAGATGGCATGGTCGACGCCTTGCGCTTGACTGAGATTTCCGAGAACGGTCTGAACCAAGACGGCGTGTCGCTCAACGCACGGCCACAGATCCAGCGTCTGCAAGAAAAGATGAACGTCCGCCGGGACGACGAGACAGCGTCCACCATGCGTCAGCTGTTCTTCCGCACAATGAACTTGGTCGGCGGCACAAAGGCTGGTGACGGCCCAGCGCGTGAGAGCGTGCTTGCCCCACTGTTCGGCTTACAGCCTGACCCCAGCGGCCCTGCCCTAACTGAAGACAGCCCACTGTATCGTAACTTGCGTACCCAGCTGCGCCAGATTGCGTTGGGCCTCAAGAACGGGGAAGACACTGTCCGCGACCTTGCCTTGTTGGCCATCCGTGGCAGCAACGACCTTGACCTCAACTCAATCAATGGCCGCCCAGCGGACGAGTTCATGGCGGACGCCGTAGTGCAGCTCCTCTCAGGCAAGACCACCTTTGACCGCGTGTTCCCAAACAGCCCAGACCGCTCCGTTTTCCTGCAGCGCGCTCGAAACTACATGGACCGCACCGGCTACCTCGCCAACGGACTTGTGGCCAGCAAATCTCTGCGGAAGAAGTACCCCGGCCTGACCATTTATGGGGACATGTTCGCAACCAACAAGCGCCCAATCACTGCAATGCACGGCGTGGGCAATGCTGTGGCCCCCGAGGTCGCAGCAGATGCTTTCTCCGAGGTGTTGAAGCACGGTACGACCCAACTTCGTGCTGGCATCCAGCGCTTTACCAAGGGCGCGTTCAACGTGTTGCCGAACGGAATGCCCACTGCGCTATACGTCCCCGTGCGTAGAGGGTTGTCGGTCGACAACCAAGGACGTGCTCAAACCAATGGCATGTTTGGCATGGCGACCTACGTTTCCTCCGATCCCGTTGGCGCACTGCGCACCAAGAACGGTGACATCCCAGCTCGCACCGGCATGGAGGCACAAGCTCAAGATCTGATCGAGCGTGTGGCCAGCATCGACGAAGACCTCCTACGGTTGCGTGGCCAGCAGGCCATGGCAGAGACCAGCGCCGAAGCACTAGCGGCACGAGACCGCGTATCTACCCTGCTCGACCAGCGTGAAGGCTTACTCGAAAAGCTGGACAACACGGGCCGCAGCTTTGATGACGTGGCCCCCGTTGTGACCCGCGCTCAGTCTATCGCCAACTTCCAAGAGACCGCCCAGTACGGCCCCAACAGCGAGATGACCAAGCTGCTGGCCAGCGCCATCACAGACGCAGATCAGCGCGCTGGGCTGCTCTTCGGCCAGACGCTCGAGGACGTGACGGACGGTGACGATTTGTTCATGCACGCGGTCGACGTGCTTGAGCGAGCTGGTCTTGGTTCTGGTCAAGCGCGCAACGTCATCATCCAGCGCCTTCGGTCGGCTGGCTATGACGGTATCGCAGGCACCATTAACGATGAGGGCGCAGCTCGCCCCGTCTTTGCCATCTTCAACGGCGACGACATCCGCAGCCTTCGGGCGCCGGATCTCCCGATTGAGGCAGACGAGGACGCAGTGCTGGAATCGGGGGTTGGTGCATCGTTCTGGGAGCTGGTCGCCTCCGAGACCAAGCTGCCACCATCAGCCGCTGGTGCGATTGAGGATCACCTTGGCCTCACCAAGAAAGTCCCTGAAGAGATGGCTAAGACTATCTCGGAGATGATTACCGGATCACGGGCTACAGTCGGCGTGCAAAAAGCGCTGCGTGCCCTCATTGACGGTGCGGAGCAGCGGCTCCAGAAAGCCGGGATGGGGACGCTGTCGGATAAGTTCAACGACTTCACCGCTGAGCACACACGCAAGACCGGCCAGATCATTATGCCGATGCTCGAAGGCGACAAGAACAAGAAGCTCGTCGGCCTTAACAATCTTCCGGGCATGCCAGCGAACCTACTCTCCAAGGTAAGCAACTACATGACCACGTCGTGGCAGGGCAACAAGGTGC
>JAKMCW010000026.1 GCA_022428205.1 Flavobacteriales bacterium
GTGCCTTTCGGGCCCTTGAGGCGTTCCATGACCCCCTTGTTTCGGATGCCGACACCGGCCACCACTTCGCCGTCCACTTCCACAATCCGGTCTCCAGACAGGATGCCCAAACGCTCGCTCGGTCCGCCTGCTATGGTAGACACCACCATGATGGTGTCCTTCATGATGTTGAACCGAACGCCAATGCCTTCGAAGTTGCCGTTGAGCGGTTCGTCGGCTTGTTGGAGGTCTTCTGCAGGGATGTACACGGAGTGCGGGTCGAGTTCTTCGAGCATGCCGCGAATGGCCGTCTCTACCAGCCCGTCTAGGTCGACCGAGTCCACGTACATACGGTTCATGTAGTAGAGCAGGGTATTGAACTTTTCTCCCTGGTCCTGCACATTTTTCTGCGCCGACAATGGGGCAATGCTGGCGATGAGCAGGCAGCCCACCATCCATGGGGCCAAAGCCGAATTCAAGGCAGTTTTCCTCATGTTCGCAAGATAGGGGCGATGCAGGGGGGCACCGTCCCTCCGGTGGACCTGAAATGCCAAAAAATGGGAGACGCGCATTGTGGCGCATATCTTGCGGAAGGCACAGCGGAAGAATGCTTCTTTTGTGTCGAAACCTGCAAAATGATGTCTGAATTCCCCCTCCTTCGCGGTGCGTTTGCCGTGGCAGCTGTCCTGTTCATGCAAGGGCTGTACGGCCAAACTGATGAAGCCCCGTGTCCCCCGCAATTGCTGGGATGGCCAGCATCCGAGGTGCTGTTGCCTGCGCTGGATGTGGATGCTGCATGGGAGCGTGCAGACAAGGAGGCAGAAGCCATGGGTAAGCATCTTTATGGCATTGTGGTTGAACACGCTGCCGCCCTCGCGCCCGAGGCTTATGCCACGACGCATGCCGCAGCGGTGCGCCTACCGGGGGCCCTCGGAGTAGCAGTGCACCTCGACGATTTCCACCTCCCGCCGGGCGCGGAGATGTGGGTGACCAATGCGGATGGCTCTTGGGAAGAGGGTCCCTACGATTTCAGGGACAACGATGCCCACGGCCGCCTTGCCACTGGTGACGTGCCCGGTGAAGTCGCGGTGTTTCGCCTGCGCATCCCCGAAGGACTGGCCAGTGAAGTGCACTTGCACATGGAGGGTGCTGCCGGACTTTTTCGAGATGTAGAGGGTGCCCGCGGAGGCAGCGGTCCATGTGAAGTGGATGTGGCTTGCCCCGAGATTGCGGGCTGGGAGTGCCAGCGCGACGCGACAGTGCGCCTTTCCATTATCGAGAGTGGAGGCTCTTACTTGTGTTCAGGAGCGATGGTCAACACGACCGCCCTCGATTGCCGCCAATACATGCTGACCGCCTTGCACTGTGCAAGTGAGGTTACCGATGACGAATTCGCCTTGCTCAAGGTGTACTACAATTACGAGCGTCCAGAGTGTGGCGAGGGGAATGGGTTTCTGAACCGCCGCAGAACCGGAGTGATTCGGCTAGCGGACTCAGATGACATTCAAGGAAACAACTTCGACGGTTCAGACTTTCTGCTCGTGGAAGTGGAGGACGAAATCCCCTCGAGTTGGGATGTCTACTACGCCGGATGGGATGCCAGTGGATCGGGCTCCAGCAGTGGAGTGGGCATCCACCATCCATCAGGGGATGTAAAGAAGATCAGCACCTTCACACAGAACACCTCGAGCATCAGTTTGGGGTCGTTCGGTTCACATTGGCGCGTCTATTGGATTGAAACGGAGACGGAACACGGCGTTACAGAAGGCGGCTCTTCCGGTTCTCACCTTTTCAACGAGGAGGGCTTGTCCATCGGTACGCTGTCAGCCGGGCTGTCGGCGTGTTCCAATAATGGCGCGGGTCCCGGCACTGGCCCTGACGAGCCGGATTACTATGGAAAGATGTCTTTTCATTGGGACAACAACCCCAATCCGCAAGACGAGAAGCTCTACCTGTGGCTCGACCCCACCGAATCGGGAGCCACAGTATTGCACGGCGCATATCCCGACGATGAAGCGTCTGTGCCATGTGGCCCGCAGCAAGCGTGCGAGAACGTGGTCGATGTGGCCCAGATGAACCTGGCCCGCGAGGTGCGGGTCCAGCCCAACCCTGCGCGTGATGTGCTCCATCTGCGTTGGGCGCGTGGGGCATGGTCAGAGGCCGCTACTGTCACGGTGCGGGATGCCGCTGGCCGAATCCTCCATACAGAAAAATGGTGGGGAGGAGCCCTTCACCTCTCCGTGTCAGACTGGCCTCGGGGCATGCTGCTCCTCTCTGTGGACATGGGGGATGGGGCTCAAATCACCCGCAGGGTCATCCTCGACTGATCACCGGATCCAAACGAGGTCGTCGATTTCGACGCGCGTTCTGAATTCTCCGAAGGCGACCGTGGCCTTCTTGCCTTTGAGGGTGAGCACTTCTCCGCGTTGCCGGCCATCCTTGAGCCGCACGGTGCTGCCCACGGCAATCTTGTCTGTGTGCTGTTTGGTGCGCCTGGATTTCTTGCGCTGCTGTGCTGCGGCCTTCTTCTGTGCTGCGGCTTGCGCTTTCTCTGCTTGCTTGGTCGCCTCAACAGAGAGGTATTTCCTGACGTCTTCGAGCAGGGCTGTGTTGGCCTGGCCTGACTTGAAACGGTCGATGAACTGCTGCAGTTTTTTGCCCCGCACGAGCGCTGAGTTCTGGTCTTGTCCCACGCGCTGAACCGATTCCTGACGCTCGTCGAGTTTCTCAGAGCGCAATTCGTAGGCCCGCTTCGCTTCGGTCGCCTCGTGCTCGGCTTTGAGCTGCCTGTCCGTCATCTTGGCGTGCCGGGTCTTTTCTTTTTGCAGGGAGGCGATGAGGCCGTCCAGCTTGACTTTTCGGGGGTCCAACTTCTGCTTGGCCCTGCCGATTAAGGCGTCTTGGATGCCGTTGAGTTCAGCCACCTCAAACGTGAATGAGCTTCCCGGTTGCCCCAGGTCGAGGTGGTAAGTGGGTGACAGGGTCTCCGCATCGAACAGCATGCTGCCGTTGATGGCCTCGGTCATCTGAGTGGCCCTGGTCTTGATGTTGGCGTAATGCGTGGTGATGACACCAAACACCCCTTTTTCATAGAGCTCCTCAAAAAATACTTCGGCCAAAGCACCACCCAACTCTGGGTCGCTTCCCGTCCCGAACTCATCGAGCAGTAACATGCTGTTGCGCCCAGCTGATGCCAGAAAGCCCTTCATACGGTTCAGGCGATAGCTGTATGTAGAGAGCTGGTTCTCGATGCTTTGGTTGTCCCCGATGTCGGTCAAGATTTGTTTGAACAAACCAAAGGCGCTGTCAGGATGGACAGGGACGAGGAGTCCACTTTGGACCATGGCCTGAAGCAGTCCCACCATTTTGAGGGTGATGGACTTTCCTCCTGCATTTGGTCCGCTGATGACCAAGACCCTTCGCCCTTGATGCAAGGTGAGGTTTTGCGGCTCCACTGGAAGCCCCTTGTTGCGGTGTGCCAGCAGGAGCAGCGGGTGGTGCGCTTTCAGCAAGTCCACACGCAGGTCTTTGACAAGGTTGGGCTTTGCGGCATCCATGGACAGGGCCAGCTTGACTTTGGCCTGAATGAAATCCAACTGGACCAACAATCGCTGCTGGGCCTTGATGAGGGGGGTGTGTTTGCGGATCCTTTGGGTCAATTCCCTGAGGATGCGCACGATTTCCCGGCGTTCATCGTCGCGCAACATTTCCAGCTCATGGTTGACCTGGTGGCAGTCCGCCGGTTCGATGAATGTGACCGACCCCGTTTTGGAGGTGCCCATGGCCGATCCGCGCACCTTGCGTTTGTGGGTGCTCGCTACGGCGAGGACGCGCCGCTCGTTGATGTAGCCTTCTGCGGTATCGGCCAGCCAGCCTTGTTTGGTGCAGGCGCGCATGGCCTTGTCAAACAACCGATTGACCTGTCGACGGGCAGTCTGCATGTTAATGCGGATCCGCGCGAGTTCTACGGAAGCATTGCTTCGGACCCCGCCTTTGGGGTCAAAGACCGCCTCGATTTCTTTGACGATCTCCTTGTTTTCACTGACAGTGCCCAGCATCCCGCACAGCCGGGGAAATGCCCGTTCTCGACCGTTGAGGGCGCCCACGATGTCGTTGACCAAACGGGTGCATTGGAGTACGCGCATGAATCCCGCCTCAGTCAAGGCCGATCCAGAGACTTCCAAAAGCTTGATTTCCCCCTTGATTTCCTCAAATGCCAAGCTTGGAAATGTGTAGCCTTCGACGCGAATGCGCCTCAGTTCATCGGTGGACTCCAGCGCGGCAAGGACGGTCGGCCTATGGGCGGTAGGTTCCAGCTTCAGGGCCCGGCGTTTGGCGGCCTCAGAGGAACAAAGCGCCTCTAGCCCACTGCGAATTGCCGTGAATTCGAGGTCATTGACCGTTTGGTCATCAAATCCGGCCAAACCCCTTTGTGGGCCCTTTTGGGCTTCAGATTTCGCCATGTTGCACGAAGTCGAGGGCGAGGTTCACAGCGTCTTCCGGGCGCCGGGCATCCACCCAATTCACCCCGGCTTGCCGGTGAAACCAGGTCAATTGCCGCCGCGCGAATTGGCGCGTGGCTTCTTGAATTCTCTGCACGGCGGTGGTCATGTCCATTTGCCCTTCTAGGACATCGAACAGCTGTGGGTAGCCTACGGTTCTCAGGGCGTTGACATGGCGCAGGTGGCGGACCGCGCGGGCCTCATCCAACCAGCCGGCCTCCATCATGTGAAGAACGCGGGTATTGATGCGGTCGTGCAGAAATGCGCGGGGTGCGCCTAAACCGATGGTGAAAGTGTCCCATGGCCGCCCTTTACTGCGGGTCCATCCACCGGGATGAACCACCCGGGTATCGGCTTGCTGTTTGCGAAACGCGGTGTAAGTCTGGCCTGAAGCACGACACACTTCAAGGGCGCGGATCACGCGATGGGGGTTGGCGGGATCCACCACGCGGCGGTGCTCGGGGTCGCGGCGCTCGAGCTCCTCCAGCAAGGGTGCAAGCCCTTCGGTGGCGTGAAGCGCGTTGAGTTCCTTGCGAATGTCGGGGTCAGCCGGCATGTCGTCGAACCCGTCTTGCATGGCCTGCGTGTACAGGCCACTGCCTCCAACCAAGATGGCAACCGGCGCAAGGCCATGTGATTGTCTTTGGGCGAAGTGTTGTTCCAGCCATGGAACGGCTTCGGCGGCAAAACGGCCGGCATTGTATTCTTCCTCTAGGGGCAAGAAATCCACGAAATGGTGGGGCGCCTGGGCGCGCTCAAGCTCGGTGGGTTGGGCGGTGCCGATGGGGATTTCCCGGTAAAATTGTCGGCTGTCGGCAGATAGGATTTCAGCGCCGAGGGATTGGGCCAATGCAATCGACAAGCTGGTCTTGCCCACCGCCGTGGGGCCTACGATGGAAATGAGCAAGGGCGCTGCGTCCCGCTTCTTGAAATGGCTTTTCTGGGAAGTCAATACGCGGCTTCGTCCAAGTCGTCAAGAGAGGTGAAGCTCGGCCCGTCATCGTCGCCGTCGTCTTCGTCATCATTGAGATAGGCGTCGAGTTCGGGATCACCTGTGCGCAAAGGGCCGTCATCCTCCGCCGGGGCTGCCGGAGCTTCAAGGTCGCTCAGGTCCACATCTTTGGAAAACTGATCTGGGGCCTTGCCGAATTCTTGGGCCAACAGCGGATACTCCGGAGTTTCACCGTCTTCGATGCCTATGACCTCCACATAGAAACACCACATCCGCAGAAAGTCATAGACATAGACCATGCGGTCGTTGGCGACGGTGACCATTTCGTGCACAGAAACGGTGCGCATGGAGGGAAAGGGGGAGCCGGAATCGTCCATGCCCATGTCCATCAAGGGAACCTCCCGTCCACGGCCCCAATCCTCGTCGGATTGAAAAAAGGATGCCATCTCACCTTCGCCGAAATCAAAGGCAGCGAGGATGCCGCGGTGCAGGTCCTCCAAGCTTGCTGCCTTGCCGATAAGAATATCTCGGAAGACGTCTTCTTCGATGTCGATGATGACGCGGAATCGGATGAGGTTCATAATGGTGCCACTCGGGTTGCGCGAATTTATGCCATCTATGCCGCAAGCGGTTTAGTTTCGCACCCGGCTGCCAACCATATAGGCCCGTTGTACAACATGCGCATTCCATTCGACTCCCGTATCCTCAAAATCGCCTTGGCCGCTGGTTCCTTGGCTTACGCCATCCAATTGTTCCGTACCAGTTACACGGGGAGCGGCATCGGAATGGTCTTGCTCGCCCTCATCTTCGGTCTGACCGCCATGAGGAGCATGCGGATGATCATGGTCGCTTTCCGTATCCAGCAACAGGACATGGACAAGGCCCGCAAGATTTTGGCGGGCATCAACCCCAAGCATCTGTGGCCCAATAACCGGGGGCAGTACTGGTTTTTGCAGGGCAACCTCCTGCTCGAGTCCAGCCTTTCGGAAGCTGAAAAAGCGTTCCGCACTGCTCTGGATGTCGGCCTCAAGCGGGATGAAGAAAAAGCAGCTGTCATGCTCAACCTCGCGGCAATCCAAAGCTCAAAGCGACGCATGAAAGAGGCCAAGGCCCTTATCGCTCAGGCCAAGCGCTTGGATAAAAAAGGCATGCTGAAGGCGGACATCCGCACCATTGAGCAGGCCATTAAAAATCCGCAGCAGGTCGTTCGTCGCCGCTGATCAGCGGGACACGCGCAGTGGTTGCTGGCGGTCGGCGCTCTTCCAAGTCGGAAGGGACTCCAGCTCATCTGCGAGCGTTCTGTCCTTTTTGAGTTCTTGGATGTTGTGGAGCCATTCTGCAGCCATGTCTTGCGCCCGGTAAAAGAGCTGCAGTGACCGGGCTGGTTCTTTGGTGGTCTGGGCAAACTTCTTTTCGAAGTCTTCAAGGGCGGCATTTGCCGCATATGCGATGGGCTTGAACAGGGAGCGTTCCGAAGGGCACGCGTCCATTTGCCGCGCGCATTGTTCCAGCACGTCGAGCAACATACTGCGGATAGCACCTTCTAATTCAACCGTTCCCATGTGGTCAAAGTAGCGCAGAGTTAAAAGCGCCGGCCACATGTGAGTGTCTTGTGGATAAGAGGCCTTTGGCTGATCAGTACGTCAGCAACCCATCCAATGCCGACGCGAGCCGCTGCCTCGGCAGGTATTCCGCTTCAAGGTTGGGGGCAAAGGGGATGGGGGTGTCCAGAGAAGCGACGCGGGTCACAGGGGCATCCAAGTGCGCAAAGCAGGCCTCTTGGATGCGTGCTGCAATCTCGCCACCGATGCCACCGGTGAGGTTGTCTTCATGCAGCACCAGCACGCGACCGGCTTGTCGCGCTCCTGAGAAGACAGCATCCCAGTCCAGTGGGGCGAGGGTGCGCAAATCCAATACCCCGACCTGGCCCAACCCTGCTTCACGGCAACGCTCGGCTTCCTCGAAGGCCCAATGCACGCCCATACCATAGGTCACGATCAGTGCGTCGTCGGGCGACCCAATGAGCCTGGCTTTGCCAAAAGGCAAGCTGTAATCATTGGTGGGTACAGCTCCGCTGAGGCTCCGGTACAGCGCCTTGTGTTCGAAAAACAACACGGGGTTGGGGGTGTCAAAGGCGGTCGCCAATAACCCTTTGGCGTCCTCGGGAAACGCCGGATAGGCGATCATGAGCCCGGGCACGTGAAAAAACCAAGCCTCGTTGGATTGGCTGTGAAAAGGGCCTGCTGCGACGCCGGCTCCGGTTGGCATGCGGACCACGACATCGGCGTTTTGCCCCCAGCGCCAATGCAGCTTGGCGAGGTTGTTGACGATTTGATTGAAGCCACAAGTGACGAAATCAGCAAACTGCATTTCGACCATGGCCTTCATGCCAGCAATCGAGAGTCCCAAACCAGTTCCAACGATGGCGCTTTCACACAAGGGCGTATTGCGCACGCGGTCAGCGCCAAAGCGGTCCATGAATCCGTCGGTCACTTTGAAGACACCGCCATATGCACCGATGTCTTGTCCCATCAGGACCAGGTTGTCGTGCCGTTCCATGGCAGCGGAGAGTCCAGCAGTAATCGCGTCGATAAAGCGCAATTCTTCGGTCTCCGTTCCTGGGGTGCGGGGTTCTGGGGCGCTGCCACGAAACAGTCGTTCTACCTCGTGTTGGGCATCAGGCTGCACGTCGGGCTCGGCCTCGGCTGCTTTCAATCCAGCAGCGATGTCTTGGCGGATGTCCTCTTTCCGTGCTTCTATGGCCTCCTCGGTGACGTGGCCTTGTTCGATGAGGAAGGCAGTGTAAGCGTCCACCGGATCGCGCCGCTCCCAGGCCTCGATCAGGCCTTCGGGATAGTATTTGGTGCCGCTGGCCTCTTCGTGACCACGTCGACGGAAAGTGTCGAACTCGAGCATGATGGGGCGGGGACGCTCGCGCACTGAAGCCGCCGCTTTGCTGACGGTCTCGTAGACTTCGAGAATGTCGTTGCCATTGAGCCGGATCGCGTCTTCTGCGGGGATGCCATATCCCGCCGCTTTGTCGATGAACTGGGCACAGCGGAACTGCTGGCTGCTCGGTGTCGACAGGCCCCAATGGTTGCTCTCGATGCAAAATATCACCGGCAATTCCCACACGCTCGCGACGTTCAACGCCTCGTGAAAGTCGCCTTCGCTGGTCGCGCCATCACCCGTGAAGACCAAGGTGGCCTTTCCGCTGCCCCGGTTTTTGGACGCCAAGGCGATGCCATCGGCAATGCCCAATTGTGGTCCGAGGTGGCTGATCATGCCCACGATGTTGTGCTCCATGGTGCCGAAGTGAAAGCTGCGGTCGTGCCCTTGGGTAAACCCGGACGCCTTGCCCTGGAATTGGGCAAACAGCTGGGTTAATCGGATCCCCCTTGTGGTGAACACGCCAAGGTTGCGGTGCATGGGGAGGATGACTTCATCAGAGGCGAGCGCCGCAGTGCATCCCACGGAAATGGCTTCCTGGCCCATGCCGGAAAACCACTTGCTGATTCGGCCTTGTCGCAGCAGGCTCAGCATTTTTTCCTCGATCAGCCTGGGCAACAGGAGTTGATCGAGCAGTTGAAGCATGACATCTCGCGCAATGCCGCGGTCTTTGATGTCCAATTCGGGAACCTGTGTGGAGGCCATTACAACAAAGCTAACTGCCCTGTTGTCCCTTCCGCAGAGGACCCAACGCGTATTTTGCCGGTGGAAATGAACAGCCCCAAACCTGAACAAAGGCCCGAGCAACGTCAACCGGATTCGGTGATGGTGAGGTTGCCGCCACTCAAGTCGCGGGACGAGGAGGCCATCGCATCTGCACTGCGCCAACAAGGAGCACAGTTCGAGACGTTTACCGTGTTGAAGCGGAGCCTTGATGCCCGCCGCCGCCCTGCAGTGGTGGAGATGTTGGTGGGGCTTGATGTGGACGAGGTTCCCATGACTTTTGGTGATTGGCGAGACGTGGCAACCGCGCCGCGTGTGGTTGTGGTCGGTGCTGGTCCTGCTGGTCTGTATTGCGCCCTGAGGTTGATCGAGTTGGGATTGAAGCCTGTCGTTTTGGAGCGGGGACGGCCTGTTCGAGAGCGCCGACGCGACCTGGTTCGTCTGATCCGCGAGGGCCATGTGGATCCCGATTCGAATTACTGCTTTGGAGAAGGTGGTGCGGGCACCTATTCCGACGGCAAACTGTATACGCGGGCCAAGAAACGCGGGAGCTGGCGGACGGTGTTGGGCTGGTTTGTCGAACACGGTGCTGACCCGGACATCCTGGTGGATACCCATCCCCACATCGGGACCAACAAGCTCCCCGCCATCATTTCTGCCATGCGAGAACGCATCTTGTCTTGCGGAGGTGAGGTGGTGTTCAATTGTCGGGTGACCGGACTCCTGCGCGCTCCTGATGGGCAAGTCACAGGTGTGGATACAAGCACTGGTGAAATCCGAGGGGAAGCCGTGGTGATGGCCACCGGTCATGGTGCCCGGGATGTGTTCGAATGGATGCACGCAGCGGGACTGTCGCTGGAGCGCAAGCCTTTTGCCTTGGGTGTCCGGATTGAACATCCCCAAAGCTGGGTAGATGCGCGTCAGTACAAGTTGAAGGGCGATACACCTTCTGCAGAACTGGGGCTTCCTCCTGCCGCCTATTCCTTGGTGACCCAGGCTGAAGGAGGCGGTGTTTTTTCATTTTGCATGTGTCCAGGGGGCGTGATCGCACCTTGCGCCACCGAAAATGGCGAGGTCGTGACCAACGGGTGGAGTCCTTCACGGCGCAACAACCCATGGGCCAACAGCGGCATCGTGACGACGGTTAGCGATGATGATCTCGATGCGCAAGGCCACACGGATGCCCTCGGGGCCTTGGGTTTTCAGCGCGCAGTCGAACGCGCATGCCACACAGCAGCGGGTGGAGCGCAGCGGGCTCCGGCCCAGCGGCTTGTGGATTTTGTGGCGCGACGGCCATCCCGTGACCTGCCAGGGTGCAGTTACCTCGCCGGCCTGACG
>JAKMCW010000030.1 GCA_022428205.1 Flavobacteriales bacterium
AGGCGCCGTGTTCACCCTTCTTGATGATCAAGTAACGCGGGCCCATCTCCAGAATCTGACGGGCCGCCTTGACCAAGCTCCGTTCTCCGGACAGCTGTCGCGCTTCTTCGTCATTGATGGTCAACACATCAACGCGGGCAATCACCGCCTTGAGCGGTTCCATGGCAATGTCCATCCAGAAGTTCATGGTGTCCAACACCACCAACTTCGGACGCCCGCTCAATTGGTCCAATACCGACGCCTGCAAAGCGGGATCGATGTTGCCCAACATGAGCCACTGGGCCCCCTGCCATTCCGAGGGGATCACGGGTTTGAAATCAGCGAGAACGTTGAGCTCTGTTTCCAAGGTGTCCCGGCCATTCATGTCCATGTGGTATGAACCGGACCAAAAGAAGCTGCGCTCACCCTTCTTGCATTCAATGCCTTCCAGCTTCATGCCTGCGCGCTTCATGGTATCGAGCTCATCCTGTGGGAAATCGTCCCCCACCACGCTCACAAGACCCGTCTGAACACCGAGCCTACTGGCCGACCAACCGATATAGGTTCCGGCGCCTCCTACGATGCGCTCACGCGATCCAAATGGTGTCGCGATCGAATCAAAGGCCACAGTGCCGACGGCCAAAACAGAGGATGAATCAAATGACATCGTTCAAAATTGAGCCGCAAAGATAGCGGAGGTGTTTCTGAGCCGCTGGGCATTGCAACAAATGGAGAAACGGCGTATCTTTGCGCTCCCTCTTTTGAGGGTATGAGCATTCCCCTATAGCTCAGCTGGTTAGAGCGACTGACTGTTAATCAGTAGGTCCCTGGTTCAAGTCCAGGTGGGGGAGCCAAACGAGCCCGGTGCGATGCACCGGGCTTTTTTATTCCGACACAGACAAACTCAATCTGCTGTAAGAGTGAGATAAATCACGGTCTTGAAATGCCGAGGCCTCACCTTCACCCCTACTTTGGATCTATGATCGCTGCGAAACGCAACACCCTCGGAATCCTCCTTATGCTGGCTGTCTGCACACCGTGTTTCGCACAGGAGGAGGCCACGCCCAAACCCCTGCTTCAACGCATTTTGGACAATGTTCGCGGGGTCAATGATGACCCTGCCGCACCCAAGTTCATCAACTACCCCACCCTGGCGTTCTCCCCCGAAACCAACTGGGAGTTTGGGGTGTCCAGCTTGTATGTCTATTCCGCCAAGCGCGACCTGAGCAACCGGCTCAGCGAAATCAAAGCCTTCACTTTTTACACCCTCGAAAATCAGTATGGGTTGTGGTTAGACCACGCGATCTACACAGATGACAACAAGTGGTTTTTCTATGGGCGGGCGCGCTACCAGAGTTTCCCGTTGCTCTATTACGGAGTGGGTAAGGATAGCCCCTCGGAATACCAAAGCCTGATCGACGGAGAGTATATCTTATTGCGTGAGCGTCTGCTGCGCGAAACATGGCCCTCGCTCTATGTGGGCCTCGAACTCGATTACCAGGCCTTCAACAACGTACACTACGAGGCCAGCAGCGATGCATTGCCCGGGATGGCGATTCCCGCGGTGGGTGCACAGGGCTCCACCAACCTCGGTGTAGGGCTCGGTGTCCTGTATGACAACATCCACAACGCCATGAATCCCCGCAAAGGGCTTTACAGCGAGTGGGCCTTTTTGAATTACAGCTCCGAAACGCGCAGCGCGTTCAACTTCACCTCCTACATCGTCGACAACCGCATCTACAGGCCCATCAAAGAAAACACGGTCCTTGCCGCACAGCTATATGGCCAGTTCACGGCGGGAAACCCGCCCTTCAATATGCTGTCTCTCATGGGGGGTGAAAGCCTCATGCGCGGGTTTTACCTCGGCAGATACCGGGACCGTCACCTTCTCGCCGCACAGGTTGAGTACCGCATTCTGCCCTTCTCCTTTTCCAAGAGCATCGGTGCCAGCGTGTTTTTGGCCGCCGGACAGGTGTTTGGAGAGGAGCACAGCTTTCAGTGGAACCAATTCCTGCCCACCGGCGGCGCAGGGTTGCGGTATCTCTTGTTCCCTGAAAAAGACATCTACACCCGCATCGATGTGGCGTTCACGCCAGAGGGCCAGGGCATCTACATCTTCATTGGTGAAGCCTTTTAAGGCCGCCCATCACTTCGGTCAACAACCACCAATAGGGCACAAAAAAACCCCGGTTTTCAGGCCGAGGTTTTTGTCTTGAGTGGTCGTTGCTCAGAGCAGGTTGATCCGACTGGCCAACAAGTCTTTGTAGCTGCCTCCGATGGGAATTTCTTTCTCCATGTTGCGCACCTGAATCATGGAGTATTTGATGCTGTGGATGGCGTCCAGGTTGACGATGTAGCTCCTGTGCACCCGCATGAAGCGGCGCTCATTGAGCTTGTTCTCCACATCCTTCATCGTACTGTGAATGGTGTAGCTCTGCTCTGGAGTGTGCACCACCACGTAATCTTTCAATGCTTCGATAAACAGGAGGTCATTGTGGTCAATCTTCATCAACCGGCTGCGGTTCTTGACGAAGAGGTATTCAGCGGACTCCTTGTGTTCCGCCATGTTCCGCAGGAACTCGTTCTCCATCTTGGCCTCCTGCTCCTTTGAGAACTTGTGGATGGCCATCTCAATGCTCGTCTGCAAATCGACATCCTTGAACGGCTTAAGCACATAACCATGGGGCTCGGCCAGTTTGGCTTCTCCCAACGTGCTCCTGTCTGCATATGCAGTCAAGAAAATGATGGGGACATCCAATGTCCGCTTGATCTCTTCAGCGGCGGCAATACCGTTCATGTCGCCTTTCAGCATGATGTCCATCAAAATGACATCAGGCCTGTATCGCACTGCAAGGTCTATTGCGTCTTCACCATTGTCAGCTGTCGCGACAACGTTGTAACCGATTTTTTCTAGCGTTTGCTCGATGTCCTTGCGGACGATGCTCTCGTCTTCAGTGACCAGAATATTAATGGACATGGCTGTTCAGGTTTTGGTCAACCCATTTGGAATAGTTCGATGGAACACAAGTGTTCATCCTTCAAACAGGTTTTTAGGCCGCCGAAAGCTAATCAAAAACCGGGTACCATCGTCAGATTCTGCTTTCAACTCCGCATCAAGTTGCTCGCTCAACGCTTGAACGAGATATAAACCCAAGGAATCCCTCGTGTTCCAATCAAAGCCCTCTGGCAATCCAACCCCATCATCTTTTACCTCAATTTGGATCTCTTCTTCGTCCCCGTTTCCTTCGATGTCCGTCGCGCTCAATCTCACCGTAATCGTCCCTTTTTCCCGGCCTTCAAAAGCGTATTTCATCGCGTTTGACACCCACTCATTCAGGATCAATCCACATGGAATCGCCTGATCCAACGGCGCTTCAACAGGGTCCAACTCCGTCACCAACTCCACCTGCGTGCTGCTGTGGTAGCTTTGGATGATGTTGCCCGCAATCCGCGTGATGTAGCTCGGGAACCCAATGCGTGAGACGTCCGTGTTTTGGTACAGTGTCTCGTGGATGATGCTCATCGTAGACACCCGATTTTGGATTTCTTCCAAGCCCACAATCGTTTTGTCGTCGTTCACAAACTTCTTCTGCAGATTCAGAATCGAGTGGATGATTTGCAGGTTGTTCTTGACGCGGTGGTGAACCTCCTGCAACAAGATTTCTTTTTCCTTCAAAGCCTCCCTGATCCTTCTATCAATGCGCTTTCGTTCAGTGATGTCGTAAGCGATCGCACTGATTTCCTGCATCCCCTTGGGAGATTCAATCGGGTTCAAAAAGAGCTGCAACCAGCGGCGCTGTCCGTCAGCCTCATCCATGCCCACAGCCCACTCAAAACGCTGTGGCTTGCCGCCGAGCGCCCGCGCAAACCTGTCCTTGACATCGAAACCATTGAATGCCGCGCTCTGCTCCAGCAACGCGCGCAAAGCCTGGCTCTTTTGGTCGCTGTCCATTGTGGCGCCATCAAAACCCAACCAGCCGTCAAAATTGGCATTTCCACTGGTGACGCTGTGGTCTTCCGATGCGGTCCAGATGATGAAATCCTCTCCAGACTCTACAATTGAGCGCAGACGTGCTGTGGCGCCCTTCAAGGCAGACTCTGCCGCAATGCGCTGTTCGATCTCCTGGGTCAGCTGCTCATTCGCTTCTTCAGCCACCTCGGCACGAATGCGTTCTTGCATCAGCGAGTAGCGGTCCGTCACATCTGAAATGTTGACCTGCACAGCGGGCTGACCGTCAAAAATGGTCAGTTTCCACTTCAGCATGACCCTCTTGCCACCCGGCAACTCAATTTCCCATTCCGGAATGTTTCTGCCGAGGCGGGTTTCCCGTACCGATGCATCAATTCTATCGGTCAGTGTTTCGGGAAACAAATGCCCGAAACGCATGCCCTCCAATTCATGATTGGTAAACAGCGTGTTGGCCACAGGGTTGGCAAAGCGAATCACTTCATCGACCAAGATCACAATCCCGTTGGGTGAACTCTGTACCAACAATCTGAATCGTTCGCGCTCTTGTACGAGGTCAAACTCGATGCGCTTGCGATCAGAGACATCGTACATCATCCAGACTTCCGATCCATCTTCCAATCGGCCTTTTCCGATGTCCAAATGGAGCAACTCACCGTGCTTGTTGGTCAACGTCCAATCGCCTCGGTCGATAACCCCACTTCCGGGAATGGGTTCCAGGTTGCCGAGCCGCTTAAAGCCGAGTTGTTCAATGGTGTCTCCAATGACTTCGTCTGGGTGTTCCAACCCCATCATCACCAAAAAACGGCTATTGGCGTCCAAGACCACCTTGTCCTGAACCAACACAATGCCTTCTTGGGCGATGTCATTCAATCGGCGATAATGGGCTTCTCGGTCCTGCAGGGCTTGTTGGCGGAACTGCTGCTCGCTGATGTCCACCACTTGGAGCAATCCATAGCCCTCTGGGCCCGGGGAAAGCCTGACTTCACACTGAAAAGAAGAGCCGCCACTTCGGCTCACGGTCAGCTCCATCCGAACGGGCTCCTTCTCTGATTCTGCAACGTCTCCCCACCGCGCAGCGTAGTAAGACTGGTCTTCCTGCCGCCACTTGAACAGCGGCGCCTTTAACCAATTAAAGGGCTCAAAACCCCACTCCAAGCCCAACAAAAAACGCGCCCTGTCATTGGCATCCACCACTTCATCACCGCGCAGCAACAGCATGGCTGACGGCAAGGAATCCATCCAAAGAGATGGCCATGCCGAACCGTGAGATGATTTACCTGAGTTAGAATTCATCGATCCGTTTTGGAGCCGTTGACCTTAAAAATCCTGCCACTGCGGTATTGCCGAACCAACTGGACCACACCCATGGCATCGAAGTAACGCCAATTTCCTTGAGGCAACCCCCCTTCATAAGAACCCACGGATGACCGGACACCATTTGGCCAATATGTGATGTGCTCTCCAGTGGGAATACCCGCCACGTATTCACCTTCAAATCGCAAGTCACCCTCTGAAGAAGTCTCCCGCCACAAACCGTCTCTTTCTCCATCGAGATAACGTCCCAATCGCAGGTCATCATTGACGTGTTCCAACCACTCCCCTTGCTTCAAACCCCGCTCATAAAGGCCTTTTGCCAAGGTGTCTCCTGCTGCAGAAAGCTCTATAAACTCTCCGTCCTCTCTGCCCTTTCGATACTGTTCATCGCGGTGTAGCCTGCCCGAGTCGTGGTACCATTTCCAACGTCCGTGCCACTCGCCTTTGCGATAGCCCCCTTCTTGTTCCACCCGTCCATCTTTGGCATAGAACACCCAGGCTCCATCACGCACACCTTCCAAATATGAACCTGCTGCCTTGCGCGATCCGTCCAGCCAAAACAAGGTCCAATCACCTGTACGTCGGCCGAGACTATCCAACATTCCAACCGCATCCAATACCCCTTCACGGAACACCTTGACTTCCACCAAATGGCCAGACTCATCAAAGAACCGATGCGTGCCCATGGGGGTGTTTTCTCGCCAGGGTCCCCAACGGGAAACCTCGCCGTTGGGATGAAAGGATTTTTTCAAATCCAATGCGACAGCCTGTGGAGCGTCCACGACTTTCTCTCCCCGTTTGTAAGTCTCCGTCTTGTCTAAATCTCCGTTTCGGTTGAAGTATTTGAATACGCCTTCTTTCAAGCCACGGGCATAAGGACCTTCTGTTCGGACCCGGTCATTTGGCCAAAACGTCATCCATTTTCCGGTCTTCCTGGACTGGTCATCGAAACGGTTGATGTCCTCCACCCAACGCAGCAAATCCGATCGGTAACCCAAACGCCGAATGATGCGACCCTGGGCCCCATTCTCCACCGCATATTCCAAAGCAACGCCTTCTCTTTCTCCTGCATTCCACGGAATGCGTTCCACTTCAATGCCAAAGGCATTGAATACTTGCTCCCAACCGTTGACCGTATCGCTGGCCCAGGGGAGTGAACGCACCAATGTGCCCAGGCTATCCCAGTGCTGCTCCTCTCCATCTTTCAAACCGTTGCGGTAACCCAACGTCGTCTCTACCCTGCCCTTTTCATCGTAGAACACCCAATCACCATCCAGTGCGCCTTTCGTCCAGTTTCCTTCACTCTTGCGCGTTCCATCCTCGTAAAAGGAACGCCAAAACCCAGCCGGAATGCCATTGATCAGCCATCCTTCACTGCTCACCGCCCCATTTGGAAATCTGTACTCCACCGCTGTGCTATCCTGGGCCCAGACTTCAAGACACAGGATCACCGACCATCCTACGAGCACACCATATTTCCACTTCGGAATCACATCCGCAAGTTCGGATGAGACATCCAACCTCATTCTCCTCCTTCATGGGTTTTTACCCCAACTATGTATTATTCATTTTTCTTTAGAAAAGAAGTCATAGGTATAGTAGGTCTGTTGAAAGGTCTGATAACTCCTGGCGATTCAATTTGGAGGCGATGATCATCCACAGAATTTGAGGTCTTATCACGAGTTATTGAAAGGTTGAAAGTGTTGAGTACCAGATTGATGTTGGATCAATTAACAATGGGGCGCATTTTGGGGAGAACCTCAAACAAGGGTATTTGATGGTACATCATGGTGTGCACATCCAGCCTTTTCCTGTGTGCATTCTGGGCAGAAGATGACGTCCAAAATTGTGGGTCAATCCAATGGTTTAGATAAGCCTCTAAGTGGACCAGACTACCAAATTTTCTTTCTATCGGGTTTCCAACAGCGAAAGGTGCGAATTCACATTTTGATGTGGATGGCGCATCGCCAAGTAAAGGGGAACTTGGGAGCATGAGGATTCACTTGGCAAATGACCACGCGGCGGGAGCCCTGCGGACGGAAATCATCCAATGGCTCGAGCAGCGCGGAATGGAAATTGTGGACCACGGTACACCTGATGGTGGCAGTGTGGATTACCCCGATCATGCGCACCCTTTGGCTGAAGGGGTGACTGCAGATCAAGGATTTGGCATCCTCATTTGTGGATCGGCAAACGGCGTGGCCATGACGGCCAACAAGCACGCGGATGTCCGCGCGGCCATCGCTTGGCGACCCGACATCGCGGTACTGGCCAGACAACACAACAACGCAAACGTCTTGTGTTTACCTGCCCGGTATTTGGCCATTTCAGACGCATTGGATTGCGTGGCCGCATTTCTAGACACCCCATTCGAAGGCGGCCGACACGAACGCCGCGTCTCTAAAATTTCATGCGCATGAACCGCTACGTTCTCTTCACATTTTTGGTCCTGTGTACAGGGTGGAACCATAGGATCTCTGCCCAAACCCTTCAGCATACGGACAGTGCTGAACAGTGGGCCAATACGATCACTGCAGATGAGCTTTCGGGCCTCTTGCACATCTTGGCGTCTGACTCGATGGCGGGCCGGGAAACCGGGAAACCTGGGCAGCGCAAAGCCGCGGACTTCTTGGCCGGAAAATTTGAGGACATGGGATTGCTTCCTGTGGAAGGCAGTTATTTCCAACCCGTGCCACTGAAAATCAGCAAGCTCATGGGTGGAATCCTGACGGTTGGATCCGAAAAACTCGTCTACAAGAATGACTTCTTGCCTTATCCAGGTATCCAGGTCAATGATGTGTTGGCAGATGCGGTGTTTGTGGGCTACGGGATTCAGGATGGCGAATGGGATGATTACGCTGAATTGGACGTTAAAGGCAAAACGGTGGTGATGATTTCTGGGGAGCCCGGAAATGAAAAAAAGGGGTATACCCTTTCGGGAGGCAGTGCACCGAGCGCATGGAGCAAGGACCCGTCTAAAAAGCGGGTTTTGGCAGACAGCTTAGGTGCGTCTGCGATCATCGTGGCTTCTGAGGACTATGCGGTGATGAGTTCTCGTTTGGTGCCCTGGTTGAGCCGGGAACGTATGCGCCTGGATGTCCAACGGGATGGGGCAGGCACAGATTTGCCGACGTTGCTGATTTCTGAAGAGGTTTTGCTGCGCATGACTGGCTGGAAATCCATGAAGGACGTGAGAAAAAAGTGGCCCAAGCGCAAGTTGAGCGGCACAGACATGGGGGCCATGGAGCTTCATCTGGCCCGCAATGTGGATGAGGTTGAGGCCGTGAATGTTTGGGGGTTGTTGCCGGGTAGTGACAGTCTATTGTCGGATGAGATTGTGGTGTTGACGAGCCACTATGACCACGTAGGCGTCGACAAGGAGGGCTTGATTTACAATGGTGCGGATGACGACGGAAGCGGCACAGTGAGCTTGTTGGAAAACGCACAAGCCTGGATGACCGCTGCCAAAGCTGGAAAGGGCCCCAAGCGTTCGGTCTTGTTCATTGCTTTTGTGGGCGAGGAAAAAGGCCTGTTGGGTTCCGAATGGTACAGTGACCACCCCGCTTTCCCATTGGAGCAGCACGTGTGCGACCTGAATATGGACATGGTAGGGCGTTTTGATGAGGCCCACGCAGACAATGATCGGTATGTATACTTGATCGGCAGTGACAAGCTGTCCTCGAGCCTTCACAACATCAGCGAAGCTGTGAATGCGGCCTACATCGGACTAGACTTGGACTACACCTTCAATGCACCGGACGATCCCAACAGGTTCTACTACCGCAGTGACCACTACAATTTTGCCAAGCACAACATCCCGGTGATCTTCTATTTCAGTGGGGTGCATGAGGACTACCATGGCCCGGGCGATACCCCGGACAAAATTCGCTACCCGAAGATGGCCGAGATCGGCCGCCTGGTCTTTATGACCTCCTGGGAAGTGGCCAACCGTGCCGAGAAGTTGGAGGTGGACGTCGTCAACGACTTTCCTTCGAACCGCTAATTGCGGCTACAAACCGCAAGCGTTCAAGGTCATACTTGGCACCCGTTGCGGGGCCATTGAACCCGCTGTGAATCCAGGGGGCGTCGGAGCCCGGTCGCATGACGACGGTTGTAGGGAAGCTGACCACCTTGTCGAGAAAGGGCAAACGCTGCTGGGCTTCGGTTTTTGAGGCGGGCCCAGCGAGTCGGACTTGCCAGCGATCACCAAAGCGCTCAAGGTCCATTTGCTGGACATAGCGTCGCAACCTCTCGAGGGCCTTTCGCTGACCTTCTGGACGGTCCAATCCGCGTTCAAAGGCGAGGGTGTGTACCGCTACATTGGGGTACCCGTCCATGAGACTGACCAACAGGCGGTGCTCGTCCATACAGTTGGGACACCAGCTGCCCATGACACTGATGATGTGGGTGATGGAATCGGCTGGATCCCACGACCAATGTTGTGTGCTTCCGCTCAGGTCTTCCCCCGTATAGCCAATCGGCAACGCGGTCCAGGCCGCCTGGTTTCCTTCGGAAAGCGCGGGGTCACTGTCTGTGCGGCGATGGGCTTTAAATGGGGTGCTGTAGTGGTTGCCACTGTAGAACACGCCATTGACCAGACTGTCTGAGATATGGGTCTCGGCGGTAAAAAGGAACAGGTGAGCGCCGTCAAACGTCTGTAGCGTGAGTTTGTCCTCGGTGGTGTGGCCGTGGAGGAACCGAAAGTCCCCTGTGGCGGTCTCAATGGTGCCTGTAGCAGAACCATCGGAGTGATTGGTGAACACCAGGTCACCGTACCAAGGGTTGCTGAGGCCGAATTCCATGCGCCAGACCTCACGTTGCGTCGCAGTGTCTGCAACAATGCGTGGCCGCGCTGAAGGCACCCATTCGACGTCCACTGAGTACAACTCCTCCCCTGTTCGCAAAGGGTCGGTCCATTGGCCCACCGCGTCTTCCGATAAACACAGGCGCCCATCAAATACAGGAACCTGATAACAACCGCCACTATCTCGAGCGAGTACAATGCGCTCGGCTCCGTTGGACAGTGTGATTCCCACAGTATCCCTTGTGGCTGGAATGCGGGCCAATGCACCGTCTGCGAGGTGGAAAACAAGCGCCCCCCACCCTTCTGCTGCCCGGCTCGCCAGCTTACCCGCGGTAGGGTCAACACCCCCACATTGTACCAGCAGTAGAGCGCCCCACAGCAACGAGGCTGCAGAGGCTGTGCGTCGGCCGATCGGTGCCATTAGAAGTCGAACTTGATGCCCTGAGCGAGGGGCAGCTCCGTGCTGTAGTTGATGGTGTTGGTTTGCCGGCGCATGTAGCCTTTCCAGGCGTCACTGCCTGATTCGCGGCCGCCGCCGGTCTCCTTTTCACCACCAAAAGCGCCTCCGATCTCCGCACCGCTTGTGCCGATGTTGACATTGGCGATTCCGCAGTCACTGCCGTTCGCAGAGAGGAAGCGTTCGGCGCTGCGAAGGCTGGTGGTCATGATGGCAGACGAGAGCCCCTGTACCACGCCGTTTTGCATGCCAATGGCCTCCTCCAAGGTGTCGTATTTCATGACGTACAGAATGGGAGCAAACGTCTCGTGCTGCACGATGGCCATGTCGTTTGTGGCTTCTGCGATGGCTGGCTTCACATAACATCCGGACTCATATCCTGGTCCTGTGAGCACACCCCCTTCCACTAGGATGCTACCCCCTTGGGCGACAACGTCGTTTAAGGCCTGGCTGTATGCGGCTACTGCGTCATGGTCGATGAGTGGGCCGACGTGGTTGTTCTGGTCGAGTGGGTCGCCAATTCTGAGCTGGCTGTATGCGCTCTTCAGCGCATCGACCACCTTGTCATAAATGCTGCTGTGAATGATGAGACGGCGTGTGGAAGTGCAGCGCTGGCCACATGTGCCGACTGCGCCAAATACGGTACCAGGCACGACCATTTTGAGCTCCGCATCTGGTTCTACAATGATGGCGTTGTTGCCCCCAAGTTCAAGGAGGCTCTTGCCGAGCCGTGCGGCCACAGCTTGGGCCACAATCTTGCCCATGCGGATGGAGCCTGTGGCAGAAACCATGGCGACACGCTTGTCGTGGGTCATCATCTCTCCGACCGTATAGTCGCCTTGGATGATGCAGGAAAGCCCTTGGGGCACGTAATCGAGGTCTGCCGTGACTTCATTCCAGATGTTTTGGCAGGCCACTGCAGTCAGGGGCGTCTTCTCAGAAGGCTTCCAAATGCAGGCGTTTCCGCAGACCCAAGCGAGTGCGGTATTCCAATTCCATACGGCAACGGGGAAGTTGAAGGCACTGATGATCCCCACAACACCGAGGGGGTGCCACTGCTCATACATGCGGTGCCCAGGGCGCTCTGAGTGCATGGTGAGGCCATACAATTGACGGGAAAGGCCGACGGCAAAGTCGCAGATGTCGATCATTTCCTGCACTTCGCCCAAGCCCTCTTGCAGGCTTTTGCCCATCTCATAAGAAACGAGTGCGCCGAGTGCGTCTTTGTGCTGGCGCAGCGCCTCGCCATAGAGACGAACTACTTCACCGCGCTGTGGTGCTGGGATGTTCCGCCACTCTTTGGCTGCGGCTGTGGCCGCGGTGATGGCTTCTTCATAGAGTGAGGCATTGCACACCCCTGTGCTGCCAATGGTGGCCCCGTCAACGGGGCTCTGACTGGCAATGGTGGAACCAATGTTGTGGCTGCTGCTGCCAATTTGGGTTCCGGGGTTTGTCTCTGAGATTCCGAGCTGGGAGAGGTGGGCCTTCATGTTCATGTTGTGCGCTTCTGGGCGCGAAGGTACCGCTCATCAGCATGGCGTGTATGTGTGTGTTTAAGTCGTTGAAATTCAGTTGTTTGTGTTTTTGAACAAACGCGCGTAACGAGGGGTAAGGGTGCGTTGGGGGCAAAAAGTCGCCCCAGGGGCCTTAAAATGGCGTGCCCAATGTTCCACGTGGAACAATCATCGTCCGAGGTACACCATGAGCACGGAAAGGTCCGAGGCAGAGACGCCGCTGATCTTTCCAGCTGCTCCAAGTGTCTTTGGCTTGTGGTCTTGAAGTTTCTGCCTGGCCTCCATGCTGAGTGATGTCAGTCTTGCATATTCGAGGTCGACGGGTAGTGCAAGGTCTTGAAGCGATCGCATCCGGTCGGCTTGTGCCTGCTCTTTCTCTATGTAGCCCTTGTACTTCACTCCGGTCTCAATGTGTTCTAGCCAGTGGGGTGGGGTTTGCTCAAAGGCTTTCCGTAGGTCTTCGTTGCATGCGATCAGCGCGGAGAGCTTTATGTGGGGACGAGAAATGAGCTGGCTCCACTTGGTCTTCTGCGTAATAGGAGAGCTGTTGTTCTCGGTGAGGAGTTCGTTTACTTCTTCTGGAAGTGCACTGCCGTGGTGAAGCAGGTTTTCTTTTTGGGTGAGGCTTTCTTGCTTGGCGTTGTATTTGGCCCAGTCCGCCTCTGAGATAAGGCCCAGTTTGCGGCCGAGTGGGGTGAGCCTGCTGTCAGCGTTGTCTTGTCGCAAAAGAATTCTGTATTCAGCGCGGCTCGTGAACATGCGGTACGGTTCGTCAGTGCCTTTGGTAACGAGGTCGTCAATGAGCACCCCGATGTACGCCTGATCACGTTCGAGTATGAATGGCGCCTGCTTTTTGAGTTTGAGGTGGCTGTTAATGCCGGCCATGAGGCCTTGGCAGGCTGCTTCTTCGTAACCGGTGGTCCCATTGATTTGGCCTGCGAAATAGAGGTTGGTGAGCGCTCTAGTCTCAAGGGTGTGGTGAAGCTGGGTTGGCGGGAAGTAGTCGTATTCGACAGCGTAGCCAGGGCGGAACATTCGAACGTTCTCCATGCCGGGTATGAGCCGCATGGCGTTGAGTTGAACCTCTTTGGGCAGTGATGTAGAGAAGCCGTTTACGTAGGTTTCAATGGTGTGGCGCCCTTCAGGTTCGATAAAAATTTGATGTCTGTCCTTGTCGGCGAAGCGGTGGATTTTGTCTTCAATGCTCGGGCAGTAGCGTGGCCCCTTGCTTTGTATGGCACCATTGAACATAGGGCTTTCATCGAGAGATGCTGCTAGTCTTTCGTGCACCAATGGGTTGGTGTAGGTGATGTGGCATGGGTGCTGATCGAGTCTGTGCAGGGGTCGGAAATAGCTAAACGCCTCTGTGGTGGGCTCTCCAGGTTGTTGTTCTGTTTTGCTGTAGTCTATGCTCCGCCCGTCTACCCGCGGTGGTGTCCCGGTTTTCATACGTCCGGTAATGAATCCGTGGTCAGCGAGTTGGCTGGTAATGCCTTCTGCTGCGCGTTCACCTGATCGTCCGCCGGAGAACTGCTGTAGTCCAAGGTGGATTTTGCCTTGCAGAAATGTCCCTGAGGTGAGTATGGTGCTGTGGCTATGAATGTTGATGCCGAGCTGAGTGGTGACGCCCCTGACAGTGTTGTCTTGGATGATCAGGCTGGTCACCATGTCTTGCCACAGGTGGATGTTGGGGTTGGACTCTATGGCACTTCGCCAGTCTTGGGCGAATTGATGTCTGTCGTTTTGGGTTCTCGGTGACCACATTGCAGGCCCCTTGGACCGGTTGAGCATTCTGAATTGAATGGCACTTTGGTCAGAAATTCTTCCGCTCATTCCGCCGAGGGCATCAATTTCACGCAGGATTTGTCCTTTGGCGACCCCGCCCATAGCGGGGTTGCAGCTCATGGCGCCAATGGTCCCGAGGTTCATGCTGACGAGAAGAACCTTGCTTCCTAGGGTTGCTGCGGCATGGGCGGCTTCATTGCCGGCGTGTCCGCCGCCCACAACGATGACGTCATAATGTTCTAGCATTGTCGATGTTCCACGTGGAACGTTTTTTTTTTGTCAGAATTTTCGCCTGTTGAGCCAGGCGTCTTCGTGGACGGTCATAGCGGCTTGCAGCGCAGGGCTGGTGTCGTCGTGGCCCAGAAGATGAAGTGCGCCATGGGCCATGACCCTGTGCAGTTCGTCGATTACGGTTGATCCATGGACACGGGCATTCTCGCGAATGGTATCAACAGAAATCAGAATGTCACCCGCTATACCGAGGCTTGACTGGTCGGGAAACGTGATGATGTCTGTGGGGTAGTCGTGTCGGAGAAACTGTCGGTTGGCGTCTTGGATATAGTTGTCTGTACAGAACATATAGCGCAGAGAACCAATGGATTGCGACTCCGATTGAACACAGCTGTGCAGCCATTGGCGTACGTGTGTACGCTGGCGCAGGCGAAAGGTGGGGTGCTGGAAGTGGAACGTGATGCTTTCTTCGGCCATTAGTTGGCGCTCTGCATCTGCGGAATGGCGTTGTCAAAGCGCATGATGGCAATCCTGCCCAGCTCTTCGAATTCGCAGCTGTCCGCCAGCTGTCTCATCAGAAATACACCTCGGCCATTGGGCTTCTCGATGTTTTCTGGAGAGGTCGGGTCGGGGATGTTCTCGAAATCGAATCCAGGTCCTTCGTCGGAGATCTTGAATTCAAGAACAGGGCCCTCGACGCTGACCTGGATGTTGACCATCTTGCTGGTATCCAGTTTGTTGCCGTGTACGATGGCGTTGTTGACCGCCTCGGTCATGGCAATCAGAATCTCACCGTAGTGGGTCTCGTCGACGTGAAACTCCTCGCAGAGTTCGTTGATTAACCCTTCGACTTCGGTGATGCCCTCCATTCGGGAGGCGATATGCATTTGTCGCTGTACGGACATGTTGTGACTTCACTCCCTTTCCGGGGAGTCCAAAGTATTGAAATAATCGTTGACCTTTTGCTTGTAGTACGGCGTTAGGTCAGCGGGCATTGTTCGCAACAATTCGATCTCTTGTGCTTTGCGGCGTTCGTACTCCTCGAGGCTAGGGGGGGCATCGCGCTGCACGTCCTGTGCTGTCTTGGATTCCCGCTCTTCTTTTTCTCCGCGAATGCGCTCAGCATTTTCGGCTTGGAGCAGTCGGGTAAGGATGTCTTGTTGGCGGTCGAGGGTCAATTGATCCAAGGCGCCATTAACAATGTCCTTTTCGACTTCCTCCATCTCTTTGGCGATCTGTTCGAGGCCATTGCCCTGTCCAGAACCATCTTCATTGAGTTGTTGGCCCAATTCCTCGGTCATTTTGCGGATGGCCGATTGTTGTGCGGCCATCTGCGCGAGGTCTTTGCTCAGCTTGCGTTTGCCTTCTTTTCCTTCGCCCTGATTGAAGCCCTTCATCTTTTGCTTCATCTGTTCCAATTGCTTGGTCAGGGATTGCTGCATGCCCTTGATTTGTTTGGCAGATGGCGAAGGCTTGGATCCGCTTCCACCTGGTTTTTCGCAATTGCCTGTGCCCGGCTTGTTGCAGCTGGATTCGTTTTGCATTTGCTGCAAGACCTCATCGAGCAGCAGCGCCAGGTTGTTGAACGAGGTCATGACGTACTGCTGGTTTGAGGTAATCAGCTTGGTTTCACGGTCGGTAAACCCTTCAAGGGCCTGCCCCATGTGCAGGTTCACGAGGTTGATTTCCCGGTTGACTATGGACTGGAGCTGGGTGACACGCTTGCTCAGGGCAAACAGGCTGTCCTTTACCATTTCTGCGTCATCCTTGAGTTTGCGCTGTTCTTGGCCGTGCAAAACGTAACGCGGGTCGTCTTTCTGGGTCGTCCCGACAGAAGCCATCAGGTCCTCTTCATCAAACGAGAGGGTGATGATGTTCTCGAGCAGGGCCCTCAGCGCCTCCATGTCTTCTTCCATGGACTCCTGCTCGCCTTGTTCCATGGAACTCTGCATTTGCTGGGCCATCTGGCTCATCTTGCCCGCTGCGCTCTTCTGTTTCTGTGAGGCTTTTTTCTCTTTGCCGCTGTCCAGCTGTTCGCTGGCGTCTTTCATCTCCTGCTCGATTTGCTCCTGCAGCTCCTCCATCATGGGGACGGAGTTCGGGTTCTCAAGCGCTTTGTTGAGTTTCTCCGCATCATCCAGGGCTTCTTTGACCTTGTCAAACTCCTTGTTGAGGGAGTCTTGCTTGGCGGCAAGCTCCTCTTCAGGGGTCTCTCCGTTTTCGGTCTCTTCGGCCAGTTTCTCTTGCTCTTGGGCCAATTTCTCGAGGTCGGAAATGGCTTCTTCCATCTTCTGCTCCCACTGGAGCTGCTTGAATTGTTCGAGGGCGCGGTCGAGTTCCTGTTCCAAGGATTCTTGGTCGAGGTCCATTTGCTGAAGTTGCTCTTCGATTTGCTCCTTGTCCCCTTCTTCAATCTGCTCCATCAGCTCGCGGAGCTCGTCAAACATCTGCTGGAGTTCATCGGTCATGACGTCCTCCATGAGCTGTTGCAGGGCCTCTTGCTTCTTCTGAATCTCTTCGTTGGGGGGGGTGAATTCGGATTGTTGCGCGTTTTTCTCGCGGTTCTTTTCCTGCATCTCCTCGACCTGTTCCTTGAGCGCCTCTTGCTGCTTGAGAAGTTCTTCGAGGGCGGCTTTTTCCTCCCACCCCAGCTCTTCTTCTTCCATCAGTTCCCTGCGGAGTTCACGCATCTGTTCCCGAAGGCGGCGTGCTTCTTCGAGGTTTTCCTCCAGGGCAGCTGTCAGCTCTGCGTCTGCACTGTCGAGCCGTTCTGCCAACTCTTCTTCGGTAGGGGCGGCGTACCGGAAGGCTCGGGAGCGCGTGACTTTGGCGCCATTGACGCCGTCATTGTCCCGGACCTCAAACCAATACTCCACTTCGTCGCCAAGACCAACGCCGATGTCGGACAGGTCCCAAAAATGGAGGAACGCGTCTTCTCGGCCCCTCGGGCGGTCTAGTGAAAGGCGCTCCTGATCTGCGCCCTTGCGGCGCCAGACAAAGCGCAGGCTGCTAAATCCATAGTCGTCTTGAACAATGCCGTTAAAGGTCAACCGCGTCAAGGAGGTGCTGTCGGAAACCTCGGCAACCCTGATGGTGGGCGGACGGTCGGCAATGCTGCGCAGGCGGTACCGCACGGAATCGATGACCCCGACGGATTCTGATTCCGGATACAGGGCATAGCTGAGGTCTTGGTCAGCCGTTCTGGAGAAGCTGAAGCGGTTGCTGACGTCGGGGGTCAGGCGCCCTTTTTCATCGCCCCAGCGGAGTCCGAGTTCGCTCGTGTTACGGGTGCCCAGCTGGAAGGCCAGTACAGTGCCTTCGGGGACATCGAGGTCGCCTTCGTTGCGCTGTTGGTAGGGGGGGAGTCCGGTGTGTGCTGGGGGGCGAATCTCGATGCGCAGGTCCTGAAGTTCAGGGCGGGGCAAAACGGTCAGTGAGAGGTCGAGCGCGGGCGTGCCGGGCGCCGACACCACCAAGTTCATGGAGTTTCGCACGTTGCGGAACACGTGCTGCCAATCCCCTGTCGCTGTGCGCGACATGCGGAACCGGCCTTCTCCGGCCATGACCTCGACCCGAGTGGGGACCACAGTGCCTTCGGTGCGGACGGTCAGGGTAAAGTCAGACTGGGCGACCGCTTCGAGCGGCCCGTCACAAAACAGGCGAAAGTCTGGGGGAGCGACCAACTCTGTGCGGTGGCGGATCAAGCGCTCAGTAGGGGCATCAACCGCCTCAGGAACGAGGGTGTAGAGTGCCGCAAAGACCACCATTGGGGGAAGCGCATATTTCAAATAGCGCCTGTTCTCCCCAAAGTCCACAGCAGCTGTGAAACGGTAGGGGCGGAGTTGTTCGCTGCGCTGGTGTATGGATGCGAGCAACAATTCTTGGCCCTGTTCAGGGGCTGTGGCGTCGGCGCGCTCCTGCAATTGCAAGGTGTTGAGAAGCCGGTCCTCGATTTCCGGGAAGTGGCGGCCGACGATGCGGGCCGCTTCAGCGTGACTGAGCCCTCCCCTTAACCGGAAGAGCCTCAACGCCGGAAGGGCCAGAAACCGAACGGCTACAGTGCCTACAGCGAGCACAAAGGCATAAAAAAGAACGGTGCGCGCGAGGATACCAAACTGGCCAAAAGCCTCCAGTCCCAGGACCGTCAGCCAAGCAATGGGGAGTGCGGCGAGCAGCAACAAACCACCCCGCAACATTTCGTTGCGGTGGAACTTCCGGATGAAGCCATCCAGATTTTTGCGGAGGTCCTGATGAGGGGCGTTTGACATGGAGAAATCCTGAACGGAAAACCAATCCCTGAAGTTACACCGGGAAAAGGCGACGGAATTCATCAACTGTTAAAGCCCTCAAACTTTGTGCTTGCTACTTTCGCGCTCCAATTCCAACGGACTGAAAATGCGTTCCGTATCGATTCACTCTCTCACTAAGGCTGCGATTTCGCTGGCTTTCTTGGCCTCAGTGGCCGCAACCCACGCACAAGGCGTGTTCATCAACGAAGTCGACAGCGACTCGAACACCGTCCCTGACAGCGCAGAATTCGTGGAGCTTTATGGCGCCCCTAACATGGTGTTGGATGGCCACATTGTGGTTTTTTACAAAGGAGGAGGCAGCCCCATTACGAGCAGTGTTTACGCCGCCTTTGACCTGGACGGAATGGCTACCGACTCTTTGGGGTTCTTCTTGTTGGCCAACCCAGGTGTTTCGGGCGCTGACGTCGAATTTGAACCCGGTCTCTTGCGGGATGGTGGTGATGCCGTGGCCTTGTTTGAAGGCGACAGCGCGGACTTCCCCTTTGCTGCCCCCCTCACAACCGTCGGCCTGCTGGATGCTGTGGTGTACGGCACGGCCGACCAAACCAACCCGTTTTTGATCGACTCTCTGACGCCTGGCCAGCCCCAGCTGGACGAGTGGTTGTACGGCATTCAAAACGGCGGCGCACTGTCATGGTCGCGTCTTCCGGACGGCGGCCCCGCCTTTGCTTCCGATCAAATGGTGCTGCAACAGCCCACACCTGGCGCGACCAACTTGTTGGATTGCGATGGAGGATTGATCAGCGCCCAAGGCGGAGAAAACGGCACCGCTCAGGTGTGTGTTGATTTGCCGGGTGGCTTCCTGCCGTTCACCTACGAGAGCAATGCCTTGGATAGCCAGTATGGCCTGGTAATCACCGACCTGCAAGGGGAGGTGTTGGATGTCGTACCCGGTGGCGAAGGCAACCTGGGCTACAATTTTTCGGGGTCTCCTGCCGGTCCATGCCTCGTTTGGGGTATGAGCTATGATGGAGAGCTCGACCCTTCTAGCATCGCCCTTGGCGCGCCTTATGACAGCATCACGGCATCGGGGTGTGTGGCCTTTAGCGCGCAACCTGTAGAAGTCGACCGCATTTTCTGCCTGCCACCGAGTTGTGATGGTGGCTCCCTCACCACAGCTGCAGGCAACGACCAGGCCATCGGCTGTTTGGGTTTCGCCAACACAGTGGTCCATTTCGGCTATGTGTCTCAGAGCCCAGAGGCGCCCTACCTTTTTGTGATCACCACTTCCGAAGGCGACATCGTGGACAGCACGTCGACGCCGTCTTACGATTTTGAGGACCTCGGCGAGGGCGAATACGAAGTCTATGGCTTCAGCCACCTCGGTGCGGTCGACAGCACCACGTTTGAGGCGGGTTTGCCGGTTACGGCCCTTTCTGCGGATTCTTGCAGCGCATTGTCATTCAACCATGTCGATGTTTCCATCCAGCCCTGCGACCCCACAGGACTGTGCGACGACCTTTTCTTTTCTGAATACCTCGACGGTACGGGGTGGGACAAAGGTTTGGAGCTGTACAACCCCAGTGCAACCGGCACCGCAGACCTCGGTGAATACGCCGTCAAGACCTTCAACAATGGCAGCACAGTGGCGACCCACGAGGTGCAGCTCAGTGGCACCCTCGGCCCCGGTGAAGTGTACACGATCGTCAATCCCTTGGCCCCGCCGTTCATGCTGCAGTTGGCCGATGTCATCGACGACGTCACCTTGTTCAACGGCAACGACGCCACCACGCTTGAGCGCAATGGGGTGGTCGTGGATGTCCTGGGCGAAGTGGGTGTCAATCCAGGGGAGGGCTGGCCGGTCAACGATGTCACGATGCTGCACCATACGTTGGTGCGAAATGCTGACGTGACGGTCGGTTCCAATGAATGGGATGTGGTGCAGAACCAGTGGCAGGATTATCCCGAAAACACCTACGATTATTTCGGCGACCACAACGCCCTGCCATGCGGTTTGGATACCACGTCGGTTCCTACCATCGGTTTTGGGGTGTCTGAGGTGCTGGCCTTCGAGGGCGATGTCATCGGCATTGAAATGCCCATTTCTCTTCCCTTGCAGGAGGTTCAAGTAGTGGTGGATGTCGTGGAAGGTGGAACCGCGACCCCTGTATCGGATTTCGGAACGCTTTTCCCTGTCGAAGTGACCTTCCCTCAGGGCTGGCTTTCCCCTCAAATGATCACGGTTGGCATCGTGGACGACTTCGAGCCGGAAGGCGTGGAGACCTTCACATTGTCGCTGACTGTTGTCTCCGGCGAGGCGGAGGTGCTGGTGGAAATGGTGACCGTGACCATTGCACCCAACGACTTGGGCTTCCCCCATTATCCCATCGCCGATGTGCGTGGCATTGATGGCAATGGCGTGTTGGACAGCTTGCTCATTCCCTGCGAATTGCGGGGGGTGGTTCACGGCTTCAACACCTATCCAAGTGGCCTGCGCTTCACCATCATCGACCCGACGGCGGGCATCGAGGTGTACAGTCCGGTCGAGAACTTCAATTACCTCGTGGAGGAGGGGGACAGCGTCCGGGTGCGCGGTTCGATTCAACAGTTCCAAGGTTTGGCGCAGATGGTGGTGGACACCTTGATCTTGGCCACCCAGGGGGAGCCACTTCAGGAGCCGGAGTTGGTCAATGCGCTGGGCGAGGAGACCGAGAGCGAACTGGTGCGGTTGAAGTGTGTGGAATTGGTGAATCCGGCCAATTGGACCAACCAAGCGCCCCAATTTGAGGTGTATGTCTCGACAGGTGCCGCGTTGTATCTCATGGTGGTGGATGCCGACACGGATTTGTTTGGCACGGAAGCGCCCGTGGGGGTCTTCGGTGTCACCGGCATCGGAGGACAGCGGGATTTGGAGTCGCCTTTCCTCCAAGGATATACCATTCTGCCGCGTGGGGCTTCTGACTTGTCCGAGCCGGTAGAGGCCGACTTTGCCGTCGATAACCCTTGGTTCACGGAGAACGGGCCGGTACCGTTTGAGAACCTCTCGAGTGGTGCGGGCAGCTATTTCTGGACCTTTGGCGATGGCACCCCACCTGTTACAACGGAGTCTCCACTGCATGAATTCCCGACCGATAGCACCTACACAGTGGTGTTGACGGCACAGAGCATTGACGGTGTTTGCTCCGATCAGGCTGTGCAGGAGGTCACGGTGGTCTTCCCGGATACCAGCACGATTGGCATTGCGCCGCTCGGTGATGAGGTGCCTTTTGAATGGGGTCCCAACCCCTTCGGAGACGGCGCTATATTGGGCGTGACCTCAAAAATTGCGGTGGCCGAGTGGGTGCTGGTAGACGCCGCAGGCCGGCAGTGTCGCCAAGGTGGTGCTTTGTCGCCCATGGACCGCCTCGAGCTTCCTGCAGCGGGCCTTGAGCCGGGTTGGTATGCACTTCAATTGACGGGCCGTGATGGCCGCACTTGGAGTGCAGCGGTTCTGCGACGGTGATGCGCTAAAGCCATGAAGTCCCTGCGCGCCCAAGTCACGTTGCACGCTACCGTGGTCGTGTTTGGCTTCACGGGCATTTTGGGCAAGCTGATTTCGCTTTCTGCGGTGCCATTGGTGTTTTGGCGCACGCTCATTGGCGCCGGCGGACTGTACGTTTGGATGGCGCTGCGCCGCAGTGCGCCAGGGCCAAGCATGAGCGGAAAAGTGCGCTTGGGGGTTGCGGGCACCGGCTTGCTTGTCGCGGTGCACTGGGTCACTTTTTTTGCGGCCATCAAGGCGTCTACTGTTTCGCTCGCCTTGGCGGTGATGGCCACCGTTCCGGTGTTTGTTGCGCTGATTGAGCCGGTGTTGCGCCGGCGCCGAGTGGATCCTTTCGAGCTGCTCTTGGGGCTGTTTGCTGTCTTGGGTTTGTGGTGGATGTACCGCGTGGACGTGAGTTACGGAACCGGCATGTTGCTCGCTTTGGTGAGCGCTTTCTGTGCCGCTTTGTTTGGCACGCTCAACAGCATTTGGGGGCAGCATGCACCGTCCTTGGCAGTATCGCGCATTGAGCTTGCTGCAGCATGCGGATCTCTGGCGCTGTGGATGGCATGTACCGGCGGCTGGCAGGAGGCTCAACCCACCGCAGCAGACTGGGGTTGGTTATTGATCCTTGGCATTGTGGCCACGTCTTTGGCGTTTGCCTTGACCGTTGAAGTCATGAAGGTGTTGAGCCCGTTTACCGTGGCCATGGCCATCAACCTCGAGCCGATCTACGCGATCGTGTTGGCCTTGTTGATTTTTGGGGAAGAGGAGGTGATGCCACCCGGATTTTATGGCGGCGCCGCTGTGTTGTTGGCGACGGTATTTCTGGACGTCTTCATCAAACGCCGCAAGAAGGCCCTTAGAGAATCAGCTCCAGCGTAATGGCGTCGCCCATGGGCCAGCGGGGCTCGGGAATGCGCAAACGGCCATCGGCCCATTCACAATCACCGCGGTCCAATAGCCCGGGCAACGCAGGGTGCGCCTCGAGGCGCTGTCCTGTTGTTTCAAGCAGCTTTTCGGGGCAAACGCCCTCTAACCGCCGCAATCCCGTGATCAGTGATTCGTTGTAGCGGTTCGTGTTGTCCAGGACTTCGTGGGTCTGCTGATTTGAGAAGTCCATTGTGCCTGCCGCTTTGAGGTAGGCCGCATTGGAACGGACATTCCACCAGCGCGCACCGCCACGAAAACTGTGCGCGCCGGGACCAATGCCGAGGTAGGGCGTACCCTCCCAATACGCCGAGTTGTGGCGGCTGCGTCCACCTTTCCTGGCGAAGTTGGAGACTTCGTAGTGTTCGTAGCCTTGTTGGGCGGCGGCGGCGCACAGGGCATTGTACTCGCTGACCACGCTGTCGTCTGGCGGTGCAGAGAGCTCGCCTTTTTCGAGTTGATGGCCATAGCGCGTGCGAGGTTCTGCCGTCAGGATGTAGCAGCTGAGGTGGTCTGCAGGTAAGGCCAACGCGCGTCCGAGGTCATCTTGCCAACGCCCATCGCCGCCTACAGGCAGCCCGTACATGAGGTCGAGCGAGATGTGCTTGAATCCGACTTCTGCTGCATCACGGACAGCGGTTTCTGCGGTTTCTGCGCTGTGGATCCGCCGCATCCACTTCAACACTACGGGGTCAAAACTCTGCACCCCCACACTCAATCGGTCGACCCCCAAACCTTGGAGTTGTCCGAGCACCTCCAGGGTGAGGTCTTCGGGGTTGGCTTCAACGGTCCATTCTTCGAGGGCCCATTCGGCATGATCAAAAGCGGCACGCGCGATGCGCCCAATGGCCTGGGGTCCAAGTATGCTCGGTGTTCCACCACCGAAATAGAGGGTCTTGAACACCTCTCCTTCCCAATCTTTCAGCGATGAGGTGATCTCCGATACCAAGGCGTCGACCATGCGCGAGCGGTCATCCAACCGTGTGGTAAAATGAAAGTCACAGTACGAACAGGCTTGGGCGCAAAAAGGGACGTGCACATACAATCCTGCCATGGGGTGCAATTTCGGTGCTGAAGGGAGGTAAATTGCCGCCATGGCCCGATATCGCAATGCCCAGGGGCAAGAGATGCCCGAAAACTCCGAGGAAACACGCTTGTACCGTGACGATCGCGGACGGTGGTGGGTGCGCATCGGCTTGCACAACCACCGCGTTTCCATTCAAGCGTTGGGTGGAGGCAAATGGGACGTTCGCGTCGACGGTGTCGCAGACCAGTGGTCCGTTCGGGGTGTGCGGGAAGTCCTCATGGAGAAGATGGGCATCGAAGAAGGTGTTGCCGCCCAGTCCAAAGAGCTGCGCGCGCCCATGCCCGGCAAGGTGCTTGAAATCTTGGTCGAAGAGGGACAGTCGGTGGAAGAAGGGGAGGCCATGTTGGTCTTGGAGGCCATGAAAATGGAAAACGTATTGCGCGCTGCTTCTGCGGGAGTGGTAGGCAGCATTGGTGTTTCAGCCGGCAACGCCGTCGAAAAGGAAGCGGTGCTGATCAGCATGGCGGACTGACGGTCGGAGTACCCTCCGGGGCAACTTCCCTTAATCACCTTTCGTTGTGGATAATACATGGCGAAGGCTGAGTGTGGCCCGTTCACGCCACTACCTTCGATATCACGCCCATGCGCCTACACAGAATCGGGATTTCCCTGCTCCTCGCGTTGTTGACCTCGGCCTCAGCCCAGCTGGCGGCCCAGTCGTGTAACAACCCCCTGACGGTATGTCCGGAAGCACCGCAGTCGGTGTTCATCACGGAGCCTGCTTTCTTGAATTTCGAATGCATCGATGCGTCCTATGTGGCCGTGTTGAAATTCAGGTCCAATCACAATTTTGCGAATCCGGGCAGTGCGCGCATCCGCATTTCGCAGGTCAACTGTGAAGGCGCTGCTGGACCGGACACCTTGGCTGCTGTGGTGGTCTCTGCATCTGGCGACCCCTGTGATGCCGCCGGGCTGACTGCGATGGGTCCCTGTGTATCCGGCGTGGACGACCTCGTTTGGGAGTCTTCGACGTTGGTGCACGACTCAGAGTATTTCCTGCTCATTGGCACAGAACACAATCCTGCGGATACGCTGTGCGCCATGTATGTCGAGCTCGAGGGAGACGGCGTCACCATGGACGCTTGTTGCAACCACACCCTGATTCCAGGTGCGTCTGAAACGCTGACAGTGGTCGGTGGCGACCCGGTTTACGGCTATACCTGGACCCCTGAATTTTACCTCTCGGACCCCAATGAAGCCACGACGACTGTCACGCCTGCAGAGACAATCAGCTACCAAGTGGACGGCGTCATCGGAGACTGTCAGGTTACCAGCTCGGTCACGGTGACCGTTGGCTCGCCCATCGGTGTGCCCAACAGCTTTACCCCCAATGGAGACGGCATCAACGACTTCTGGGGAATTGATGGCATCAGCGCCTTTCCTGGAACGAAGGTGGAGGTGTTTAACCGCTGGGGACAATTGGTCCACCGGTCTTTGGGATACGCCCAGCCATGGGATGGAACGGGCCGCTCTGGCAAGCCCCTCAACCCCGGGACTTACTACTACGTCATCGAGCTCAACGACGAGACGCTGCCCATTCCGCCCGAAACAGGCCATGTCGCCATCATCCGATGAAGCAGAAACTCACCCTCCTTCTCGCCGGAATGGCCGTGCTCTTCGCTGTTGGAGCCGGCACGCTGCGCGCCCAGCAATTGCCGCTGCGCACCAACTGGCAGTTCAACTATTTCCAGGAAAACCCGGCCTTTGCGGGCTTTTCAGACTGCTTGGAGCTCAAGGCCGGCTTTCGCCAGCAGTGGGCGGGATTTGACGGCGCTCCACAAACCACGTTCGCCAACCTCCAAGGGGAGTTGGGCCGCTCGGCAGGAGGGGGCATTCACGGCTTTGGTGGCCGGGTGACCGACGACTCGGCCGGGCCATACGGGTTCACTCAATTGGACCTGGCTTACGCTTATCACATCAAAATGGCCCAAGGTTGGCGGCTTGCAGCCGGCGCCGCGGTTGGGTTCATGCAGTATCGGTTGTCCTTGGGCGATATCGTCCTTCCGGACTTCCAGGCGGGCAATGATCCCGCCATTACATCCAACGCCAACCAGTTGCTGGCGCCCACCGTCGACTTCGGTGTCTGGGCTTACAACAAGTACACCTTTTGGGGCCTGTCTATCCAGAACTTGATAGAGCCTTCAGTGGACCAATGGGGCTTGGATACGCGGTTCCGTCGCCATGTGAGCTTGACGGGTGGCTCTTTGATTCGCTTGGAAGGCCCGTGGAGCTTTCATCCAGCCGGGTCCATTCGCTTCGCCGCAGGAGCGCCGGTTGCCGTGGATGTTCAAGCCATGTTTGACTACGATGAGGCCATCCGGTTTGGCGTGGGTTACCGCAATGAAACAGCACTCGCGGGCATCGTTACCCTCAACCTGATGGAAAACATCACCATCGCCTATGCCTACGATTGGAATGTGGGCCCCTTGAGCCAAGCATCCGCCAACACCCACGAGTTTACGATTGGCGTGTTGGCTTGTCCTGTCAAATCCGGCCATGTGCCATGTGCAGCCTTCCAATGACCGGCTTGGAACCTTCCCCAACCTACAGCGTATACCCCCTCGCGCATAGATGATTTTCCAATCAAGAGCATATCGACCTGCTGATCCTCCAAAAGTGGAGGCGGTTGTGGTCGGCACCCTATGGAGGGTCCTCCTGCTCTTGATGATGGTGGGTCCTGTGGTAGCGCGGGCCCAAGGGGACTGCCCGGAATCGGTCGATGTCCTGCAGCCCATTTCGTGCAGCGGCGCCGATGATGGCGTCCTTTCGGTGAGTGTTCCCGATGGGGTGTTACCCAGTGATGTGTATTGGCTCCAGAACAATGACACGCTCTTTGGTGCGACACAGGCCAACCTCGGCCCTGGCAGTTACTTGGTGTTTATTCCAGGCTGTGCGCCGCTCGGAGAGACGCTGACAGAGCCTTTCAACTTCTTTATTTCCGCGGCTGTGTCGCGCCTGCCGACCTGCGACGATCCTTGTTCGGGCGAGATTACCGTGACGCCCAATTTTGGGCAAGGAGAGATCACGTATTCCTGGTCACACGATGCGGCAGAAAGCACGGCCGTTGGGCAAAACGTATGCGAACAAGTCGTGCTGGTCTCCGCCATTGACGAAAATGGCTGTTCTGATCAGGACATCGTCACGGTCGAGATTCCTGACATCGAGGTGCTGACATTCTCGACAGATCCGAGTTGTTTCGGGTTTGACGACGGCACAGCTTCAGCGGTAGCTACGGGCGGACTGGGGGGTGAATTTGCTTTCGAATGGCAAGACGCTGCGGGCAACATCGTGGGCAATACGGCAGACATTACCGGCCTCACGCAGGGCAGCTATCTGGTCATGGCTACGGATACCGGTGGATGCGTTCAAACCGCGACTGAGGTGCTCAATGCGCCCCCGCCCATTTCGGTCGAAGTCAACGCGACCGGTGTGGGGTGTTTTGGGGATGAAGACGGCACAGCTGAGGCCATTTTGGATGGGGCGGTGTTTTATGAATGGACCGGTCCTGACGGGTTTTCGGAATCCGGTCCGGACGCCGCCGCCCTCGCCGCCCTCGCTCCTGGCACATATTCCGTTATGGTCACAGCAGCTGATGGATGTGTGGGCGAGGGTGAGGTAGAAGTCGAGCAGCCGGATCCCGTGCAGGCCGATCCTTATCTGGAGCCGCCAAGCTGTCCTGGACTCGAAGACGGTGTCGTGGGCGCTGTGGCCAGCGGGGGGACGCCGGATTACAGCACGACATGGACTTTGCCGGGGGGAGGAACGACAACGGGCACATTTTTGACGGGCGTTGGTGCAGGGACTTATTCCTTTTCGGTGGAAGACGCCAACGGTTGCTCGGCGTCGGGCACAGCGGTATTGGAAGACCCAGATGCGGTCGCGATGTCCATTGCCACCAGTGACCCTTCCTGCGCAGAGGCCCCCCTCTCCAATGATGGCGAAGCGGTCGCAACGGTTACGGGTGGATTGGCACCATACTCCGGCGCTTGGGTTGATCTCGCTACAGGTGACCTGGTGGCCTTGGGGCTTTCGGCCACGGGAATCGGACCTGGGACATACGGATTTGGGGTAATGGACCTCCTGGGTTGCAGCCTGGACACATTGGTTGTCATCAGCGCCCCGGACTCTTTGTTGTTGGCCACAAGTGGAATACCTCCTACTTGTGCTGGCGCCCTGAACGGCACGGCAAGCGCAGTCGCTTCAGGGGGCACAGGTGGTTACTCGGTGCTGTGGAGTGGCGACATCGACCCCGTGTTTGCAGATGAAATCAGCGGCCTAGGCGTTGGCACTTATGCCGTGGAGGTCACGGATGAAAATGGCTGCGTGGCCACCGATGAGGTGCTGCTGCCCGGGCCACCACCCTTGGTCTTGGGATTGGAAGCAGTGCCCGTGGGCTGTGCTGGAAACGACGGCGCGGCCTATGGAACCATTGAGGGCGGTACTTCGCCGTACAGTTGGGCCTGGACGGACAACGAATCGGCACAAGTCTCCGCTGTAGACAGCGCATTGTCCTTGACCACAGGAAACTACACAGCAGCCGTCACGGATGGTTCTGGTTGCGTCATCGCATCCAGTGTGACCATCGTTGCATTGCCTCCACTCGGGTTGAGCTTGTCCGTAGGCGCGTTGGATTGTGTCACCGGGAGCGCAGCGGTTTCAGCCTTGACCACAGGGGGAGCAGCACCCATCGGGTTGTCCTTGAGCGTGGATGGGAATACCACTGAGTTCGTCAGCGGAGCCGCCTTGTCACCAGGCAATTACACCTTGACGGCCACTGACGAAAGGGGCTGCTCGACAGACACTTCATGGACCTTGGACCCCGCTCTGGAGGTCAACGTGTCTACAGTGCCCTTTGGATGTGATGGAGGTGGGGTCATTGAGGTGGAAGCCGCAGGTGGCAATCCCTCAGCAACCCTGACGTTTGGTTCCGCCCAACTGGGTGCGCCTGAGGGTGTTTCTGGCAACACGGCGACGTGGTCGTCAGTCGGTGAGGGCTCCTACACGATTTCTGTCAGCGACGGCACTTGCGAGGTGCTGGAATCCGTTGAAATGGAAGGTGTCAGCCTCTTTGATTGGAACGTAGAAGTGCTGCCTTATGCCTGTGAAGGTGCGGCGGGCGCCATCAGTGTTGACGTGACTGGAGCCTTGGATCCACTGGTCATCTCAGGCGCGGCGGTCAGCGGTGATACGACATGGTCGACACTCGAAGCCACAGGCCTTTCGGGAGGGACCTACACGTTGCTTGTGACGGATGACGCCGGGTGTCAACGCGATACGGTCATCGATGTTTTGGCCTTGCAGCCATTGGTGATCGACCCCACGGTGGTCGATGTGCTGTGCGCGGGTGCCAACGAAGGCAGCATTGCTGTGGCCACCTCAGGCGGGGCTTCCCCTCTGTCTTTCGGTGCCGTCGGGCCTGATGGTCCTGTGCCACAACCCTGGACCAACCTCGCAGCGGGCTCCTACTACATCGGGGTGGTCGATTCACGGGGATGTTTGACGGACACCACACTGGAAGTGGGGGCGCCAGCTCCTTTCGAGGTGACCACGTCGGTCCAGCCTGAATCGTGCGTCGGCGTTGCTGATGGCGTGGTACAGGTAGAAGTAGCGGGCGGAACAGCCCCCGTCGAAGTGACGTGGGACGGAGGCCCTGACACGGGAACGTGGTCCAACCTTGAGGCAGGGTTGTTTACCTGGACGGCGGTGGATTTCAATGGCTGCGACACCACGGGCACCCTCGAGGTGTTGACGGGAGGCGGCCTAAATGCGGTGGCTGAAGTGCTGCCCACCACCTGTGAGGACGGCGAGGCATTTGGTGCGGTTTCGGTGACCGTCAGTGGTGGCGCATCTGAGGCGGTGGTGCTGCTGGGTGGACTGCCTGCTGACAGCCAGAACATCAACGATACGGCCGGGGTATGGACCTGGTTCAACCTCGCGGCCGGCAGTTATGGTTGGACCGCTGAAGTGGGCCCTTCTTGTGGCTCAGATGGCCAGGTCGTCATCGATGTGCCCAACCCCCTGCTGTTTCAAGGTGCAGCCACACCTGCGGATTGTGGCGGTGGCATGGGGTCGATTGCTTTTGAGCCTGTCGGCGGTACGGCGCCACTCAACTTGAACTGGCAAGGGGTGACAGTGACGGGCGACACCCTTTCGGGCACCGGTTCGGACGCGGTTGCTGTCCCCGAAGGACAGTACACGGCGACGCTGTCTGACGCCGCGGGTTGCGCGCTCGACACCGTCTTGGATGTCGCCGCCCTCTCTGTGGGCCTGTCCTTCGCACAAGAATTGGTCCAGCCCACCTGCGGCGGGGCACTGGCCGGTGAGGCGACCCTCATTCCCTCAGGAGGCCTGCCGCCATACGACGTGGTGGTGCAGGGTGCAGCCGACACGACATTCCTGCCATTCTTGGTGCCGGGATCATATCCGGTGACGTTGATGGATTCCGTTGGTTGCACCTTCCTCGATTCAATCGTCATATCCCCAGCCAGCGACTTTGAGTTGTTTGCCGATGTGGATTCCGCCTCTTGTGCGGAAACCGAAGACGGTCAGATCATCTTGACCACTGCCAATGGGGTGGGGGAGGTGGACTACACGTTCTCTGGTCCCTTTGGTGCGGTCGCTGTGACCGATACAATAGGCGATTTGGGAGCGGGCATTTATGAAATCACGGCGTTGGACGCCGCGGGTTGTCCTGCTGTTTTGCTGGTTGAAGTCGCGGGCCCACCTCCGGTTTTGGTGACACTAGACAGCCTGGACCGGCCATCTTGCACCCAGGATACCGATGGTATGCTCATTGTGGGTGTTGCAGGCGGTCAAGGCGGTCCATTTGAGGTCAACTGGACCTTAGACGGAGAATTTTGGGGCAGTGGTGCCGTTCAGGATGGCCTGGGCGAAGGCCTCTATGCGGTGGAAGCCCTTGATGCCGCAGGCTGCAGTGCCAGCATTGACGCCATCCCGCTCGTGGCTGAGGGAGATGTGACATTGACTGTGCCTTCTGATACCGTGTTGTGCTCAGGTGTTGCCTTGCAACTGGAGGCATCTGCTTCCGGAGCCACTGAGGCTTTTTGGTCTGTCCCCAATGGCCAAGACGGCTTGGGCTTGACGGCGACCAGCGGAGGCGTAGCCGAAGGCGAAGCATACTGGACCTTCACAGCCGTACGGTTGGGGTGTGTTCAATCAGACTCTGTTCGGGTGACCGGCTTGGCTTTGCCCACGCCCAATGCCGGCCAAGACGTGCTCATCGTATCCGGCGCTGTTGCCGCCATTGGAACGGCGGAATCCCCTGAGGACTGGACCTATGCCTGGTTCCCCGCAGGAGATGTGGCCTTTCCAGAACTGGCCGCCACCTCAACGGAAGTCCTGTTTGAGACCACCACCTTCTTGTTGGAAGCAACCACCCCTGAGGGTTGCAGCTCCATCGACACCGTGGTGGTCGAAGTCCTTCAAACCTTGGACATACCCTCGGGCTTCTCCCCCAACGGAGACGGCACGAACGATTTCTGGAACCTCAATGGCCTAGAACAATACCCTACTGCGGAGATCACCGTCTTCAACCGGTGGGGCGATGTGCTCTTTACCCAAGGGTCCACCGATGGGCCTTGGGATGGCAACTTGAACGGCATCGCAGTGCCCATCGGCACCTACTACTATCACATTCGGGTCAATGAACCCGCGCTGCAGACCGAGTGGACCGGTCCCATTACCATTCTGCGATGAGCGTACCAGGCCACATATCCGCACAGATCAAAGGGGGACTCTTCGCCATGCTCATGGTGTCCGTGCTGTGTGCCGGGGCCCAGCAGCAGCCGGTCACGACGTTGCCACTGGACCACGCATTTGATGCACATCCTGCCGCAGCAGGTCAAGACTCACTGATTCATGTGAGTCTGTGGCAGCGCAGCCCATGGACCGGCCTTCCTTCGGCGCCCCGAACGACTTCACTGTCGCTGACTTCGCCCACAGGTTCTAAGGCCCTCGGGTGGGGCGCGCGCGCATGGAGTGATGTTGCGGGACCAACCCGGATGACAGGCCTACACATGGGCTTGGCCTATAAGACACGGTGGACGGATCGGTGGAAGATGTCCTTCGGCATCGGGTTGGGCTGGACACAGTTCGCCATTGACGGCAATCAAATCGACCTCGAAGTGGATGACGACCCGGTGTTGGGCAGCACCTATCAGGCGGTGGGGGTGCCCGATGCCACTGCGGGATTGCTGATTTCCGATGGCAACTTTGTGTTGGCCGCTTCTGCGGGTCAGGTGTTGGGGTCTGCGGTTCCTGTATTTGAAGGAACAGGATTGGATTCTCGGCTTGCGCCTCACCTCAGGATGATGATGTCATACCGACATGCACGGGGCCAGTGGGGGTGGACCCCCATTTTCCAGCTGCAGCAGTTGAGGCCCATTCCGATGGAGTGGTCGTTTTCATTGCGGGTGGACAAGGAGCGGGACTTCTGGGCCATGGCCGGATACAGATCGGCCGGCGCTGGTCATTTTGGCGCCGGCGTGCGGCTCAACGATCAGCTGACATTCAGCTACAACCGCAATTGGGCAACCGGCAGTTTGGCGCAAGTATTGGGTGGAGGCCACGAGGTGGTCCTCGGATTCACCGTCCCGCGTTGATGACGCCCTGAAGAGTCGGTTTCGCCGACGCATTGCCCCGATAGCTTAGCGGAACGAACAACGATAAGCCCTGAGCATGGCGGGATTCAAGAATTTGGAGGACCTGGTGGGAGACCTGGGAGAGGGATTGCGCAAGCTGCGGGCCGGCGCATTGGAGCCAGAGGAGCTGACTCCGCTGGTCGAGGACGCCAGAGAGCTGTCGGACCGTTTGATCTTGTTGAGGTTCAAGGCCCATGAATTTTCTTATGAAGTGAGGAGGAAGGCCCCTGAAGGCGGAGTGGATGCTGCGGCGGCAGACCGTCAGCCTGTGCGGCCATTCAGGATAGGCGCTGCGTACCAGACCTCACTCATAGATGCGATTGAAGAGGTGAGCCGTGAGCAGGCCGAACAGGCGGAAAAGGCCCGCATGGAGGCGGGAACACCTGAGCTCTTTGACGCGCCGGTCGAAACAGAAACGCCCCCAACGCCAAAGCCGGCGCCAGTCGCTGAACCTGAGCCCGCTTTGGCGGTAGAGCCCGAGCCAACCCCTGAGGAGGAAGCGCCACGGCTGGTCGCGGTCACAGAGCCGGCTGCGGAAGCGCCCATGAATGAAGCGCCCGCGCTGCAAGAGCCAATGGACGAGGAGCCGACTCCGGAGGCGCCCGTGTTGGAGGAGCCGGTCGTTGAGGAGACAGAGGACGCCACCGCTGCGGAAGAAGCGGGTCCTTCCATCGCCGAACAGATGGAGCGCCAGCCCATTTCTGACCTGCGCACCGCGTTCAGTCTGGTCGAGAAGTACGAGTGCATCAAAATGCTGTTTGATGATGATGCCGTAGAGTTCAATCGGGTTTTGGAGGCCCTCGAAGAAGCGGGCACCTTTGAATTGGCCTTGCATTGGTTGGGACAGCAAGTAGAAGCATTCCAATCTTGGGACAAGGAGGACCCGGTCGTCCTGCGGTTCCTCGACCGCGTAGAAAGGCGATACCACTGACATGCTAACCGTTGTACCCACGCCCATTGGCAACTTGGGGGATTTCACCCCCCGCGCTGTAGAGGCCATTGAGGCGGCCGACGTCGTCTTGGCAGAGGATACAAGGACAACGGGGTCATTGCTTCGGCTAAAGGGCATAGAGGCCCGCCTGAGGGCGTTTCACGCCCACAACGAACACAAGGTGTTGGAGCAAGTCGTTGCGGATTTGTCCGCGGGGGTCAATGCCTGCCTGTGCAGCGATGCGGGAACCCCGGCCATCAGCGACCCGGGCTTTTTGCTGGTGCGCGCGTGCATTGCCGCGGGAGTGGAAGTGCAGTGCTTGCCTGGCGCTACCGCATTTGTTCCGGCTTTGGTGGTCAGTGGACTGCCTTGTGACCGGTTTGTTTTTGAAGGCTTCCTTCCGCACAAAAAGGGCCGCCAAACCCGGCTCAAAGCACTGGCGGTAGAGCCGCGAACGACCGTGCTGTATGAATCACCGCACCGCATGGTGAAGCTGCTCTCAGAGTTGGTGGAGCATTGCGGTGCCGATCGTGCGGTCAGCGTGAGCCGAGAATTGTCCAAGAAATTCGAGGAAACTGTGCGGGGTACCGCTGCATCTGTCAAGGCGCACTTCGAGGCGCAACCGCCCAAGGGCGAATTTGTCGTGGTCGTCGGGGGCTCCGAGGACTAAACGGCTCAGAAGAGCACTTTCTGGAGTTCGCCGACGCGGTCGACATGGACCAGCTCAAGCCCTTTTGGCGGCTTGGGCCCTTTAGCGACCAGACCACTGACGACAAGCCGCTTCATGCCCAGTTTGGCCGCCTCCATCATGCGCTGTTCCACGCGTGCGACGGGCCGCACTTCACCTGTGAGGCCCACTTCTCCGCACAAGGCGGTTTTGGGATCGAGGGTCAGGTCGAGGGTCGAACTCAAAATGGCCGCCACCACAGCAAGGTCGATGCCCGGATCGCCCAGCCGAATACCGCCGGCGAGGTTAAGGAAGACGTCAGAGGCGCCGAGTTTGAAGCCGCAGCGCTTTTCGAGCACGGCCAACAACATGTTGAGGCGCTTCAATTCATAGCCTGTGGCCGAGCGCTGAGGGGTCCCGTACACCGCGCTGCTCACCAGCGCCTGTATTTCCACCATCAAGGGACGGGCGCCTTCAATGGCCACGGCAAGGGCTGTTCCACTGAGCCGCGACCCTTCGTGCCCCACGAGGGCGCCAGAGGGGTCGGTCACGGCGTGAAGCCCATCGCCGCGCATTTCGAAAATTCCGATTTCTTGGGTGGACCCAAAGCGGTTTTTGACCGCCCGTAAAATGCGATAAGCGTGGTGGCGGTCACCTTCAAATGTGAGCACCACATCCACCATGTGTTCCAACACTTTTGGGCCGGCGATGGCGCCCTCCTTGGTGATGTGGCCGATCAAGACCACCGGCAATTGCAACGGTTTGGCCGCCAGGATCAGTTCTGCCGTCGACTCCCGCACTTGGGCGACGCTGCCGGGCGCGCTCTCGACCCTTGGGGTGTGCAGTGTTTGAATGGAATCCACAAAGAGGAGGTCCGGCTTGTGCTCCTTGATGGCCCGCACGATGCCCTCCGTAGAGGTCTCCGGAAGGATGAGCAGTGACTGTCCCAATGTGCCCAAGCGGTCTGCCCGCAAGCGCACTTGTTCAGGGCTCTCCTCACCGCTTACGTACAGCACTTTGCCCGCTGCCTTCATGGCCGTTTGCAAGCTGAGGGTGGACTTTCCGATGCCGGGTTCACCGCCCAGCAGGACCAATGCACCAGGCACGAGACCGCCCCCGAGGACGCGGTCAAACTCCGCCTCACCTGTTCCGGCGCGGTCCGTTTTGTGCTCTGTATAGTCAACCAGAGGCCGGGCTTCAATGGCACCAGCCGCCACCGCAGCGCGCTCCATGCGCGGATTGGCGGACTCCTTGAATTCCGTGACCGTGTTCCAGGCTTTGCAGGACGGACATTTTCCGACCCACTGCCCCGTGGCGTGTCCGCAGTCGCTGCAGACGAAGCGGGTCCTTGTTTTGGCCACGGTCTAGGCTCAGCGCTGGATCATCACTGACCCGCTGAAATTCTTGCCGTTGGGCAAGGTCAACAGGTAGAAGTGTGTCCCAGAAGACGCATCCCGGGCATCCCAGAGGTTGTCGTAGTTGTTGCTCTCGAACACCAGGTTACCCCAGCGGTCGTAGACCATCAAGATGCTGCCGTCATACTTCAACAAGCCTTCGATTTCAAAGGTGTCGTTCTTACCAATGGAACCTTCCGCGGTTCCAGGCGTGAAGATGTTGGGGATCTTGATTTCACAAGCGTCAATCTGCACCTCCCAAGTCTGGCTCAGGCCTGCTGGCGTGCAGGGGTTCAAAGCCGTTCCGGTGAGCACCAACGGCGCGTACCAGTAAGCGGTGTCCAAAACCTGTGCTGAGGTAAAGGTCACCTGATCCTCTTGAAGGAAGTTCAGGTTTGAGGGGCTCGGAGTGCCGAATTGAAATTCCAACGACCAGTTCCAATCCACGGCATAGGTGCTGTTGATGACGAAGGTGTTGGGGATCTCAGGGCACAGCCAGATGGGCGTGTTTTCGGCAATTTGATTGGGAACAGCAGGTCCGAGTTCAACGGGGTATCCCATCCACACAAATGTGCTGTCCTCGAAAGAGGAGCAGCCGAGTGGATCTTCAAACGTTGCGGTGAGCCAATTGTCGTGGTGCGGGTTGAACGTTGCGGTGAAGGTGTTGCTCACCGTTCCATCCTCCCAGGTCACGGTCCAGTCGTTGTCAGTCAGCGGATCGATGAAAACGGTGTTGCCGCCTTCACAGTTCAAACTGTAACTGGGCAGAGGGCTGGGCACAGGTTCGAAAATGATGACTTCCGCACAGGCTTCAACCGCGGCACACTCATTGGTCGCTTCCACGCAGTACTCTCCGGCAGCACTGGCGATGATGACAAAGTCACTCTCGTTCAGGTTGGCGTTGTCCAAAGACCATGCGATTTCGACGTCGCTGCTGGGGTCCAATCCTGGATCGAGCACCACTTCCACGCCTTCTTCACAGACGATCTGGTCTTCCAATGCCGGGTCGGCAGATTCCGAAGTCACGATGGTAAACGGAATGTCAAGCGTTCCGCAGGCGTTGGACAACGACACATTGAGGTCGTATGTACCGTTTTCATCGAACTGGTATTCCGCAAAAAAGCCTTGCGTGCTCTCTGCTTGGGGCCACTCCAAGGGGTAAATCGCACCTTCGTACAAGGTGTCGACCTGGAAGTTGGCGCTTTCTCCGTCACAGAGCAGGAAGCTTCCGTCGGCTTGCAGGTTGGATTCTGGGCCCACAAGGTCGGCAATGGGGGTGGTGCTCACCTCCATGGGGTAGCATGCGGCGTAACCACAGTTGTCGTCCGTGAAGCAAATCTCATAAACGCCAAACCCGTCGGTTGGGGTGAAGAAGGTGTTGAATTCGGTAGGCGCTGAAAAGAAGCCTGCGCCTTGGGACACGCTCCAAGAACCTCCAACCGGGTCTACCTCACAGTTGGCGGTAGCCGAGTAGACGAGTCCGCCTTCTGCAGGGAGGTCATCTACGGGTTCGGGGTTGCCCGTGGTGCAATTGTAGACGGTAAAGCTGAAGTCTTCCACAGGTGCATTGGCCCCTGTGACGAGTTCAATTTCGACGAGATCACCCAACGACACCTCGATGTCCGTGTGGGCCGTAAAGACGTCGAAGCTGGTCAAAACATAGGAGCTCTCATTGCCATCGGCATCGGTCACCGTCACTTCGAGGAAGTTGTCTCCCCCCCAACCCGATGGGTCAGAAGCGGTCATGTAAATCAGCAGCGGTCCTGCATCAGGGGTGGTGTATCCTCCACTGAATTGAACACTATACAAGCTGTCACATACTGGAGGAATGGTCACTTCTGGGATGACCTGGGTGACCTGTTCGACGTTGAATACACGCTGCCCTTGACACCCATCAAGGTTGGTGACCAGGATACGATAAGATCCGGGGGTGACACCGATTGCAGAATCTCCGAGCTCTGAGGCGGGGATGACAATTTCGCCACCAGCACCGTTCCAATCTCCGTCCCACTGGTACTCGACAAACTCATCCATGTTCTCGTCACATACCGTCACGATGGAAGTGTCGTCGCCGCAGATGGGGTTGGGCGCGATGCAGACATCGGGCAGGAAATAGAGACTCTGATTGATAAAGAAGTCTTCGGTCGCGGAGCACCCTTCATTGATGGATGCTGTTACACTGAAGTTTCCACCGAAGGGGTATGTGCATTCGGGACCACTGCAACCGAGCGACCAGGCATAGCTGTCAAAGTCGTCATTGCATGTAATGGTGGTCTCCTGGCCTGAGCAAATGCTGAAGTCGCCTTCCACAGTGAGGGTCGGAAGTTCCACGTCAATCACCTCGACCCAGTAGCTCAATACGGTTTCGCCTACCGGGGTTCCATCGTCGGTGGCGGTGATTTCGAGGAAGTAGGTGCCCACATTGTCGGAAGACCCCGCCAAGAAGGCATCGAGGTAGGTAATGCCGTCCTCGATATAGGTGCCGTTGTTGGTGACAGCGGGAACGTCAGACAACACAATCTCCACGTTTTGGTCTTCTTCAGGGGCCAGGAAGCCGATGTTGAGATCAAGCGTGTCGTTCAAGCAGACATACAGCGTGTCGGCGCATCCACTACCGGGGGTTTCGGTGGGGATGGGTGCTTGGTTGGGGTCTGAACCTGATACGTTGATGCAGAAGTCCTTCCCGTCCAGCCAAAAGCAGCCGTCTTGGTCTGCAGGCCCAGCTCCGTAGGGTCCGTTGTATGAGTCGTCTTGAAAGTTGAAGCGGCCAAACTGTACGAAGTTGTCTGAATTGTTTTGGACGTCAACACCCACGGTAGCAGGGTCGGGGCCGCAGCAACCTCCTTCACCTCCCACATCGCCGTGTGCCCATTGCATGGACTGATAGCACAACTGTACGTTGTTGCCCCCACCGATGGAGATAGAGCCATCTGCGCTGAAGACCACTTGGTAGCTGACCGTGCGGTCATCGTGGTTGTTGTAGTAGCCTACATCCACCCAGTTCACATAGACAGCATCGGGCGTGATGCGGTAGTAGATGTCCCCCGTCAAGCGGTAGTCGGCATCTCCCCAGTATCCGGAGATGATGTTGTAGTTGGATTCTGGGAGCTCCTCGGGCGTCCAGTCAATGACGGGTTCGGTAAAGGAGATGAGTCCTTTCGAATTGATGTAGAACTCATTGTGTGGCTGTCCGAAAAGGTCGAACGTAAACGGCAACGCCAAGGGTCCGTGGGCATAGTCGACGTCGACTCCCGCACCCCCCGTGAATTGCTGCATCTCAGGGGTAATCTCCGTGTAGGATTCGTTGGGCTCAATCCAACAGTCACACTCACCGGCACGCATCAGTCGCTGTTGCTTGCGCGCTTCTTTGCGCTCGAGGTATTCCGGCGTGCTTTGGTGCCGCTTGATGACAGCGATCACTTCACTTTGGTCATAACCTTCCCAAGCCCGGTAAGTGTCCCACTCATCCCGGTCCATCATCATCACGGCAAACTCAAATCCGCCGTATTTGTCATAAAGAGACGAAATCTCGGCCGGCAGCGTTTCTTGAGCATTGGAAGAAAAGGCTAGGGCACAAACGAAGAGGAGAAGTGTGAAAAATCTCATGGTGTCGGTTCTCGCAGGGGCGCAATATACCGAAGAGCACCCCCACTCATGCCACGGATTGCGTTCGCGGTTCGGGGATATGCCTTTCGGTATATACCAAACGCCAAATGAAGGGTGCTGGTTGCGCTGATTCCGGGGGTTCTCGGTCGTACTTTAGCCAAGCGAATGGAAAACATCCGAAACTTCTGCATCATTGCCCACATCGATCACGGCAAGAGCACCTTGGCAGACCGTCTCCTTCAGGTCACGGGCACCGTGGACGAAAGGCAGCTGCAGGAACAGACCCTTGACGACATGGACCTCGAGCGGGAGCGGGGCATCACCATCAAGAGCCACGCCATCCAAATGCGCTACGCGCAAGGGGGGCAGGACTATGTCTTAAACCTCATTGACACTCCGGGACACGTCGACTTCAGCTACGAAGTCAGCCGTTCCATCGCGGCGTGTGAAGGAGCGCTGCTGATTGTGGACGCCACTCAAGGCATTGAGGCGCAGACGATTTCCAATCTCTATTTGGCGATTGAGCATGACCTTGAGATCATCCCCGTCCTCAACAAAATGGACCTTCCCAGTGCCAATCCGGAGGAGGTGATTGATCAGATTGTGGATTTGATCGGGTGCGACCCCGAGGATGTATTGCCCGCCAGTGGCAAAACGGGCTTGGGCGTCGACAAAATCCTCGAAGCCATTGTGGCGCGCGTCCCCGCACCAAAAGGAGAGCCAGATGCGCCCCTCCAAGCGATGGTGTTCGACTCTGTCTTCAATTCCTTCAGAGGCATCATCGCTTACTACCGCGTACTCAACGGAGAAATCAAGAAGGGCGACCGCGTCCGGTTTTTCAATACCGGCAAGGAGTACAATGCCGATGAAATCGGCGTGCTCGGATTGGATTTAAAGCCGCAGCAAACGGTAAAAGCCGGCAACGTCGGTTACATCATTTCGGGCATCAAAAACGCCAAAGAGGTCAAAGTTGGTGACACCCTTACCCTCGCCGCCAATCCCTGCGAGCAGGCCGTCAAGGGTTTTGAGGATGTGAAGCCCATGGTTTTTGCGGGCATCTACCCCGTGGATACCGAAGACTATGAAGAGTTGCGCTACAGCATGGAGAAGCTGCAGCTCAACGACGCGTCCTTGGTTTTTGAGCCGGAAAGCTCTGCAGCGCTTGGCTTCGGTTTCCGCTGTGGCTTCCTCGGCATGCTCCACATGGAGATCGTACAGGAGCGTTTGGAAAGAGAGTTCAACATGACGGTCATCACGACCGTTCCCAACGTGAGCTACATCTGCCACCCCAAGAAGGGTGAGGCCGTCGTGATCAACAACCCTTCGGAGTTGCCCGACCCGGGAAAGCTGGACCATGTGGAGGAGCCCTTCATCAAGGCCCAGGTCATCACCAAGGCAGAATACGTAGGCGCCATCATGAACCTCTGCATCGACAAGCGTGGCGTGCTGGGCAACCAGGTATACCTCACTTCGGACCGCGTAGAGTTGACCTTCTCCATGCCCCTTGGTGAGATCGTATTTGATTTTTACGACAAGCTCAAGAGCGTGTCGCGGGGCTACGCTTCGTTTGATTACTTCCCCGACGAGTACAAGCCTTCACAGCTGGTCAAGTTGGACATCCTGATCAATGGAGACCAGGTGGACGCCCTCTCTGCATTGGTGCACAAGTCCAATGCGTTCGATCTCGGCAAGCGCATTTGTGCCAAACTGAAGGAGCTCATCCCACGCCAGCAGTTTATGATCGCCCTGCAGGCGGCCATTGGCGCCAAGATCATCGCACGCGAGACCATCAAGCCCGTGCGTAAGGACGTGACGGCCAAGTGTTACGGCGGTGACATTACGCGGAAGCGCAAACTGCTTGAGAAGCAGAAGAAAGGCAAGAAGCGCATGCGCCAAGTAGGCTCTGTCGAGGTGCCCCAAGAGGCCTTCCTCGCTGTGCTCAAGCTCGACTGACCCCAGGTCTGGTCAAGCGGTTCCCGCAGCAAATTTGTTCTTGTTGGCCAATTGGCCGCAGGCGGCATCGATGTCCTCTCCTCGGGAGCGACGGACATTGACCACCATGTTGAACTTCTCTTCGAGGAAGTCCCTGAACGCGTCAGTACGCTCTGGGTCTGCCTTCTCAAAAGCGCCATCATCGATGGGGTTGTATTCGATGAGGTTGACCTTGCAAGGCACGCAGGAAGCGAACCGCGCCAGGTCGCGCGCGTCTTCGATGTCGTCGTTGAACCCCCCCAGCAGGATGTATTCAAACGTCACGCGCGTGCCTGTCTTTTCGTGGAAATAAACGAGGGCGTCCCGCAGCGAGGCGAGATCATTGGTCTCGTTGATTTCCATGATTTGGTTGCGCTTTTCGTCCTGCGCCGCATGCAAACTGAGGGCGAGGTTGAACCGCACCTCATCGTCACCGAGTTTGCGGATCATCTTGGCGATGCCGGCGGTGGACACCGTGATGCGTTTCGGGCTCATGCCCAGGCCGGGCGTGCCCGTGATCAAGTCCACTGACTGCAGCACATTGCGGTAATTGAGCAAGGGTTCGCCCATGCCCATGTAGACAATGTTGGTCAGTCTGTGGTTGTGGTGCCGTTCGGCCAGTGCAGCGATGTGCCGGACTTGGTCGACAATTTCTCCAGCGGTCAAATTGCGGAGGAGCTTTAGTTTGCCTGTGGCACAAAACGCGCAGGACAGACTGCAACCCACCTGGCTGCTAATGCAAGCGGTCATCCGCTCTTTGGCAGGAATCAGGACCCCTTCCACCACTTTGCCGGTTTCTATGGGAAAAGCACATTTGACGGTTCCATCTCGGCTGACTTGCTCCTCTTCCGCCTGAATGGGCGTGAGTAGGTAAGCCTCGGACAGGGCGTCTCGGAAGCCCTGCGGCAGGTTGGTCATGTCTTCGAACCGGGTGGCCCCTTTGGTCCAAAGCCACTCTGCGATTTGCTTGCCCCTGAATGCAGGCTGTCCCAAGGATACAGCGGCAGCTTTCAGCCCTTCAAGGTCAAGGGCGCGTATATCGGTTGGAGAAGACATGGTACCGCTAAGGTAGCAGGCACCGAATGCTTCAAACAGAATTCAGACCACGGAGGGCCGTCTCAGGCCACCGCGGCGCCCATAGGGCCCTCGTTGTCGCTGGACAGCAACTCGGCCATCCTCCGGCGCAAGTCCTCGCGCTTCCTCACGGCCAAGGCGATTTCTTTGCCGTTGGCCAGGGTGATGGAATTCGTGCGGTAGTTGCACTGGCGGATCTTGTTGAGGTGCACCAATTGGCTGTTGTGGACCCGAACAAATTTTGGATTGTTGATCAGGCTTTCGACGTACTTGAGGTTCTTCGACACCATCAGGCGACCGCCATCGGTTTTGTAGATGCACGCATAGCTTCCGCTGGCCTCTACGTGCAAGATTTCTGAGTGTCGGATGAAATGACGCTGTCCTGATGTGGTGATTTCCAGTTTGCGGTGGAAGTCACCGTTTTCAATCATCTTGATGCGGTAGTGTTCGCGGATGCGCTCAGCGCAGGCTTTCAAATCCACCGGGTCAATGGGCTTCAACAGATAGTCAAAGGCCTGACGGCGAATGGCATCGATGGCATAGTCCTGATAGGTGGTGTAGAAGACCACATAGAATTCGCGGTCGTCAAAACGGTCGATGAGGTCAAGCCCAGATTCAAAGGGCATCCTGATATCAACGAAGACAATGTGGGGGCGTCCGCTTCGAATAGCATCGTAGCCGATTCGAGCATTTGGCGCTTGGTCAATGACCCGAATAAAGGGGCAGTGACGTTCAAGCTGACTGTGCAGCACTTCACGTGCGGGCGCTTCATCATCAACGATGATGGCATCGAGCTGGGCATTCATTGGCGGACGATTTGGTTGTCGCATGTCGGGTGTTTCCCGCAACGCTACAAAACCAAATATACGGATTCAACCCGCTAAAAAGCAAATTCGCAGACGATAGAATTTGATTTGTATTCGTTTCCTACCGGATACACAGGGCTTTTGCGAAGTCGATCGTACTGTAGACATCGAGGTCAATCCCCCTCAGCTTTCCCTTGGGACGAAAGAACCCGGTGCGGACGACGACCATTTCCAGGTCAGGGACGGCAATCACGTATTGTCCGTGCAGGCCTTGAAGACTTTTGAAAGCGTGCCCTTGGTGTTCGCCCATCCACATTTGGTAGCCGTAATGCTGGATGTCAGTCCCATCGGGCAAGGGCCCAATGGGCGACGTCATCCGGCGAACAAAGTCAGGTTCGAGGACTTCATTCCCGCCCACCTTACCAGAGTCGAGCAACAGTTGTCCGAAGCGGGCGAATTCGGGGGCCGTGGTGTAGAAGCAGCCGTAGTTTCTCTCGTGTCCGGCATTGTCCATGCCCCACTCCGCTGCAGACGTAGCGCCGAGAGGCGACCAAATGCGAGAAGCGAACCACTCCCCGAGGGAGACATCGATGACTTGGAGCAAAATCTCTTGGAGCAACATGGTGTTGCCACCTTGGTATTTCCACGGGATGCCGGCTTCACCGTTGACACGGTAATGGGGGAGCCGATCGAGGATGTCCTTCCCATAGGTGCATTTGGCCATGAAACCGATGGGGTTCTTGTAGTTCTCTCCGTAGGGAATGTCCGTGCGCATTTGCAGCACGTGTTCGATGGTGAGCGCGGCGTCAGCACCTTCTGAGAAACGCGGGAGATATTGAGATACCGGATCGCTGACCTTGAGCAGGCCTTCTTTTTCGGCGGCGCCGATTGCCATGGCCGTCAAAGTTTTGGCGACCGAGAATGAGTTGGTGCGCATTGTATCTGCGCCTGGAATCTGGTCGTTGGTCCAATCCAATAGCAAGGAATCGCGGTGGATGACGGCCAGGGCTACGGTGTGCCATTGCCGTGTGGAGTCCAATACGTTTGCCGGAATCTCGACATCACCATATCTGCTGTGCAGCGGCCAGGGACGAGGCTGGTCAGCAGCCGGGATGGTGCGGGTCGCTTGAAACGGCAGGTCGTCGACTTGCGCATTCTTGTAGCCCCTGAGGTAGCATTGGCGCAGTCCGTTCCAAAGGTGACCATTGTCGGTGACCACACTCAACAGGTAAATGCCTAGGGAGAGTGCGAGGAGCCAGAGTAGGATGCGTTTCATGCGGAGGGGGAGGACAACTGTGCACCAAGTACGTCCAAAAGGTGGAATTGTAGAGCGTCACGAACCTCACTTCTGTTCACGGGCTTGGAGGCCTCTCTCGCCAGGCTCGTCACCCCACGGTCTTGGATGCCGCAGGGCACGATGAGGTTGAAGAACTCCAAGTCGGTGTCCAGGTTGAATGCCAATCCATGCATGGTCACCCACCGGCTGCATTTCACACCAATGGCACAAATTTTCCGGGCCTTGAGTCCGGCCTCGGGTTCGATCCAAACGCCAGTCAAACCTTCTACCCTTCCCGCAGTCACGTCCCAATCCGCGCAGGTGCGGATGACGGCTTCTTCCAGTTGCCGGAGGTACCAGCCGATATCGGTGCGGATTTGATCGAGGTCGAGAATGGGGTAGGCGACGAGCTGCCCCGGTCCATGGTAAGTGATGTCCCCACCGCGGTTGATGGCGTGGTATTCGACGCCGAGCTCCTCGAGCCGCTGAGGCGAGGCCACGACATGGTTGGCGTCCCCACTTTTACCGAGGGTCAGTACATGAGGGTGCTCTACAAACAACAGGTGATGCTCGGGCCAGGGATATTCGGTTGCGGAACCTTCTGACGAGCGGTCCGTCTCACTGAGTCCCGCCCTGCGTCGGGCAATTTTGCGGTCCACGGCTTCTTTGAGCAAGCGTTCCTGCAAGTCCCAAGTGGGCTTGTAGGGCGCGCGTCCCAAGTCGCGTACGTGCACCTGCGGCTTCATGCCATTTTGGCCAATTCGCCCTTGAGGTAGTCGATGTGGCGAATGTCAACCGGGTCTACTCCAGTCTTTTCGGCCATCAGCAAGGACAGCCAGTCGCCAAGGTGAACCAGGTGCATCCAACGTTGCAAACGCGTGGCGCCCACGGCGTGCACTTCTTCCACCGCAGCGCCGGAGTCGCGGAAGATCTCCTTGCAAAGGCGCATGCGCTCGGCGGTGCGGGGATGGTCTTCGGCGGTGTGCAAAAAGAGGGCGGCGATGCCGTCATCTCCGCTCTCCCAACCCACGAGTTCGTTGTGGTTCATTTCAGGAAAAACGTGGTGGTTGCACAGCCGCTTGGCGTTTTCGTTGAGCTGCTGGCGCCAGCGGATCAGGACGGGCTCCAGAGCGGCATCTCCGTACAGCATGGGTGTTTTCTGGGCGAGCAAGTCGGCCCACCGGTCGGCCAGCTTCACGATGGCATCGCCGTCGGTGCGCAAGGCTTCGGCGGCAGTCTCAATGTCGGCGAGCACATCTCGGTTGTCCGCAGGGGCGTGACCGAGGGCTGCGAAATGGTGAAGGAGCCCTGTGACGGCCCACCCGAATTGGGAGCGGGGCGGGTGTCCACCAGGCACAGTCAGCACCGGCCAACCATGTTCGGAGGCCATGGCCCCGAGCTTGCCGCCGGAGGTCAGGGCGCGCACCTGGGCGCCTTTTTTCATGGCCATCCCGAGGGCCGCCAAGGTTTCTTCAGTATTGCCGCTGTAGCTGCAAGCAATCACCACGGTGTTGGCGCTGACCCATGAGGGAATCGTATAGTCGTGGCAAGAGGCAACCGGGACCCTCGCGGAATCCGCCAAAAGGCCGGAAAGGAATCGGCCGCCAATGCCCGATCCACCCATGCCGAGTACAAGGACGTTCGCGTGCTCAGGAACCTTGGTCGGCAGCACCTGGCCCGCCATGGAGGTGGCAGCGGCGGTCAGTTGGTCTGGAAAGGAGGAAATGAGTTCGCGCATCACAGTATGTTCATTGCGAATTTACTTCCGGGATGACGCCCCGCGACAACCTAATTTCGCCAAGAATCCAGTCACCATGATCCGATCCGAACAGGAGCGCGTCCGCTTGGACAGCCTGCAGCAACTCCGCCAATTGGGCATCGACCCATTTCCGGCGGCCGCATATCCCGTGGACACCCACGCGGCCCCGTTGGCCGCGGACTTTAAGGAAGGCGCCGAAGTCTGTCTCGCCGGGCGCATTCTTTCACGCCGCATCATGGGCAAGGCCTCCTTTGCCGAGCTCCAAGACGCCTCCGGCAAAATCCAGATCTACCTCAACCGCGACGAATTGTGTCCAGGTGAGGACAAGACCACTTACAATACGGTCTTCAAGAAGCTGCTCGATCGCGGTGACGTCGTGGGAGTCAAGGGCACCACGTTCACCACTCAGACAGGCGAACCGAGCGTGCTCGTGAAGGAACTCACCGTCTTGAGCAAGTCGATCCGTCCGCTCCCCTCTGTGAAGACTGACGAGGATGGAAACGTGCATGACGCCTTCACCGATCCGGAGTTGCGCTACCGCATGCGGTATGTGGACTTGTTGGTCAACCCCCATGTCAAGCAGACCTTCGAGGCCCGCAGCAAGGTCATCCAGGCCATTCGCGACCAGTTCACGGAGCAAGGCTGGCTCGAGGTGGACACCCCCGTGTTGCAGGCCATTCCCGGCGGGGCGGCAGCGCGCCCCTTCATCACCCACCACAACGCCCTGGACATTCCGCTCTACTTGCGGATTGCCAATGAACTTTACTTGAAGCGCCTCATCGTCGGCGGCTTTGACGGCGTCTTTGAATTCTCGCGGAACTTCCGAAACGAGGGGATGGACCGCACGCACAACCCGGAGTTCACCATCATGGAGTTGTACGTCGCCTACAAGGACTACCACTGGATGATGGAGACCATCGAACAGTTGCTCGGTCGGGTTTGCTCGGCCGTCCATGGGTCCACCAAGACCACCTTGGCGGGCCAGGAGATCGATTTCACGCCGCCTTACCGGAGGGTGACCATGCGCGACGCCATCCTCGAGCACACTGGCGTGGACATCGACGGCATGGACGAGGCTGGCCTGCGTCAAGCGTGCGCCAACCTCGACATCGAGGTGGATGACAGCATGGGCAAGGGCAAGCTGATCGACGAGATGTTCGGCGAGTGCTGTGAGGCGCACTATGTGCAGCCCACCTTCATCACGGACTACCCCGTGGAGATGTCACCCCTCACCAAGGTGCACCGGGACAAGCCGGGTTACACAGAGCGTTTCGAGCTCTTCATCAACGGCACGGAAATCGCCAACGCATATTCTGAGCTCAACGACCCCATTGACCAGCGTGAGCGCTTCGAGGAGCAGGTAGAGCTCTCAGAGCGCGGCGACGATGAGGCGATGTTCATCGACCAAGACTTTCTTCGGGCGTTGGAGTACGGCATGCCGCCCACCAGCGGTGTTGGCATCGGCATTGACCGGTTGGTGATGATGCTGACCGACCAGACCTCCATCCAAGAAGTCCTCTTCTTCCCGCAGATGCGGCCCGAGGTGTTCCGCACGGGTCCAGACTTGGGCGCTTTGGAGGCGTTGGGCATTCCTGCAGACTGGGCCCCCCATGTGGCGGCAGCGGGTTTTGATACGCCCGAGGCCATCAAAGAGGCCAAACCCACTGCGTTGCGTGAAAAGCTCAACGGCTACCGCAAGAAGAACAAGCTGGATTTGCCCGCCCTTCAAATCGAAGAGGTCCAAGCGTGGACAGGCGCATGAAGCCCGCCGTCATCTTCTGCGCTCTGTTGTGGCTGATCATCGCCTCGTTCACTGCGGGGTGCGGTGGTGTGCCAGAAGCGACGAGGGCAGCTCATCCGGGACAGGACAGCATCACGGTGGTCCTGTCCAAGTACTATAGCAGCCAGAATTACCGAAGGTGGTTGGGCGGAATCGCCGAAACCCAAGGGTTGCCGCCCCTGAGGTTCTTCCAAGCATACAGGGCAGATTCAGCGGCCTTGGCTCAGGCATTGGACGGGCCTGTGGCGGTGGTCTTGACGGGCGGCGAGGACATTCACCCCGGTCGATACGGACAGGCGACAGATACGGTGCGTTGCGGACGGATCGATGAGGAGAGGGACCGTGTGGAGCATTTGTTGCTCGACCGTGTCATTGAGGCTGGACTGCCTTGCTTGGGCGTGTGCCGCGGCCTGCAATTCATGAATGTGCATGGCGGAGGCAGCTTGCACCCTCATCTGCCAGACGCTGGTTATTTGGGCCATCGGGGTGGAGAAGGGGGCAGCACAAAGGACACCTTGCATCTGGTAGAGGTGACGTCACCGTGGATCAGTGGTGATGTGGACTTTACGGCGGGGCTTTCTGGCAGCTACGTCAGCCATCACCACCAAGGCATCGACCGGCTGGCGGCTGGATACAGTGCGTGGGCTGAGGCACCCGGCGGGTTGATAGAAGGCATCCGTTACCAGGACACGCTGGCGGTGCCTTTTTTGGTAGGGGTACAATGGCACCCGGAGCGCTCGATTTCAGGAGAGGTGCTGACCGACGGATTGGGATTGGCCTTTCTTAGGGCGGCCACACTCAAAGGGTTGGCAGGGGGTCATTGACCCGCCACGGCAAGCGTAGGCTCATCGGCGATTTCACGCCGCGCCATCTCGGCCAACAAGGACTGACAGACGTCCTTGAATTCGGCTTCGGAATCCGGTTTGATGGGGGTGGATGGCGGGAAATCTTCCTTGAGGTGGTCCACCTGTTGGCCGTGTTTCCAGAAGCGAAAACAGACGTGTGGGCCGGTGGCGAGCCCCGTGCTGCCAACGTAGCCGATGACATCGCCTTGGCGCACCGCTTGGCCTTCCTTGACGTTGCGTCGGCTCATGTGCAGGTACTGCGTGGTGTAGGTCTCGTTGTGGCGGATCTTCACGTATTTGCCGTTGCCGCGTGTGTAACTGGATTTGGTCACCACGCCGTCGCCTACGGCCAAGATTTCCGTGCCTTTCGGAGCGGCATAGTCAGTTCCCAAGTGGGCCTTGACCTTTTTGAGGACAGGGTGAAAGCGCTTTTTGTTGAAGCGGCTCGAAATGCGGCTAAACTCAACAGGAGCCTTCAGGAAGGCCTTGCGCAAGCTGGCCCCCGTTTCGTCGAAATAATCCAAGCCTTCTCCTTGGTCAAACGCAAAAGCCGGGAAGTTTCGCCCACGGTGCATGAATTCCGAGGAGATGATCCTGGGCAACCCAACCGGCTTGTCATTGACCCAATCGCGCTCGTACAAGATGCGAAACTGGTCTCCTGGTTGAATGCGGCTGAAATCGATGGTCCAAGCATAAACGTTGGACATGGCGTAAGTCAGGGTTGTGGTGTGACCGGCGTTTTCTAGCGTTTGGTACAGGCTGCCCATCACTTCGCCCTCTACATAGCTCCGGCGTTTATCAGTCGGGTATTTGTCGCGATGTACTGTGCGGTCGCCCGTGAGTTCAAAGGCCACATATTCTCGGTCGTTGATGCCGTAGACGAAATGGTGCAATGTCGAATCAAGGGCAGACCGAAACAGCCAGAAGGTTTTGCCCTGGCGCATGCGGCGCACATCAAACACCTCGCGGTGTTCCGTGGCGATGTGGTGCAGGGTAGCGCTTGATACGCCCTCCGGAGAGAGGATGTGAGACAGGCTCTGCCCGGAGCGCACTTCACCAGACGAGATGTTCCACGCCAATGAGTCAGAGTGGAGTCCAAAACGGTCCGCAATCTGCTGGTTCTTGGTGAGCGGTGGCAAGGCCGGTGTCGCAGACCGTCCAAATGCAAGCAGTGGCGATGCCCCACCGTCTACATCGCTTCCGCCGCATCCTGCAGAAAGCCAAGCCACCGCCAGCATGAGTGCTGCGGAGTAGAGGGCTGTATGTGAGGCGTGGAACCGCATGGAAACAAGACCGCAAATTGAGGTCTGCAGTTCCTTGAACGGCACCAAACCAAAAAAGTTTTGCCTTGGGCGGCTTTTAACGTGCGGCCCGGATCACTTGTGGCCGATGTTCTTCATCACCCAGCTTTTCCCCCATTGTTCGCGTTCGGTGTCGGACCAGAGTTCTGGGAAGAAGATGAGCTTTTGGAATCGGGGCGGCAGGTACTGCTGCCAATTGGTGCCGCCGGTGGCCGCGATGTCCACAGGGTCTTTTTGCAGGTGGCGCACCGCACTGCGGTAATGCGAAAGGGGCCAGTGCACATTGGCCAGCTCGTCGAATTCGCGCAAGGCTTCTCGCAGTGCCGGGGTGCGCTCGCTTTCGGGCAGGTCCTGCCATTTGCGGAGAACGTTGGAGTGGTAGCGTTCTTCGGCGAAGCCGATGATCTTTTGGCGGTATTTCTGTTCGAATTGCCGCAAGGTCAAGGTCGGTTCTCCCGTGGCCAATTCCGTTGCACCACGCCGCCAATACAGCTCGTCAAACATGGCGTCCACATCATCAAAGCCGTGGGCCCTTCGGGCGTCCCGAAGTTCGATGTGTACGAGGTTGTCCATGGTGGTGCTGGCCAGCTCTACAAGCCGGTACTGCACGCTTTGGAAGCCGCTGGAAGGAAGCAGCGACATCCTAAACTTGAGAAACTGGCCCCGGTCTAAACCATCCACCATCACGTCGAAGCTGTCCACCAGCACATGGAAGTAACGGTTCACCCGCTGGATGCGGTTGAGCATCTCCGCGCCGGTTGGGCTTGGGGCTTCGTGCAATTGCTTCAACTCGTGCAATGCGAGCTTGAAGTAGAGTTCGGTGGTTTGGTGATAGATGATAAAAATCTCCTCGTCGGGGAATGGGGTGACGGGGTGCTGCAAGCTCAACAATGTGTCGAGGTTGATGTAATCCCAATAAGTCGGGAAATCAGCATAGAGTAGGCCGTCGAGGTAGGACACGAGGTCCTGGCCCATGGCGGCGTACTTGTCCCTTAATTGCTCGAGCCGGGCAAGAACCGCAGGATCGAAGGTGTTTGATTCGGGCATGGGACGAATTTACTGCGGCACAGGGGTGCTTTTGGTGAGATTTTGTGCGAGCAGCTCCAAACGCACCGAGCCAACGAGCAAATTGGATTTGACCAACACGGGGATGCGGCGTGCATCTGCGCTGACATAGATGGTCAGGTCGTCTTCATCGGCCCAAATCCGGCCCTCTTGGACGATGGGCTTAAACAGCCAGCAATCAAACCCACCTGCCTTGACCCTGATGTGCTCTTGTCCCACTTTTCGGGCGCGCACCAGGTGCACTTTACCGTCCAAAAACGTGGTGATTTCTACGATGCCGCCGACGGGCAATGTGTCCAGGGGTAGGTTTCGTGCGAAGTGGAAGGCGGAGACCAAGTCCTGGCAGTAAGCGGGGAGAACCTGGAATTTTTCGCTGTTTTTCTCCTCCGTGCAGGCAAGGCGGCGGCGGGGATCGAACGTGACTTCACGCTCCATCCTATATCCGCCCTCCTTGACCCTGCGGATGAACCGGTGGGGAAACAACCCGAATTGATCCACGTGGGACTCGTAGTGGTCGCGCACCTTGAACACCAGGTCAAAGGCGCCAGTACTGCGCCCTGTACCCACCACGCGAAAAGTCGGTCGGCCATCATATGTCGGGCCTGGCTCTGTGACCAACCTGGCTTCTCCAGCCGAGATGAAGCCATAGCGCACCGTGTAGATGAGTTCTTCGCGTGCCAAGGCACATCGGATCTCGGCATTGCGCAAGGGCAATTCGGGCAGCGCAGCTGCTGAGTCAGGAGAAATGAGATCAGGCCGCCAGGGACCCAACTTATGCGCGGTCGAGTCCGGTGGCATCTCCGCCCAGGCCATTTGGGCCACAAACAGAAACAGAACGAGGGAGAACGTGGTGCGCACGGCTCCTACAAGGCAAATATGGTGCCGGAAATGTTGGGTCAATGCGGACAGTGTGCCACACACTTCAGTTCCACCGCGATGGGCGTGGGCAAAGCCCCCACTTCCACGGTGGTCCTACAGGGCCTCAGTGCGGGGTCAACCCCCTCGAAATGCTCGCGGTAGATGCGGTTGAAGGTGTGGAAGTCCCGTTGCATGTCGGTCAGAAATACAGTCACGTCTACGAGGTCCTCCCAACGCGCACCCTCCGCTTCAAGGATGGCGCGGACGTTGGCCAGCACCCCCCGGGCTTGCGCCTCGAAGTCAAAAGCCTTGAAGTTGCCGTTGTGGTCTTGTTGGAGCCCGGGAACCCCTTCGTCGTGGGCGCCACTTCCGGGGATGCGGGGTCCGACACCACTCAGGAAAAGCAGGTCTCCGACTCGGCGAGTGAGGGGGTAGAGGCCGACGGGCTTGGGAGCATTGGACATGGTGTGGTCGTTTGAGGGTTGGGCTCAGCCGTGCATGGTTTCCCTGCGGCCGTAATTCTGTATGACCTCGGCTTCATGGGTGAGGAATTCTTGCCAGCGCGCGTCGACATCCACGCGGCCACCGTATTGGCGGGCAAAGCCGAGGAAGGTGGTGTAATGCTGGGCCTCGCTCACCATGAGTTCATGGTAGAACGTGCGGAGGTCTTCATCTGCGATGCGCTCGGACAGCATTCGGAAGCGCTCACAACTGCGGGCTTCAATCATTGCGGCGAGCAAGAGCCGGTCCACGAGCTGCTCTTCGCGGCTGCCTCCTTTTTTGATGAAGGCGGCCAGGTCGTGGATGTAGGGGTCCTTGCGTTCCGGCCCCAGGGTCCACCCGCGTTCTTTGATTTTCTCGACCACCATGCCGAAATGCTCCATCTCTTCCATGGCGATGCGCGTGAGCTCCTCGACGAGGTCGGTGAGCCCAGGGTAGCGCACAATGGTGGAAATGGCATTGGACGCGGCCTTTTGTTCGCACCATGCGTGGTCGGTCAACACCTCGGATATGTTGGACTCCACGAGGGCCACCCAACGCGGGTCGGTGGGCAGTTTGAGCCCGAGCATGACTTTTTCTGCAGCCTCCTTGCCCATGGCTCAGCTGTTCATGGCGTCTTCAATGGCCTCAGCGTCCAGGGGGATGTCTCCCATCAGGTCGTCAAAACCGTCTTCGCGGATCACGATGTCGTTTTCCAAGCGGATGCCCAGCCCTTCCTCGCGGATATAGATGCCGGGCTCCACGGTAAAGATGTGACCGGCGGCGATGGGCTCATGCCACAGTCCGACATCGTGCACATCGAGTCCGATGAAGTGGGACGTGCCGTGCATGAAATACTTCTTGTAGGCTGGCCATGCTGGGTTCTGCTTCTCGACATCGTGCTTGTCGATGAGCCCCAACCCCAGCAACTGGGCCGTCATGAGGTCGCCGACTTCCTTGTGGTATTCATGAAGGCTCACGCCGGGTCGCAGGAGCTTCATGGCATCCCTCATGACACTGAGCACTGCGTCGTAAACCTTGCGTTGGCGGTCCGTGAACCGACCAGAGACGGGCAGGCAGCGTGTCATGTCGCTCGCATAGTTGCCGTATTCGGCGCCCACGTCCATCAGCAGTACATCGCCATCTTGGCACACGGCGCTGTTCTCGATGTAGTGCAAGACACAGGCGTTGGCACCGCTGGCCACAATGGGCGTGTAGGCAAAACCGCGGGACCCTTTGCGCACGAATTCGTGGAGGTATTCGGCCTCGACTTCGAACTCAGTAACGCCGGGCTTGAGGAATTTCATGACCCGATTGAATCCGTCCCGTGTGATGCCACAAGCGTGGCGCATGCGCTCGATCTCCTCTTCTGATTTGATGCTGCGTACGCGGTGCAAAATCGGTGCGCTGCGCTCGATGCGGACATGAGGATAGGTGTCTGTAAACCACTTGTTGAACCGCGCCTCACGCGTCTCAACAATGACTTTGGCCCGGGTGTGTTCGTTTTGGTGCAGGTAGCAACAGCTGCACTCGGTAACCAGGCGCTGGATGGTGCGCTCCAACATGGAGAGCCATTGAACCTGGCGGATTCCAGTCTGTTCGGTCGCTTGGGCTTTGGTCAATTTGGCCCCTTCCCAGATGGCGATTTCTTCGCTGGTCTCCGTCACAAACAGGATTTCCCGGTCCGCAGGGTTGTGGGCGTCTGGAAAGACGAGCAACACCGTCTCTTCTTGATCCACGCCACACATGTGGAGCATGTTGGAGTCCTGGCGGAAAGGCAAAGTGCCATCCGCACTGGAGGGGTATACATCGTTGGAGCTGAACAGGGCCATGGCTCCGGGTGCCAACGCATCGGCAAAGGCCTTGCGGTTGCGGATGTAGTTATCGGCGGAGAGGGGGGTGTATCGCAACATGGACCCCGAAGTTAAGCAGGGTCAAGGGCGCGTGAGCCGCAACAGCGAACCCGTGGGCAAGACTTGGCCCGTCCCACTGCGCAAGCAGAGCTCACCAGAGTCGATATGGGCTTCGGGCAGCACCGACCGCCAGAGGTTCTCCAAGGTGGAAGGACTGAGGCCTGAGTAGGTGTTCATGATGACGGAGCCGCCGGGCGCAATGAGCTGGGCCGTAGCCGAAACCAGCCGCAAGACCTGCTCTTCCAGTTTCCATTTTTCGCCTTTCGGCCCCAGTCCCCAAGAGGGAGGGTCCATGACCACCAAGTCATACGTGTTGCCACGTCGAACTTCGCGTTCCGAAAACTTCAAGGCGTCCTCGACACACCAACGAATGCCATCGAGGCCGCTCAGGTCTTGGTTGATGCGCGTCCAAGTGACCACCTGTTTGATGGCGTCCACGTGCGTGACTTCGGCCCCAGCCGCGCGTCCGGCGAGGGAGGCACCTCCGGTATAGGCAAACAGGTTGAGCATGCGCTTGCCCGGCCCCATTTTCGCTGCAATCCAATCCCAGTTGGCGGCTTGTTCCGGGAAGATGCCCACGTGCTTGAACCGCGTGAGCTCCAAGGAGAAGTGAAGCGGGTTGCCCTTGGCCAAGGGGTACTGGATTTCCCAATTGTCGGGCACGCTCTGGTGCGGAACCCAATGCCCTTTGGCCCGTCCGGTTGGGACGAATTCTGCCGCTGACAACCGCCGCCATTGCGCTTCGTCCATGCCCCGCTCCCAGATGGCGTGGGGTTCTGGGCGGATCAAGACCAGGTCTCCAAACCGCTCCAAACGGGCGCCAGCGCCGCTGTCGAGGAGTTCATGGTCACGCCAGCGTTGCGGGAACCAGCGCTGTAGGGGGTGTGCGTCATCCGAAGAAGGGGGGGAAACAGCCGTTGACATTCGGGGGGGAAGTTCGCAATGGGAGCGGCACAACGTTTGTTTTCAGGCGTCGAATCGTACCAACGAGGTGCGACCTTGCGGGAAATCGAGCAGTTGAGATGGCCGGATCGCGGAATTCAGGAGGAAAGAAAGGCGGCAAGCGCAAGCCCGGCAAAGCCGGTAAACGCGGAGACAAGCGGCGCTCTGGCGGCGGGGATTTCGGACCGGCTTTGGCAGGGGGCCAGCGTTTGAGTGGTGCGAGCAAGACGCTCAACGATCTCATGGATGTTTTTCGTCGCCTTCCAGGTAAGCCGATGAACGCTCGGCAAGTGGCCAGTACAATGGGCATCTCCGATCGCGATGTGCAGGAAATGTTGCATGTGCTGATGCGGCAGGAAGCGGGAAAGGGCAAGCTCAAGGAGGTCGGCAAAGGCCGGTTCATGTTGCCCGAAGGCCGGGGAGAACGCGGTGGAAAACACAGAAGGGATAAGCCTTCTTCTGCCCATTCAGGCCAGGCTCCTGTGCAAGGAACCATCCAAATCTCAGCGTACGGCAAGGGCTACGTTTCCGTGCCCGGGCAGTCCGACGACATCATGATTCCGAAGGGTTTCACCGGCACGGCCTTCTGGGGCGATACGGTGGAACTTGGCTGGATGCGCAGGGGGCGCAAGGACGTGCCCTTCGTTTCGGAGGTGGTCAAGCGGGCCCGTGACCTCTATGTCGTGATGCTGGAGCCCGTCAAGGATTACGCTTTTGGCATTCCCACAGACAAGCGCATGCACCGGGACTTTCTGGTGCCCGCGCGCTTTCTGCACGACGCGCCTCAAGACGTGAAAGTCGCCGTGCGCCTTGTGGATTGGGCATCACCCGACGACCCGCCCATTGCAGAGGTGGTAGAGGTGCTCGGGGCACCAGGGGTGCACGAAGCCGAGATGCACGCCATTCTGCTGGAATACGGCCTTCCGTATCATTTCCCTGAAGATGTCGAGGCTGAAGCCGCCGCCATTCCACAAGCCTTGCCGAAAGATGAAATCGCACGCCGCAGAGATTTCAGGAAGGTGACGACATTCACCATCGACCCTGAAGATGCCAAGGATTTTGATGATGCCTTGAGCATACAGCGCCTCAAAAACGGCAATGTCGAGGTCGGCGTTCACATCGCAGATGTGACCCACTACGTGCGGCCGGGAAGCAGGATCGAAGAGGAGGCGGTCGAGCGGGCCACCAGCGTGTATCTCGTCGACCGGACCATCCCCATGTTGCCGGAAGTGCTGTCCAACAACCTTTGCTCTCTGCGGCCTAATGAGGACCGTTTTGCGTTTAGCGCGTTGTTTGAACTCGACAAGGAGGGACAAGTCGTCAAGGAATGGTTTGGCCGGGGCGTCATCCACTCTGACCGTCGCTTCACCTACGCCGAGGCTCAGGAGCGCCTGGAATCGGGGGAGGGGGACCTCGCCGATGAAGTCCAGCACCTGCACCGGCTTGCACTGAAGATGCGGGCGCGCAGGTTCAAAGCAGGGGGCATCGACTTCGACACTGAGGAGGTGCGGTTCCGATTGGACGAAGACGGAAAGCCGGTTGAAGTGCTCATCAAGCGGATGCTCGACGCCAACCGGCTCATCGAAGATTTCATGTTGTTGGCCAATGTCCGGGTGGCGCAGTGGATTTCGGGTTGCAAGGGCGACCGCCCACCTGGGGCCGTGTACCGCATTCACGACTCACCCGACCCCACAAAGTTGAAGTCGCTGCGCATGTTTGTGGCGCAATTCGGCTACAAAATGCCGGATACGGAGCCGGGCAACGCCCACCGGGCAATCAGTCAGCTGCTCAAGATGGCAGAGGGCAAACCGGAAGAGCGCATCGTCAAGCAAATGGCCATTCGTTCCATGGCCAAGGCGGAATACAGCACCGACAACATTGGCCACTACGGACTGGCCTTTGAGCACTACACCCATTTTACTTCCCCCATTCGGAGGTACCCTGACATGATGGTGCACCGGAGTCTTCAGCACTATTTGGATGGAGGCGCCGCGATCAACACGGGCGAACTCGACGGGCCTTGCGCACACAGCAGCGAACGCGAAAAGCGCGCGGCAGAAGCGGAGCGCGCGAGCATCAAATACAAGCAGGTGGAATTCATGGGTACCCAATTGGGGGCTGAATTCACGGGGGTGGTCAATGGCATCTCCTCTAAGGCGGTGTACATCGAGCTCGAAGGCAACAAATGCGAAGGCTATGTTGACATCAAAGGGATTTCAACGGACCGCTTTTCCTTGGACCCCGAGCGGCAGTGCCTGGTGGGCCTGCACACAGGTCAACTGATTCAAATGGGACAGGAGGTGCGCATCCAGGTAGTCAGGGCGGACATGCAGCGCCGAGAACTGGAGTTCGATTGGCTGGGCTAGGGCGCGGTGGGCCGCGGCCAATGTGTACTTTTACAGAGACGCCCACGGGCGGCAAATGCGCTCTTAGCTCAGTTGGTTAGAGCAGGGGACTCATAATCCCTGGGTCGCGGGTTCAAGTCCTGCAGGGCGCACCAAGGAGCCAACTCAGAGCAGTTGGCTGATCAAGATGATGAGGTCCGTCGTGGAGATGATGCCATCTCCGTTGAGGTCGTACATGATATTCTCTTTCGTCACTGGCTGCATGAAGTTGGCCAGAAGCTGAAGCAGATCGCTGAGTGTCATCACAAAATGTTTTCCAGTCGCAAAATTCCATTGGGACCCTCGTGGGAAGGTCAACAGAACGTGAACTCATTGGGACCGCAAAGATAAGAAATTATAGATAAAGTGTAAAATAAAACACACGAAAGTGTAAATAACATCGATAAAAGGGGGTTGTGCTCATGGCTGTGATGGCCGTGTTTGCCGCAAAAGGGTCAGGAAGACTTCACTTATCTTTGCCCTCCCTTTTTGGGCAATTAGCTCAGTTGGTTCAGAGCGTTCGCCTCACACGCGAGAGGTCACTGGTTCGAATCCAGTATTGCCCACCCCGCCCAAGGGGCCTGACC
>JAKMCW010000046.1 GCA_022428205.1 Flavobacteriales bacterium
GGCCTCTACCTGCTTCAAGCCGCGGGCATCTTCTTGGGTGCAGCAGACATCACCTCCATGGCCTTTGAAGGCGCTGCGGGAAATGACGACGCACTCTGGGTGGGCACCTTGATGCACCAAGCCCTCGCCGGCATCACCTTTGGCGTTGGGGTCATCATGTTGTCGATCCGCAACATGCAAAGCGGCACAGCACCTGTCTTCCGTGGCTTTGCCATCGGTTCATTGGGCATCATCAGCGTAGCCTGCTATCACTGGGCCACCCAACCGGTCCAACCGCCGGTCGGATTGCTCGTGATCATGGTCGGTCTGGCCGTCTATTCATGGCTCGTAGCCGGCAAGGCTGCCTGACCGCAACTCAACTTGATGAAATGCCCTTCGGACAACAGTTCGAGGGGCATTTTTTTTGTGCCATTAGTGCTTGTGGACGAAGTGCTCGGCATCAAACCGCAGGCGCGGCCCATAGACGCCGCCCTCTGCGCGCTTTCCAGCGGAAATCACCATGGTCACCACAGCCTGACGCGGCAGACCGAGTAAACGCTTCACCCGTGCGCTATCCATGCCTTCCATAGGGCAGGTATCAAAGCCATGGGCCCGCATGGCCAGCATAAAGTGGGCACAAGCCAAAGCTGTGGATTTGTGTGCCCACATGCGCATGCCCCATTTGCCAATGGGCTCCCTCGGATAAGGCTTGCTCATACCGCGCCAACGGGTTAAGACCCATTTGAATGGGGTGCGCCAACCAAAGGCACCCTGGTCGTAAACCAACGGCGTGATCTTACGGTAGTACTGATAAGCGCCCTTCGGCACATTTCCCGCCCGATCAAAGGCCTCAATCATCCAGCGGTTGTTGCGCCGCCACAAATCAGGTCTGCCCACAAAAACCAGCAACTCCTGGGCCGTCCCTGCAGCAGGTTGAGACAGGCAAGCCTCCACCAGTGCCGCTTTCTTTGTCGCATCGACCACATGGTGAATCTCCCACGCCTGCAAATTGGAAGAGTTCGGTGCTTTCAAAGCCGCATCCAAGCAGGCCTCCATGACCTCATTTGGAATGGGATCGTCTGCGTAGACGCGCACGCTGCGCCTGGAATCGACTACGGCATGAAAAGCTTGGGCATCCGTTTCAGGCGCCGCGATGGCTGAGCGTTTCTTCTCCTCTACCGGTGCGAAAATGTTGGCCTTGGACATGCGCCAAAGATGAGGCCAAGCGCATCAGTCCGCTGCATGCGCTCCTTCACCCTCACATTTTCAGCTCCACAGCAGGGAAGCGAACGCCGTCGCGGTGCTGTCTTGCTGAAGGCCATAGGTCTGCTTCAGGAGTATCACCGAAGTATTCGTGCTGGGATCAGCAAAAAAGCCCGTATTGAAATAGCCGCTCCAGAAAAAACTGCCCGCTGCGTTCCCCGTGTTGCGCACACCAAAGGCCAAACCTTGATGCCATCCTGTGCCCAACAGGCCTGCAGCTTGGTCTGCCATGACCGAATCCACAGTCGACGCCTGAAGCAAACGACCATTCCCAGTCATGCCGCGGTCCAAGTAAAACTGAAGGAACCGGGCGTAATCCTCTGCGGTAGAAGTCATGCCCGCTCCCCCACTGCACAACGGCCATTCGGCATGTAACGGGTAATCGGTGGGATACCGAGGATGCGTATGTGCCTGCCATCCACCCCCAGCAGCTGGCTCCATCACCGCCGCCAACCGATTCGCTTTCTCCTCTGGAATCACAAAATGGGTGTCCGTCATCGCCAAGGGCTCCAGCACCGCCTCCTGCACAAATTCCGCATACGGCTGGCCCGAAACCTCTTCAATGACCGCCACCAGCACGTCGAGGCCCAAGCTATAGCTCCACTGATTCCCAGGCTCATGCAATAGGCAAGTTGAAGCGATGTTGCGTGCATTGTCGCGGGAAGACCGACCGTCTTTTGGGAAGAGGTCCACCACATCATGGGCCTCGTACAAGGCCTCGAAACGGGGGTCCGCAATTTCACCGTAAGAAATCCCACAGGTGTGGGTCATCAGGTGGCGCACCGTCATCACCGTTTCCGAGGGAAGCGTTGAAAATGAAGTGTCTGCATACAGTGAATCCAACACCCCCATGTTTGCGAATTCTGGCAGGAACTCTGACACTGGAGCATCCAAATCCAGCCTCCCTTGCTCCCACAAAATGATGGCCGCAGTGGCAGTGATGGCCTTGGTTTGAGAGCAGATCCTAAACAGCGCGTCCTTCTGCATCGGCACGCCATTTAAGGGATCCGCCATGCCGTAAGCTTCGTGCATCGCCACCTCACCATCTCGGGTGATCAACAAAACAGCGCCGGGAATCTGTCCCGTTTCCACCGCCCATTGAATGGCACCGTCCAAAGCCTGCCAGTCCTGCTGCTCTGCAGCCATGTTTCCGCGGTCCTCCGCGGGATTCGCGGGGTTGTAAGCGACCACGTAGGCATTGAGTGAAATCGCCACCGTCAGCCACATCAAATAAGGCGCAATGCCCCACCTGGCTGGCCCCAAAACAGACCAGGACCGGCGGGCCATCAACCCAATCACCGCATAAAGCGTCAGAATTTCAATCAAGGCTGCGCCTGCTTGTTGCGCACCAAAAAAGAGGGGGTTCCACCCCACGTTGAGCAACCAAGCCAAGACAAACCAACCCGCCGAGGTGTTGCGCTCGCGCCCTGCAGTCGACCGGCTCCACAAGGCCGACATAAACCAAGTAAACCCCAACATCACAACGGTCCAAGCCGCACCAAATACCCACCCTGGTGGCGTCCAAGGTGCCTTGGCCAAGTCCGCATACCAATCGGATGCCACTCCTGGGCCTGTTGCCAAACCGCCAATGGCCAATCCTGTGAAATTGAGCACCCCGAAAACCAGGATGTGCCAGAAATTTAGATGCTTCATGAGGGCGAGACTGAACGGCCCGCAACTTCGTCCACGAATGCCTATTCCACAATCAATCTGTGTGCCGTTTCGCGGCCATCCTCGGAGACCAATTGAATCAGGAGGACGCCGCGAGGCCACGTTTCCGTGTTGAACGCAATGGCGCCCCTTGCAGCGCCTGTATCATACATCTTGCCGAGGCCATCCATCAGGGTCCATGTGTAAGACCGCTCGGTATCCACAGGTTGGACGTGTAACACCGCACCTACAGGATTGGGCCAAATATTGAAAGACTGAAGCGGCCTGGCGCCCTCCGCCTCTGCAATGCCATTGATTCCCAGCACCTCCTGCACGGCGCGAACGGCGTTGACCTTGCCCCAGCCCCACACTGTGCTCCCCTCTGCAGGGATCTCGCCCGTATGATCGTCCTCCCTCGCGGTCAATTTGAGGGCTTCTCGCACTTCCTGCACGGTCAAGTCAGGATTGGCTTCCAACATCAAGGCGACAATGCCGGCCACCGCTGGTCCACTCATACTGGTGCCCGACAGCTTGGCAAACGGATAGGCGACCCCATTGAACTCAACCTCCTCAGTCAAGTTGAAGCTGGCGTCAGTGAAAGCGCTCATGGAGGATTCGACCGAGACGCCGGGCGCAGATATTTCAGGCTTAAGCCGTCCGTCCAACGTGGGACCCAACGTCGAGAAACCAGCGAGGGTCCCGCCGCCTTCATTGCCCAGAGGGTTCAGGTATTCTGAATAATAAGCCCCCACAGCGATCACGCTTTCCGAACAGGCCGGACTCTGCACTCCGTAGTCAGGGTTTCCATCGAGCCAACCATCGCTGGTCGACATGAAATCCTGTCCCCAGTTGCCCACACCGTTGGACAGGTGCGTGGTGTTCCAAGCGTGCACCATGCCCTCTGTAGCAGCCACCTGCAGCCCCACCCCAAAGGGCGCCGTGCCCTTGCGTATCCGGAATCGGGCGAACGGCCTCCCGTTGGCCGGGTGGGCCGATTCAACCACGAGGTCAAACAACACTGTGTCGCCCTCGTAGACCAGCGAAGAGTCCAGCATAAACGGTCCATCTGCAGTGGCATACCATGGGCTCTCCAGCACCACATTGCTGCCCATAGAAGTGAGCATGAAGCCTGCATGAAATGCGGCACCGACCTCCCCCCACATCGTCAAAGCCTGCCCCCACATGCTGGGGTGGGCCGACTCGGGATAGAACTGCACCCGAGTGCGCATGGTATCCGCCTCAAACGCGTGAGACACGTGGAAATCGCTGTCCCCATTGTTGCCCGCTGACGCAACGAAAACAACCCCTTCTTCAGACATGGCATCGATAAACTGGTTGATCAAACCTTGGCCGTCTTTGGTGCCGAATTGCGGCAGGCTCCAGCTGTTGTTGATGACCAGGCGCTTGCCATCGGCTTCTGCCACGCCCTGCATCCATGAAAAGGCGTCCATGGCAGCGGCTTCGTCGATCAAGAAGGTGGCAAAGAGCAGTTCTGAGCGGGGTGCCATGCCGATGAGTTCCACACCCGCACCGGCGCCACCTGCGATGCCCGCGACATGGGTGCCGTGGTAAGCGAAGCTGTAAATGTTGGCCGTGTCAGCAGCCAGCAAGGCAATGTCCTCAGGTGTCTCAGCCCCTCGGCCATAGCTGTATCCTGCTGGCGCCGGGCCGGTTTGCCGGAATTGGTCCCATACGCCACGGATACGGCTGTAGTTCAGGTCAGCATCGTAAAACATAGGATGGGTGTAATCGAACCCCCAGTCGACCACCCCAATCAACACGTCTTCACCGTGAAAGGCCGCGGGCAAACCCAAACCGGCCTGCACGCTGTCTGCCCGGGTGCCATAACGGGCCTTTTCCAAATCAGCCACGGCCTTGCCCGCAAGGTGCCATTGCGTCAGAGACAAATCCTCCAACGCGGTCAATTCATCGACATCCACCCGAAACGACAGCACTCCGCCTTTGCTCGCCCCCACCATCAACGCTGGAGCCATGGCCGCCATGGTCTCCATCGCAGCCGCCGCGTTTTGTGCCGGAAGCTGGCCCACAAAGCCCACCATGAGCCGCCCCTCCATCCGTGCTACGGGATACTGGCTCGCTTGCTCAAGGAACGCCTTGTCCTCAGGGTATGCGTCGCGCAATGCCATCAGTTCCGTCAAGGCCATCCGGGTGGTCATCGGAACTTGCGCAGCGTGGGGATTTTGGGCCTCAACAGAAGCCGAACAAATCAAAACAAAACAGAGGGCGATAGCTTGAATGCGCATATGGGCCAAAGATGGTGCCCAATTCAGTCGGTCACCGCTATTTGTACTTGATGAACCGCTGGTAGGTATACCACACAAAAACCAGGACCACCGCCGCCATCCCTGCCAGGTGCAGGTCATCTGGGGGTGCACCGGGAAACTCTCCCCGGTACCGGGCCAAAAATGTCAAGCCCATCACCAGTCCTGCGAAATACACAAATACAGCATGCATGGGCGCTTTGGCATGGACACGGCGCACCCGCCAGGGTTGGGTCAAAATCAACAGGTAGGCCAACGCACCTCCGATGGCCTTTGTAATCTCCGGCTCAATTCCATTGAGGACCACATTGGCAACAAGAAAACCAAAGTGCAGGAGGTGCATCCAAGCAAAGAACAAGGCCGCCAAGAACCCCTCTTCCCTCGCGGCTTCTCTCCGGTTCCAACGGATCAGGAAAACCACTGCAACGAGATACGCCAAAAACGAGCTCCGACCGCTGAAGCGGGCCGCAAGCCTTACGCCTTCATTCAAAGAATCAACGTGCATGAAACCTGCCCCACCCAATGAGGCTTGTATCAAAAAACCCACCAAGAGAACACCCCAAAAACGAGTTCCGCGCATGCCGCCAATCTATGGCAATCCGACCGCCCTGCCTTGCGGGTTCATGCAAGAAAACGCGGGCTCCGTCAAGCCTTGCCCTTGAGGTCTTCCCTGAGTCCTTCGATCGCGGCATGGATGTCGCGCAATACCGACAAGGTGCCGTCCTCGTCCACCCTCGCGGCTGGGCCTCCCGACATCCTGGATTCCTGAAATTCATCACGGGCACGCATGACTTTCTCCTTGAATTCGGCGGCACCTACGATGCCCACCAACTTCATATCGGCTCCCGTTTGTGCACTGTTGCCCGCCGTTTCCACCTTGAGAATCCGCAGGTCGAACCACTTGAGCAGGGGGTTATCGATGAAGGTCAAATCTTGGATGTTCTCCAATGGGATGGTCTTCTCGGTCTTGAAATAATGCCCCTTAGAGAACCGCAGATGACGGGTTGTCAGCGAACACTGCAAGCTGTCGTAGTAAAGACGCGTCACCCATTGACCCCAGCCCAGCAACCAAATCAGCAACACGGGAATGCCCACCACCGTCACCAACAATAACAGGGCAATGGAAAGGAAAAAATAGCGCTGCAGTCGCGGGTTGAATGTTGCCTGAAGAAGCGGAGTCTCTTGGGTCATTGGTGGAAGACAGTGACGCGTAAGCTCCAGACGCTTATGTCGTCTCGGGCACCTCCGCTCCCGGCATCAGGTGCACCACCAGCACCAAGGCCATGACCGCGACAAACCAGTATCCCACATTGACCAAAATGCCCGACCAACTGCGGCGTTCGAACAACAGGTTGGTCACCAAAATCGGCATTCCGATGTATCCAAATGTCATGAAACCATGATAGGTGGCGTGGGCAATGACACTGCTTTCGTCACCGTGTCCGTGATACCGCATGGCGAAATAATACGCGAGGGTAAAAGACATGAGAAAGGTCACGCCCATGGTCACCGCCATGTTGCCCTTTTTCAGATCCTCCTCACTGAAGCCCAAGCTGTTCATCCAAGTCTTTCCGAAAGCCTTGGGGTGATACCAAATCATGCCGATGAGCATGGGAGTCAGTGCTGCGAGGGTAATGCCGAGCCAGTTCAGCTCGTATCCATAATAACCAGTCATGTTGTTTTGATTTGCGTCCAGAATGTAGACCGATTTAGTTGACTTTCAATACAGTGAACCTCCCGCTCTTCGGCAGGTGTCCCAGTGCATTGCCAAAACGGAAGCCACTATGGCGCGCGACTCAAATGCAACGCTTCTATCTTTAAGGGATGCGCAAGACATTGGTTTTCATAACAACTGGACTTCTAGGCATCATGGGCAGCACCACGGCCCAAGACGGCTGCATCGACCCCGACCTCATCGACCCCAACGTCCTTTGCCCAGGCGTCTTTGACCCGGTCTGCGGCTGCGACGGGGAGACCTACTCCAACGTCTGCATTGCCACATATTTCGCGGGCGTCACCTCCACGACCCCCGGCCCATGCGGAGACGCTGACGGTGTCCCGCCCGAGTTGATTGTACCCGCCGATGCCTTGATCGAGTGCGCTGCCGACATCGAACTCGAAGCGGCCACCGCCACAGACAACAGCGGCAGCGTCACCCTCAATGAGGTCACCGAGGAAATCGCAGGCAGCTGCCCAGGCAACTACACCCTCATCCGCACCTTTACCGCCACCGACCCCAGCGGCAATACCACCACGGGATCCCAAACCGTGACTGTCCAGGACAACACCCCGCCCATGTGGGTCAACCCTCCTGCAGATGCCACCATTGGATGCGAAGACCCCATGGAAGCAGAAGCGCTCATGTTCAATTGGGCATCCAACACTGCGGGAGGAAGTGCCACTGACGCCTGTGGCAACACCACCTATGGCAATGACTTCGATGCCATTCCCCTCATCGACTGCACCGAAACCGTCACCGTCACGGTGGGATTCTACGCCGAGGATGAATGCGGCAACCAGAATTGGACCACCGCGACGCTCACCATTGTGCCCGGCGAAGTAGCCGTGGAACCTTGTGAAGACATGGCCGGCGTTGACTTCGGCTTCTGTGACGCCATTCTCGGCTTTGCCCGCATCAACGGATACTGCACCGAAATCAGCGGCTGTGGCACCACCATCGGCCCGGTCGATTACAGCCCTGCGTTTTACAGCACACTGGAAGAATGCGTCGTCAGTTGCAACGAAGGCTGCATCAGCTCGGAATACATCGACCTCGGTATGATGATCGATTGCTCACCTGAAGTCTCGGAGGTCTGCGGGTGCGATGGAATCACCTACCAGAATGCCTGCGTGGCCCAGTACTATGCCGGCAACGTCAGCTGGACCGATGGGCCTTGCGTGGTCATCGAATACGGAGGATGCACCTATCCGGACGCCTGCAACTACGATGACGGGGCAGCCTTCGAAGACGGCAGCTGCCTATTTCCACCGGAACACTGCCCACTCCCTCCCAACACTCCTGGAGGCGGCTGCACCTACGCCGACGCCGAGAACTACGACGAGGCGGCGACTTGGGACGATGGCTCCTGCACCTACCCTCCCTGCAATTCAGACTGCCAAGAAGACATCAACAACGACGGCATCGTCAGCGTCTCCGACGTCCTCCTCCTCCTCGGCAATTTCGGCATGACCTGCGAGTAAGCCGTCCCGACGGAATCACCCACTGTTGCGACGATGCTGAGGCTCAGCGGGAAGATTGGGGCTTGTGGTTTTCGTGGGTACGGCGGCGCTTTTCGGTCATGCGGTGCAGCTCCTCCCCCCACTCGTTGAGGGCCTCCAAGTCGTCCACCGGCACAACGGGCGGCCGTTTGGGGTGTACATTCTTCAAGTCGCGCTTGCGTCCCATGTAGGACAAACAGCCCGAGCCGGGTTCCGTTCAACGCAATGGCGCCAGGCGGCAGACCGAGGGCACAACGCCCCTTTCAGGTTACTTGGCCATCAGCTTGCGCCCAAGTTGGGCGAGACCGAAAATGAGGGTGCCACCGATGAGGCCAAGCACGGTGTCGGCCAGCAATGAAGGATATGGCGCAGCCCAGTGATGCACGTGTGGCAGGTGGTGGTGGAAGATGCCACCCGCCACCAAAATGAGGGCGACGGTTCCAACGGCGCCAATCACGCGGATCAGCATCGGCAAACCGCGGACCATGCCTTTGCCCAAACGCTGCAGCACCGTTGAGGATTGCTTCATGAGCACCAGTCCCGCATCGTCCATCCGTACAATCAACCCCACCAATCCATAGACGCCCACAGTGGCGACCATCGCAATGATGCTGACCGAAATGGCCTGTACCATCAAACTGGCATCCGCTGCAGAACTCAGCGCGAGGATGATGATCTCCACTGAAAGGACAAAATCCACCAACACTGCACTGCGAACACGGGCTTTCTCGTCGACCTGAATGGTGACGCCCTTGTGTTTTGCCGGGCGGTGGGGCCCTATGTGATGCACAATTTTCTCGACCCCTTCATAGGCGAGATAGACACCTCCGAGGACCAAAATGGGCTCAATTAACCATGATGCAAAAGCGCTCAGCAGGAAGGCCATCGGCAGGATGATGACCTTGTTCAAGAACGAGCCCTTGGTGATCGCCCAGAGAACAGGCAGTTCGCGTGACGCACTGAAGCCGACCGCCTTTTCGGCATTGACAGCAAGGTCATCTCCCAAGATTCCCGCTGTCTTCTTTCCTGCGATTTTGGTCACCACCGCCACATCGTCCATGATCAGCGCGATGTCATCCAGCAGTGCAAAAAATCCGTTGGCCATGATGCGAACTTAAACCACAACACCACCCCCACTGTGGTCCCCGAGCAACTTCGAGCAATCCTCCTGCGTTTTATCTACGAGAAGAAAAAAGACCTGGAATGCAACCCTCTTGATTCCTCATCGGTTCTTCTTATATGACACCTAATCAATTGATTTGGAGCTTTTTAGCTCCCGCACTCGTATTGTCTTCATGCACGCCAGAAGCAATGGACTTGAAGACCTGCACCTCACCCACAATGGACGGGCACACCTATGAGGTTGTCCAGATCGGAGAACAATGTTGGTTTGCAGAAAACTTGAAAACCACGGAATTCACCGACGGCACCCCCATCCCAGCAATCGGCCCCAACCAATTGGCCAATA
>JAKMCW010000067.1 GCA_022428205.1 Flavobacteriales bacterium
GGCTACCCCATGGACAGCATGTCTGTGGAGTTGCTCGACGGTTCATTCCACGCCGTTGACTCCGACCAACTCTCCTTCGAGCTGGCCGCCAAGATGGCGTACCGCAACGCGATGAAGGGTTGTGACCCCAAGATTTTGGAGCCCATCATGGCCCTCGAGGTGCGTACACCTGAGGCCAACATGGGTGATGTCATCGGTGACTTGAACAAGCGCCGTGGCATGGTTGAAGGCACCGACGAGCGCGGTGGCAAGACCATCATCAAGGCAAAAGTGCCCCTGAGTGAAATGTTTGGCTACGTGACTGACCTGCGGACGTTGACCTCTGGTCGTGCGGACAGCAGCATGACGTTCAGTCACTACGCTCAAGCCCCGAACAACGTGTCCGAGGCTGTTATCGCAGAGGCCCAAGGCAAGTAATAAGAGTATCAGATGGCCCAGAAGATTCGCATCAAGCTGAAGAGCTACGACCACAACCTGGTCGACAAGTCCGCCGAGAAGATCGTCAAGACGGTCAAGTCTACGGGCGCTGTCGTCAGTGGTCCTATCCCGCTGCCTACGCACCAGCGCATCTACACCGTGCTGCGTTCGCCGCACGTGAACAAGAAGTCGCGTGAACAGTTCGAGTTGAGCGCCTACAAGCGCTTGCTGGACATCTACAGCAATTCTTCCGCTACGGTCGACGCTTTGATGCGTCTTGAGTTGCCGAGCGGTGTTGAAGTTGAAATCAAAGTCTGACGGATATGCCCGGATTGATTGGAAAAAAAGTCGGAATGACCAGCATGTACAGCGAGGAGGGCAAGAACCTTCCCTGTACCGTGCTTGAGGTGGGCCCATGTGTGGTCACCCAGGTCAAAACCGCAGACAAGGACGGCTATGACGCTGTGCAGGTGGGATTCGGTGACCGCAAGGAAAACCGCACATCTAAGGCCATGGCGGGTCACTTCAAGAAAGCAAAAGTCAACGCCAAGCAGCACCTCGCTGAGTTTGCTGGTTATGGACAGGACTACAACCCCGGAGACGAGGTGAAGCTTGAGGATGTTTTCGAAGAAGGCGAGTTCGTCTCCGTCGTAGGCACCAGCAAGGGTCGCGGTTTCCAAGGTGTTGTGCGCCGTCACGGTTTTGGTGGTGTGGGTCAAGCGACCCATGGTCAGCACAACCGCATGCGTGCCCCTGGTTCCATTGGTGCGGCTTCCACGCCAGCCCGTGTATACAAGGGCATGCGCATGGCAGGTCAAATGGGCAACGGCCAAGTCACCATGGAGAACCTCCAGGTGCTCAAGGTCATGTCCGAAGAGGGCCTGCTCGTAGTGAAAGGTGCCGTTCCTGGATACAAGGGAGCCACTGTAATCGTTCGCAAGCCTCAAGCCTAAGCCATGAAAGTCGACGTATACAACCTCGAGGGCAAGAAGACCTCCAAAGCTGATCTCAGCGATGACGTCTTCGGCATTGAGCCCAACGACCACGCCATTTACCTGGACGTGAAGCGTTACTTGGCTGCACAGCGTCAGGGTACGCACAAGGCCAAGGAGCGTGCAGAAGTGCAGGGTTCTACCAAGAAAATCAAGAAGCAGAAAGGTACCGGTGGCGCCCGTGCTGGTTCTTTGAAGAACCCACTCTTCGTGGGTGGTGGTACTGTCTTCGGACCGCGTCCTCGCAAGTACGACATCAAGCTCAACAAGAAGGTGACGAAGCTCGCCCGTAAGAGCGCTCTGGCCTACAAGGCCAAGGAGGACGGTGGAATCCGTGTGGTCAAAGGATTGGCCATGGAGACCCCGAAGACCAAGGAGTTGCTAGGCACTTTCGGCAAGCTTGGTCTGTCTGAACAAAAGACCCTCGTGGTCGTTCCAGAGCAAAACCAGGGCTTGTACCTGAGCAGCCGCAACCTGCCCAAGCACCGCGTCATGACGGCCGGTGACCTGAGCACTTACGACATCATGAACTGTCAGAACATCGTCTTCGTGGACAACGCCCACGAAGTCATTACTGGCATCCTCACCGCCTGAGCCATGAAGAACATTCTCATCAAGCCGTTGATCACCGAGAAGATGACCGCCGAGAGCGAGCGCATCAACGCCTACGGGTTCGTGGTGAACGACGACGCGAACAAGTCCGAAATCAAGGACGCGGTCGAGAAGACCTACGGGGTGACTGTTGCTGGCGTTCGCACCATGCGTGTGGACGGAAAAGTCCGCAGCCGTTTTACCCGCACTGGCGTCCTGCGTGGACGTTCCGAGTGCTATAAGAAGGCCATCGTTCGCCTCGTGGACGGTGAAACCATTGATTTCTACGAGAACATCTAAGGGAAAACATGGCAATACGCAAGTTCAACCCGATCACGCCCGGCATGCGGCACAAGGTGTTGTCAAAGTTTGACAGCATCACGACCGACAAGCCGCACAAGCCGTTGCTCGAGCCGCTCAGAAAGAATGGAGGCCGTAACAACGATGGTAAGATGACCATGCGCTACCGTGGAGGTGGTCACAAGCGGATGTACCGCGTGATCGACTTCAAGCGCAACAAGCATGGTGTGGCGGCTGAGGTGCTCACCATCGAGTACGATCCAAACCGCAGTGCCCGCATTGCTCTCGTGCAGTATGCCGACGGCGAGAAGCGCTACATCGTGGCTCCAGAAGGGCTGCAGGTGGGCCAGCAAATCATGAGTGGCGAAAAGGCGGCTCCTGAGGTAGGCAACACCCTGTTCCTGTCGGACATCCCATTGGGAACGATGATTCACAACATCGAGCTCCACCCTGGTCGCGGCGCCAACATCGCCCGCTCTGCAGGTGCATCAGCACAGCTGAAGGCGCGTGACGGCAAGTACGCTGTGATCGCACTGCCCAGCGGAGAGGTGCGGATGATCCTCACGACTTGCCTGGCCACCATTGGTAGCGTGGGCAACAGTGAGCACAACCAACAGGTTTCCGGTAAGGCCGGTCGCAGCCGTTGGTTGGGTCGCCGTCCACGTGTACGTGGTGTGGTCATGAACCCAGTCGACCACCCCATGGGTGGTGGTGAAGGCCGTAACGCCGGTGGACACCCACGCAGCCGTAACGGCGTGCCTGCGAAGGGCTTCAAAACCCGCGACAAGCAGAAGCATTCGTCTCAGTATATCATCGAACGCCGTAAGAAGTAAGCCATGGCACGTTCGCTCAAGAAACCCCCATTCGTCCACTACAAGCTCGTGCAGCGTGTAGAGGCCATGCAGGAAAGTGGTAAGAAGTCTGTTATCAAGACTTGGAGCCGCTCCAGCATGATCACGCCGGATTTCGTCGGCTTGACCATCGCCGTTCACAACGGCCGCCAGTTCATCCCGGTGTTCGTCACCGAGAACATGGTGGGACACAAGCTCGGAGAATTCTCGCCGACCCGGACCTTCCGCGGTCACGCTGACAACAAAAAAGACAAGGGACGTCGTTGACGGCCGCAATCATCAGAACCATGGGAGCCCGTAAGAGAAACGCAGCCGCAGCCCGCAAGGAGGTGATGGATAAAACCGCCATCGCCAAGCTGAACGATTGCCCGACTTCGCCTCGTAAGATGCGCTTGGTGGCAGACACCATCCGCGGCAAGGACGTCGTGAGTGCTTTGAACATCCTGAAGTTTACCCAGAAGGAAGCCGCTGGACGGTTGGAGAAGTTGCTCCGCTCGGCCATCGCCAACTGGGAAGCCAAGAACGAGGGGTCACGCCCCGAAGAAGCCGGACTTTACATCAGTGAGGTCAAGGTGGACAGTGGCCGCATGCTGAAGCGCATTCAGCCTGCACCACAAGGACGCGCTCACCGCATTCGCAAGCGCTCCAATCACGTCACGTTGATCGTAGATAGCCTGAAGAAGTAATGGGACAGAAGACACACCCCACCGGCAATCGCCTCGGTTTCATCAAGGGATGGGACTCAAACTGGTATGGCGGCAAGAGTTACGTCGACAAGATTGTCGAGGACGACAAGATCCGTAAGTACCTCCGGGCACGTTTGGTCAAGGCCAGCGTCTCCCGTGTGGTCATCGAGCGCACCATGAAGCTCGTCACGGTGACCATCCACACAGCCCGCCCCGGTGTCATCATCGGTAAAGGTGGCCAGGAGGTCGACAAGCTGCGCGAGGAGCTCAAGAAGCTGACGCGCAAAGAGATTCAGATCAACATCTTCGAGATCAAGCGTCCAGAATTGGATGCACGCCTCGTGGCCGAAAGCGTCGCGCGTCAGCTCGAAGCGCGTATCAGCTATCGCCGTGCCATCAAGATGTCGATTGCAAGCTCCATGCGCATGGGCGCGGAGGGCATTAAGATTGGCATTGCAGGCCGTTTGAACGGAGCGGAGATCGCCCGTTCAGAGACCTTCATGGAGGGACGTGTGCCGTTGCACACTTTCCGTGCCGACATCGATTACGCTTTGGTGGAAGCCCACACGACCTACGGCCGGATCGGCGTGAAGGTTTGGGTATTCCGTGGAGAGGTATATGGAAAGCCGGACTTGAGTCCAGCGGACCCCAGCAAAGACGACAAGCGCGGCCAACGCGGAGGCCGTGGAGGTGACCGCCCAGAGCGTCGCCGTCGTCGTCGTGAACCCCGCAGCTAAACTTCGGAAGAGATGCTTCAGCCGAAACGAACGAAATACAGAAAGATGCAGAAGGGCCGTGTGCGCGGCCTTGCTCAGCGTGGCAGCACCATCGCTTATGGCACCTTTGCCATCAAGACGACGGACATGGGGTTCATTACCTCCCGCCAGATTGAGTCTGCTCGTATCGCCATCAACCGCTACATGAAGCGTGAAGGCCAGGTCTGGATCCGGATTTTCCCGGACAAGCCCATTACCTCAAAGCCACTCGAAGTGCGTATGGGTAAGGGTAAGGGTGCGGTGAGCCATTGGGTCGCCCCCGTTAAGCCAGGGCGCGTGCTGTTCGAAGTGGACGGTGTGCCAGCAGACATTGCACAAGAAGCTTTGCGTTTGGGAGCACAGAAGCTCTCCGTGCGCTGCCGCTTCGTAGCACGTCATGACAACTGATTATTGAGGGAATCATGAAGATGAATGAAATCACCGGTCTGAGTGACCTCGACCTGAAGGAACGTATCGCTGGAGAGCGTGAAGCCCTGCAGAAGTTGCGGTTCAATCACACCATCGCGGGACTTGAGAGCCCGTTCCAATTGCGCCAGAAGCGCCGCGACATCGCACGCATGCTGACGGAATTGAATGCACGGAAGAACGCCAACGCTGAAGAACAGAAGTCATGACCGCCGAGCAAACCGCAACTGAGCAGTCCACGGACAAGCGCAACCTCCGGAAGGTGCGTCAAGGCATCGTCACCTCCAACAAGATGGAGAAGAGCATCACGGTGACGGTCGAGTACAAGGAGAAGCATCCTCAGTACTCTAAGTACGTGAAGCGCACCACGAAGTTCACCGCCCACGATGAGCAGAACACCTGCGGCATTGGTGATACGGTGCGCATTATGGAAACGCGTCCGTTGAGCAAGAACAAGCGCTGGCGCCTCGTAGAGGTGATCGAAAGGGCCAAGTAATAGAGGGCCCGTAATAAAGAAAACTGAAGAGCCATGATCCAGCAAGAATCCCGGATGGATGTCGCCGACAACAGCGGAGCACGTGAAGTGCTGTGTATCCGCGTGCTCGGTGGTACACGCCGGCGCTACGCCAGCATCGGCGACAAGGTGGTCGTCACCGTAAAGGATGCGGCCCCCAATGGCGGTGTGAAGAAGGGAACCGTCAGCAAGGCGGTTATCGTACGGACCAAGAAGGCGGTGCGCCGTCCTGATGGTTCCTACATCCGCTTTGACGACAACGCCTGTGTCCTGCTCAACGCAACCGGCGAGATCCGCGGCACGCGCATCTTCGGCCCTGTGGCCAGGGAGTTGCGTGACAAGGACTTCATGAAAATCGTTTCGCTCGCACCTGAGGTGCTCTGAACCCCACGACCATGTACAAGCGTGTCAAAATCAAGAAGGGCGATACCGTAAAGGTGATCTCCGGCGGCAACAAGGGCAAGACCGGTACTGTGATGCAGGTGCTCCGTAAGGAGGATCGCGTCTTGGTAGAAAGCGTCAATATCGTGACCAAGCACGTCAAGCCCAGTCCGACCAATCCCCAGGGTGGCATCGAAAAGAAAGAGGCCCCCATCCACATCTCCAACGTGATGGTGGTAGACGGAAACGGTGATACCACGCGCGTCGGCCGCCGCCGCGGCGACGACGGTAAGCTGGTCCGCTACAGCAAGAAATCCGATCAAACGCTGAACTGATGAGCTACGTACCCCGACTCAAGCAGCAGTACGACACCGACGTCGTACCCAAGCTCCAGGAGCGCTTCGAATACAAGAGCTCCATGCAGGTGCCCAAGATTGAGAAGATCTGTCTCAACCAGGGTCTCGGCAAGGCCATTACCGACCGCAAGATTGTGGACGGGGCCATCGAGGAACTCGGTCAGATTTGCGGCCAGCTTGCCGTTCCGACCGTCTCCACAAAGGACGTCTCGAACTTTAAACTCCGTAAGGGCATGCCCGTGGGCGCACGCATCACGCTTCGCCGTGAGCGCATGTACGAGTTCCTCGACCGCCTCATCAATGTGGCTTTGCCCCGTACCCGTGACTTCCAAGGCGTCAAGGCCACTGGTTTTGACGGCCGCGGCAACTTCAGCTTCGGTATACAGGAGCAAATCATTTTCCCGGAAATCGACCTCGATAAGGTGAAGCACCTCAACGGTATGCACATCACCATCGTAACGAATGCCCGCACCAATGAGGAGGCCAAGGAGCTTCTCGCGGCTTTCGGTTTCCCCTTCAAGAAGAACTGATACGATATGGCTAAGGAATCCATGAAAGCGCGTGAGCGCAAGCGTGAGCGCCTCGTCGCTCGATACGCCGCCAAGCGCAAAGCATTGAAGGAGGCGGGTGATTGGGATGCTTTGCAGAAGCTCCCTAAGAATTCTTCTCCGGTTCGTTTGCATAACCGGTGCCAACTGACGGGACGTCCCCGCGGTTACATGCGCCAGTTTGGAATCAGCCGTGTAACATTCCGTGAAATGGCACTCGAGGGCAAGATCCCGGGAGTGAAAAAAGCAAGCTGGTAAGCCATGCATTCAGATCCTATCGCCGATTTCTTGACGCGCATCCGTAACGGTCAAATGGCCGGCCACAAAGTGGTGGAAATTCCCGCGTCCAACATGAAGAAGGAGATCACCAAGATCCTCTTCGACAAGGGATACATCCTGTCCTACAAGTTTGTAGAGGATGGCCCACAGGGCACCATCAAGGTGGCCTTGAAATACCACCCCAAGACACGCCGCCCTGCGATCACTGAGATGCAGCGGATGAGCAAGCCTGGACTGCGCACCTACCGTGGTGCGGAGGACATGCCACGCATTCTGAACGGCTTGGGCATTTCTATCGTGAGCACCTCCAAGGGTGTAATGACCGACAAGGAAGCCAAGCACATGAATGTTGGAGGCGAGGTGCTTTGCTACGTGTATTAATCGAGTAAAGAGAACGAGATGTCAAGAATTGGAAATGCGCCCGTAGCCATCCCTTCCGGAGTCACCTTTTCGGTGGACGGAAACGTGATGAAGGTGAAGGGCCCCAAAGGCGAGCTCGAGACGCCATTCGATCCTGTGATCGGGGTGGAGCTCAAGGGCGACGAGGCGGTGTTCAGCCGCAGCACAGATTTGCCAGACCACCGCTCCAAGCACGGTTTGTACCGCTCCTTGTGTGCCGGTATGGTCGAAGGTGTGACCAACGGATACAAGAAGGAACTCGAACTGGTAGGTGTGGGATTCCGCGCACAGGCTTCCGGTCAGCAATTGACCTTGGCCTTGGGATTCAGTCACCCCATCATCATCGAAGTGCCCAAGGAGATTAAACTCACCGCCGACTCACAGAAGGGGTCTAATCCCAAAGTGACGCTCGAATCGCACGACAAGCAGTTGCTGGGAACAGTGGCTGCCAAGATCCGCTCATTGCGTAAGCCTGAACCATATAAGGGTAAGGGTGTGCGCTTCACCGACGAGTACATCCGCCGTAAGGCCGGTAAGTCCGCGGCCAAGTAATTGCATTCGCCATGTCTGTAGCCAGCAAGAAACTCAAGACCCGCATGCGCATCAAGGCGCGCATCCGTGGCAAAATCAGCGGAACGGCAGAGCGCCCACGCCTCTCCGTGTACCGTTCGAACAAGCAGATCTACGCGCAGGTCGTCGACGATCTGTCCGGCAAGACCCTCGCCAGCGCCAGTTCGCGTGCCATCCCTGAGTCTCAGGGCGTGGCCAAGATCGACCAGGCCAAGTTGGTGGGTACCAAGATTGCGGAAGCTGCCAAGGCAGCCGGAATCGACAACGTGGTGTTTGACCGCAACGGTTACCTCTACCACGGCCGTGTGAAGAACCTCGCCGATGCCGCTCGCGAAGGCGGTCTCAAATTCTGAAGCCATCATGAGAGACAACAACAACCGTCGGCGTGACGACCGGAACAATCAGCCGGAAAGCGACATCAAGGACCGCTTGGTGACGATCAACCGTTCGACCAAGACCACCAAGGGTGGACGTACGTTTACGTTCACGGGCATCGTCGTCGTTGGCGATGAGAAGGGCAAAGTGGGCCACGGCTCAGGCCGCAGCCGCGAGGTCGTGACCGCCATTCAGAAGGGCATCGAGGATGCCAAGAAGAACATGGTCGAGGTTCCTGTAATCAACGGTACCGTTCCCCACGCTCAAGAGGCTGTTTACGCCGGAGCCCGGGTATTGGTCAAGCCCGCTTCCCCTGGTACGGGTGTGATCGCCGGAGGTGCCATGCGCGCCGTGCTCGAGAGCGCAGGCATCAAGGACGTGCTCGCCAAGTCTTTGGGTTCATCTAACACGCAGAACGTCGTCAAGGCGACATTCAAGGCCCTCACCATGATGCGCAGTGCATCCGACGTGGCCGAACTGCGTGGTATCTCAGTCAACCGCGTATTCAACGGATAAGCACCATGGCCAAGATTAAGATTACCCAGGTGCGCAGCGCCATTAACCGTCCCAAGCGCCAGAAGCTCACGCTCCAAGCGCTCGGTCTCAAGAAATTGCACAACCCTGTGGAGCACGAAGCCACCCCCCAGATTTTGGGCATGGTGCGCAAGGTGAACCACCTCATCAAGGTTGAAGAACAATAATCCCCATCCAGCACAAACATGAATCTCAATAGCCTCAAGCCGGCAAAGGGTTCCATCAAGCAGCGCAAGCGAGTTGGTCGTGGTGAGGGCTCCGGACACGGAGGAACCTCCACACGCGGTCACAAGGGCGCGAAGTCCCGTTCCGGTTACAAGTCCAAGATTGGTTTTGAGGGCGGTCAGATGCCGCTCCAGCGCCGTGTTCCCAAGTTCGGTTTCAAGAACCCGAACCGTGTGGAGTACAAAGGCATCAACTTGGATACGCTCCAGGAATTGATCGACCGCAAATCCCTGACGGAAATCACGCCAGCCCTCCTCGCGGAGAATGGACTCGTGCAGAAGAAGGACCTTGTGAAGGTGCTCGGACGCGGAGAGCTCAAGGCGGGAATCAAAGTCACGGCCCACAAATTTTCAGCTTCTGCCCAAGCCGCCATCGAAGGCGCTGGCGGTAGCATCGAAGCAATCCAATAAGCCATGGGTAGGTTTTTCAAAAAACTCCGGGACATCTGGGCCCACGAGGAATTGCGGAAGCGTCTCGGCATTACCCTCGGTTTCATCTTGGTGTACCGCATTGGTAGCTTCATCGTCATCCCTGGTGTTGACAGCGACGCCCTTCAGGAGCAGATGAGTGCCCTCGGAGGCGGTGGCCTCGGAAGCATCCTTTCTCTTTTCACAGGTGGTGCGTTTTCTCGCGCTTCCATTTTCGCGTTGGGCATCATGCCCTACATCTCTGCGAGCATCATCATGCAGTTGATGGGATTGGCTGTGCCTACCATCCAGAAGATGCAGTCAGAAGGCGAGAGTGGCCGTAAGAAGATCAACCAGTGGACCCGCTTCTTGACCATTGCCATCACTTTGGTGCAGGCGCCAGGTTACTTGGCGTCATCCGTGGTCTCCGTTCCCGGAGCCGTGGCAGACCCTTCAGGTTTCTGGTGGTTCAGCGCTGTGCTCATCCTGACTTCGAGCACCTTGCTCATCATGTATCTCGGTGAGCGCATCACGGAGCGTGGAGTGGGCAACGGCATCAGCTTGTTGATCATGATCGGCATCATCGCTACGTTCCCGCAGGCCATCATCCAGGAGTTCAATCACCCTGATACGAACTTCTTCTTCTTCCTCGTGGAGATTGCAGCCTTGCTTGTGGTCATCGGCCTTTCAGTGGCCCTTGTGCAAGCGGTCCGCAGGGTGCCTGTGGAGATGACGCGTTTGCAAGCCAATCCAGGTTCGTACATGCCTCAAGGTGCTGCAGCCCGCAGCTATATCCCGCTGAAGGTGAACTCGAGCGGTGTGATGCCCATCATCTTCGCCCAGGCGATCATGTTTGTGCCACTCTACCTCACGCAAAGCGAAAGCTTGGCAGACAATGAGGTGCTCATTGCCCTTGGAGACTTCAACGGTTTCTGGTACAACTTGCTGTTCTTCTTGATGATTGTGGCCTTCACGTATTTCTACACGGCCATTACGGTAAATCCGCAACAGATGGCGGACGACCTGAAGCGTCAGAACAACTTCGTACCCGGTGTGAAGCCTGGTCGTCCTACGATGCAGTTCCTCGACAACGTCATCTCCAAGATCACGTTGCCAGGTGCCATTTTCTTGGGGTTGATCGCGATCCTTCCCGCCATCGTATTCACGCTGAACCTGACGCATGCTCAGGCGTTCAGCATCTTCTTCGGTGGCACTTCGCTGCTGATCATGGTGGGTGTCATTCTCGACACGCTCCAGCAAATTGAAAGCTACTTGTTGTCCCGTCAATATGACTCCCTGATGGAATCCGGAAAGCTCCGGGGCCGCCAAGGGACGAGTGTGAGCGGTATGGCAGGTTAATGAGGAATGGCGAGAGGACGGATACAGGTTCGAACCGAATCCGAAATCGAGTTGCTCCGAACGAGTTCTTTACTTGTCGGAAGAACCTTGGCTGAAGTAGCCAAGCTGATCCAACCCGGGGTAACCACCGCGGAATTGGATCAGGTAGCAGAGACCTTCATCCGAGACCATGGTGCAGTGCCAGGTTTCAAAGGATACAACGGTTTCCCTGCTACGCTCTGTGCCTCCGTAAACCACCACGTGGTGCACGGAATTCCCAACGACGACCCCTTGCAAGAAGGCGACATTGTCTCCATCGATTGCGGGGTGCTCAAGGAAGGCTACTACGGCGACAGCGCATACACCTTCATGGTGGGCGAAGTCAGGCCGGAGGTGCGCCGCCTCTTGCAGGTGACGCAGGAATGCCTGGAAGATGCCATCGAAGAAACCATTGCGGGCAACCGCATCGGTGACATTGGATGGGCCGTCCAAGAGCATGCCGAGGCTTCAGGCTTCGGAGTGGTCAGGGAGTTGGTAGGTCATGGTGTGGGGTCCAACCTGCACGAGCCGCCGGAAGTGCCCAATTATGGGCGTCCGGGCAACGGCATCAAACTCGTGGAGGGCATGGTGCTCGCCATAGAGCCCATGATCAACCTCGGGCGCAAGGAAGTCGTTCAGGAAAGCGATGGCTGGACCATCGCCACCGCAGACGGCTTGCCGAGTGCCCACTTCGAACACGACGTTGTCGTGCGCGAAGGCAAGGCAGAAGTTCTTTCGACATTCAAATGGATTGAGGAGGCCCTCGGGGCAGTGTAGGAGGATAGAGGTGTCATAACAAAAACGAAACGGAAAAACATACATCCATGGCCAAGCAAGCGTCGATAACGCAAGACGGTACCATCACCGAAGCCCTCGGGAACGCCATGTTCCGCGTAGAGTTGGAGAACGGTCACGTCATCACGGCGCACATCTCCGGTAAGATGAGGAAGTTTTACATCAAGATTCTTCCCGGAGACAGGGTACGTGTGGACATGAGTCCATACGACCTGAGCAAAGGCCGCATTTCCTTTCGATACAAGTAAGAAATCAGACCGATATGAAGACCCGTGCTTCCCTCAAGGTCCGCTCAGCGGATTGCAAGATCGTCCGACGCAAGGGACGACTCTTTGTCATCAATAAGAAGAACCCCAAATTCAAGCAGCGTCAGGGTTAATCCCTGGAGCTAAAACGCAACCACCATGGCCCGAATCTCCGGAATCGACATCCCACGGAATAAGCGAGGAGTGATCGCCCTGACGTACGTCTACGGCATTGGTCGCTCACGCGCCGAGGACATTCTCAGCAAGGCCTCGGTTTCCGAGGACAAGCGCGTACAGGATTGGTCCGACGACGAAATCACCAAGATCCGCGAAATCATCTCTGAGATCCGCGTAGAAGGTGAGCTTCGCTCTGAAGTCCAGATGAACATCAAGCGATTGATGGACATTGGTTGCCAGCGTGGCATCCGTCACCGTTTGGGTCTGCCCCTCCGCGGACAGCGTACGAAGAACAACTCCCGTACCCGTAAGGGAAAGCGGAAGACAGTCGCAAACAAGAAGAAGTAATTCTCTGTCCCTGACCTGGGACGCCGAATCGATCAACTCCCCTAAAAGATGGCCAAGACCACCAAAAAGTCGAAGAAGAAGGTCAAAGTGGATGCCATGGGCCAAGCCCACATCCACGCCTCCTTCAACAACATCATCATTTCCCTCACCAATGCCACTGGGCAGGTAATTTCCTGGTCCAGCTCTGGTAAGATGGGATTCCGCGGTTCCAAGAAGAACACGCCTTACGCTGCACAGTGCGCTGCTGAGGATTGTGGTAAGGAAGCCATGGAGTACGGCCTGAAGAAGGTCAAGGTCTTCGTGAAAGGTCCCGGTAGTGGCCGCGAGAGCGCCATCCGCACCTTGCACAACATGGGTATTGAAGTGACGGAGATCATGGACATCACGCCCATGCCTCACAACGGCTGCCGCCCACCCAAGCACCGCCGCGTCTGATTCCAGGGAACCGTAAAGAAACAAGCAAGACATTATGGCACGTTACCGCGGACCCAAGTCCAAGATCACCCGCCGATTCAAGGAGGCCATTTTTGGCCCAGATAAGGCACTCGAGCGCCGTCCTTACGGACCAGGCCAGCACGGCCCTAATCGCCGCCGCAAAAAGGAGTCAGAGTATTCCGTCCAGCTCGCTGAGAAGCAGAAGGCGAAGTACACCTACGGCATCCTTGAGCGTCAATTCCGCAACATGTTCGAGCGCGCTCAGGCCAAGCCCGGCATTACAGGTGAGGTTCTCCTCCAGTTCTGTGAGTTGCGTTTGGACAACATCGTTTTCCGTTTGAACATGAGTCCAACGCGTCGTGGTGCCCGCCAATTGGTCGGACACAAGCACGTCACAGTGAACGGCAAAGTGGTCAACATCCCTTCTTACCGCGTGCGTCCCGGTGACGTCGTAGCAGTACGGGAAAAGTCCAAGTCTCTCGAAGTTGTGACGGGTGCCCTTGCCTCAGGAGGCCAGCGCCACGAATGGCTCGATTGGGATGGCAATGCCCTCGCAGGTACGGTGATCGCCGTTCCTAGCAGGGATCAGATTCCTGAGAACATCAAGGAGTCTCTCATCGTTGAGCTCTACAGCAAGTAATCACAAACCAGCACATCCGAAATGGCGATTCTCGATTTTCAGCAGCCAGACAAGGTCATCATGCTTGAGTCCGATGACTTCAGCGGACGGTTTGAATTCCGTCCCTTGGAGCCAGGATTTGGTGTGACCATCGGCAATGCGCTCCGCCGCATCATGCTCTCCAGCTTGGAGGGTTATGCCATCACCCAACTCCGCATCGAAGGTGTAGAGCACGAATTCAGCACCATCAAAGGTGTTGTGGAGGATGTCACCGAAATGGTGCTCAACCTCAAGCAGGTGCGTTTCAAGCGCCAGATTGAAGATGTCGATCACGAAGTGGTCAACATCGTCATCGGCGGTCAGGATGCATTCGTGGCCGGAGACATCGGTAAGTTCACTTCCGCCTTCCAGGTGATGAACCCAGACCACGTGATCTGTAACCTCGATTCAGGGGTGCAGTTGAGCATGGAGATGCGCATCGAAAAGGGACGTGGATACGTGCCTGCCGATGAGAACCGCAACGAAGAGTCTACGGTTGACACCATCTTCATTGACTCCATCTTCACGCCGATCCGCAACGTCAAGTACGAAGTGGAGAACTTCCGTGTGGAGCAGAAGACGGACTACGAGAAGCTCATCATTGAATTGCAATGCGATGGCTCTATCGCTCCAAAGGATGCTTTGCAAGAAGCAGCCCGGATTTTGATTGAGCACTTCATGTTGTTCAGCGAAGAGCGGATCACCCTCGACTTTGTAGAGAAGAACGAGTCGGAGGAACTCGACGAGAGCTCACTCCACATGCGTCATCTCCTCAAGACGAAGTTGGTCGACATGGATTTGAGTGTGCGTGCCTTGAACTGCTTGAAAGCAGCGGACATCGATTCTCTCGGTGACCTGGTCGCGTACAACAAAAACGACCTGTTGAAGTTCCGCAACTTCGGCAAGAAGAGCTTGACCGAGCTCGAGGACCTCGTAGAGAGCAAGGGCCTGCAATTCGGCATGAACGTCAGCAAGTACAAGTTGGACGCGGAGTAATCCGCGACCTAAACGTCCGTCATTATGAGACACGGAAAGAAATTCAACCACCTCGGTCGCAAGACCGCGCACAGGAAGGCGATGATGGCCAATATGGCCTGCAGCCTGATCGAGCACAAGCGGATCACGACAACTTTGGCGAAGGCCAAGGCCATGCGTGGTTTCGTCGAGCCCCTCGTGAACCGCTCCAAGGAGGATTCCACCCACAACCGTCGCATCTGCTTCCGCTACTTGCGGGACAAGAACGCCGTGACGGAGCTGTTTACCGAGGTTGGACCCAAGGTGTCCGCTCGTGAAGGCGGCTACACGCGTATCATTCGTGTGGGCAACCGTTTGGGTGACAACGCTGAGATGTGCATCATCGAGCTCGTCGACTTCAATGAGCTCTATGGCAATGAAGCGAAGTCCAAGCGCAAGCGCAGCCGCCGCTCACGTCGTGGAGGTGCCGCTGCTCCAGCTGCTGCCGCCGAGGCTGCAGTTGCAGAGGAGGTCGCAGTCGAGGCAGCACCTGCTGCTGAGGAAGCGCCTGCTGCTGAGGCAGCACCTGTTGCTGAGGAAGCGCCTGCTGCTGAGGCAGCACCTGCTGCTGAGGAAGCACCTGCTGCTGAGGAAGCGCCTGCTGCTGAGGAAGCGCCTGCTGCTGAGGAAGCGCCTGCTGCTGAGGAAGCGCCTGCTGAAGATGCAGAGGGCGAGGACGAGAAGCCCGCTGAATAAGCACTGTCTACAATCAGTGAAAAAGGGAGGCCCATGTGGCCTCCCTTTTTCGTTAAGACCCCTTTGGACATTGTTCAAAGCCTGTTGTTCCCTTGCAGGTCTAAAATGCTGTGCAGGCTCAGGTTGCGGTCTATCTTCGCGCTCCGATGAACCAAAACAATTCCCAGACGCCCACCAACAGGGCAGTACTGCTTTTGGAAGATGGCACCCGATTTGAAGGGGCCGCCATCGGAGCCACCGGAACCACCACTGGAGAGGTGGCTTTCAATACGGGTATGTACGGGTACCAAGAGATCTTTACCGACCCCAGCTACAAGGGCCAGGTGTTGGTCATGGCGACAGCGCACATCGGCAATTACGGTGTGCACAGCGCGGAGAATGAGAGCAAGAGCACCCAGATTGCGGGGCTTGTGGTGCGCAACTTCAGCGAAGTCGCCAGTCGAATCGGTGACATCGAGCCTTTGGCGGACCGGTTGGAACGTGACGGCATCGTGGGCATCGCCGATATCGATACCCGAGGATTGATTCAGCACATCCGGGATTGCGGCGCCATGAACGCCTTGATTTCAAGCGACGGCACTGAGGAAGCCGAACTCATGGAGCGGTTGAAGTCCACGCCATCTATGGAGGGCTTGGAGCTCTCCAGTGGGGTGACCCGGTCAGAGGCAGAAGACGCTGGCGATGTCGACAGTGATGTCAGGATCGCCTTGCTCGATTTGGGCAACAAGGAGAACATCACGCGCTGCCTGACGGAGCGGGGCGCCTTTGTGCGTCAGTTCCCCATGCACACGTCACTCGAAGAGATGCAGGCGTGGGGGCCGACGGGTTGGATGATTTCCAATGGACCTGGCGACCCTTCTGCCATGCCTGAGACCATTTCCCTGATTAAGTCCATCATTGCGCTGGGACAGCCCGTATTTGGCATTTGCCTTGGCCATCAGTTGATCGCCCTGAGTCAAGGGTTGCGCACTGAAAAGATGTTCCAAGGGCACCGTGGAGTCAACCACCCAGTCAAGGACCTCGAAAGCGGGAAGTGCGAGATCACTTCGCAGAACCACGGTTTCGTGGTCAGTCGGGATTCCTTGTCTGAAGCCACAGGCGTCACAGTGACCCATGAGCATCTCAATGATGGCACGGTGGCGGGCATCAAGCTCGAGGGGAAGCCGGTATTCTCCGTCCAATTCCACCCCGAGGCCAGCGCAGGTCCTCACGACAGCCGCCACTTATTTGACCGGTTCGTCACACACATCCAACAACACAGCACAACACAGCCTGTCTGAACATGCAATACATCGATCACATTCATGCCCGTGAAATCCTGGATTCCAGGGGCAATCCGACCGTAGAAGTCGAAGTCATCACAGGCGAAGGCGTTGTGGGCCGCGCAGCCGTTCCATCGGGAGCGAGCACGGGTGTCCACGAGGCCGTGGAGCTCCGCGACGGAGATGAAGGCCGTTACCTCGGCAAGGGCGTCAAGAAAGCCGTGGCCAATGTCAACCTGACCATTGCGGAAGGCCTGAATGGCATGGACATTTTCGACCAAGTCGGCATCGATCATACGCTGATTGACCTCGACGGAACGGAAAACAAGGGCAACCTCGGCGCCAACGCCTTGCTCGGTGTCAGCCTCGCGGTGGCCAAAGCGGCGGCAGGCTCTCTCGGTCAGCCCCTCTATCGTTACATCGGCGGTGTCAATGCCAACCTGATGCCTGTGCCCATGATGAACATCATCAATGGAGGTTCGCACGCTGACAACGCGATTGACATTCAGGAGTTCATGATCATGCCCGTCGGTGCGGACACCTTCGCCGAAGGCTTGCGCATGGGCGCCGAGGTGTTCCACCACCTCAAAAAGGTGCTCGGAAGCAAGGGACTGAGTACCAATGTTGGCGACGAAGGTGGTTTTGCGCCAAACCTCAAGTCCAACGAAGAGGCCCTCGACACCATCTTGATGGCCATCGAGAAAGCGGGATACAAGCCAGACGAAGATTTCCAGTTGGCCCTCGATGCGGCAAGCAGCGAGTTCTACGACAAGGAAAAGGGGCTGTACATCCTTTCCGGCACCGGCCAGCAGATGGATGGGGCCGCTTGGGTCGACTATTGGAAAGAGCTCCGCGGCAAGTACCCGATCATCAGCATCGAGGATGGTTGCGACGAAGACGATTGGGCCACTTGGAAGCTCATGACAGACGCCATGGGAGATAACACCCAGCTTGTAGGCGACGACCTGTTTGTGACCAACGTAGAGCGCCTGAGCCGCGGCATCGAGGAAGGGGTGGCCAACTCCATCTTGATCAAGGTGAACCAAATTGGAACCTTGACTGAGACGATCGAGGCCGTGCAGTTGGCCAACCGCTGTGGCTACACGAGCGTGATGAGCCACCGCAGCGGCGAGACCGAGGACACGACCATTGCAGATCTTGCGGTGGCCTTGTCCACTGGGCAGATCAAGACGGGAAGCGCATCGCGCAGTGACCGCATCGCCAAGTACAATCAACTGCTCCGCATTGAGGAGGAGTTGGGTGACACCGCCTATTACCCAGGTCCGCACTTCGCCTGAACTGCGGTGATACTATCGCCCTTGCACGCGAGGGCAAAAAAGAAACGGGGGGACCAAATGGTCCCCCCGTCTCTTTTGGTTAAGGTTGGTTGGTGAAATCGAAGGGGCCTTAATTCTCGCGATTCGGCGTGCGAATCACGAGGAATTCTGTCCTCCGGTTTTCTTGGTGTTTGGCTTCGGAGCAGGGGACGCCGTTGCTGCACTCATTGCGCAGTTCAGCCTCTCCTACACCCACCGGGATTACCTGGTCAGAGGAAACCCCTAATTCAAGCAAGTAACGTGCAGCAGATTCAGCACGGCGCTCGCTCAATTTTTGATTGTAACGGTCAGAGCCACGAGCGTCACAGTGCGAGCGGAGCTCCACTTCGATGCCAGGGCGATTTTGAAGGAATTC
>JAKMCW010000135.1 GCA_022428205.1 Flavobacteriales bacterium
CTGTTGCTTAACCCCAGGAACGTAGCATCATGGCACGCACCAATTTCGACCAACTGCTTCAAGCAGGATCCCACTTCGGCCACCTCAAGCGCAAGTGGAACCCCCACATGGCCCCTTACATCTTCACCGAGAAGAAGGGCATTCACATCATCGACTTGCACAAGACGGTGGTCCTCGTTGACGAAGCCGCTGCGGCTGCCCGTCAGATTGCCAAGAGCGGCAAGCGCATCCTCTTTGTTGCGACGAAGAAGCAGGCCAAGGACATTGTTACCGAGGCCGCTGAGTCCGTGAACATGCCGTACGTCACAGAGCGTTGGTCAGGTGGTATGTTGACCAACTTCGCCACCATCCGTAAGGCGATCCGCAAAATGACGCAGATCGACAAGATGGAGGCAGACGGTACGTTGGGCACCATGTCCAAGCGTGAGCGCTTGCAGGTCAGCCGTCAGCGTGCGAAGCTCGAGAAGAACCTCGGTTCTATTTCGGACATGAACCGCATCCCTGCTGCCGTTTTCATCGTGGACGTGATGAAGGAGCACATCGCCTTGGCAGAAGCCAAGAAGCTGGGCATCCCCGTCATCGCCATGGTGGACACCAACAGTGACCCCCGTCCGGTCGACTTCCCCATTCCCGCAAATGACGACGCGAGCAAGTCCATCAAGGCTGTCGTGGATGCCATTGTTGAGGGTGTGAAGGAAGGCCTCGCTGAGCGCGGTGCTGACAAGGATGCTTCCGCAAAGGGAGCTGCCAAGGAGGCCCCTGCTGCTGAGGCTGCCCCTGCTGAGGAGGCGCCCGCTGCTGAGGAGGCTCCTGCCGCTGAGGCTGCCCCTGCTGAGGAGGCTCCTGCTGCTGAGGCTGCCCCTGCTGAGGAGGCTCCTGCCGCTGAGGCTGCCCCTGCTGAGGAGGCGCCCGCCGCTGAGGAAGCTGCCCCTGCTGAGGAGGCTCCTGCTGCCGAGGAAGACAAAGGCGAGAAAGAGGCCTGAGTCACCCCCTTTTCTGATTTCTGCATACCCCTTGAATCCCCGCGCGTAAGCTGATTAGGTTCACTGCGCACAACCACCAATACTATGAGCATTACTGCAGCTGAAGTCAACAAGCTCCGCAAGCAAACCGGAGCAGGCATGATGGATTGCAAAAAGGCCTTGACCGAAGCGGAAGGCGACTTCGAGAAGGCCATCGAGATCCTTCGCAAGAAGGGTCAGAAAATCGCCGCCAAGCGCGGTGACAACGAAATCGGTGAGGGCGCTGTCCTCGCTGCGACCAACGATGCGGGCAACCGTGGTTGCGTCATTTCCTTGAATTGCGAGACGGACTTTGTCGCGAAGAACGCGGACTATGTGTCTTTCGCTCAGAGCATCCTCGACATCGCGGTTGCATCCGGTGCGGCCGATAAGGATGCCTTGCTCGGTCAAGCGCACCCTTCTGGCGTCACGGTGGGTGAGGAGATCACCAACCAGATGGGCCGCCTCGGTGAGCGCATCGAGATCAGCCGTTATGAGCATGTCGAAGGAGAGGCTGTAGTGGCTTACATCCACCCTGGCAATCGCTTGTCTACCCTCGTCGCATTCAATGGCGCTGTTGACGGACAAGTGGGCAAGGACGTAGCGATGCAAGCTGCTGCCATGTCGCCCATCGCCTTGGACGAGACCTCAATCGACCAGGCTGCGATTGACAAGGAGCTAGAGATCGGCAAGGAATTGGCCATCAAGGAAGGCAAGCCAGAAGAGATGGCAGCCAACATCGCCAAGGGCCGCCTCAAGAAGTGGTTCAAGGAGGTGACATTGGTGCACCAGGCCTTCATCAAGAACAACAAGCAGAGTGTGGCTGACTACGTCAAGGAAGCCGCTGGTGCAGACCGCACCATTACGGGTTTCAGCCGGGTTAGCCTCGACTGATTCTCAATCAAATCAAACGAAGGAACGGGCTGCTCGAAAGGGCGGCCCGTTTTCTTTTGGAGAGGGTCGCGGAATCGTCGGATATTCACGCCCGATGAAATACCGGCGTGTCCTCCTGAAGCTGAGTGGTGAAGCCCTCATGGGTGAAAAGCAATTTGGCATTGACAATCAGCAACTTGCCCTTTATGCGCGGGAGGTTGAAGCCCTCGTGAAACAAGGCGTAGAATGCGCGATTGTGATCGGAGGAGGCAATATTTTCCGCGGTGTTCAGGCTGCTGAGGGCGGAATGGAGCGCACACAGGGTGACTACATGGGCATGCTGGCGACCATGATCAATGCCATGGCGCTCCAGAGTGCGCTCGAGCACATTGGTGTGGATACGCGTTTGCAAAGTGCCATCGAGATGAAGGCCATTGCCGAGCCGGTCATACGTCGCAGGGCCATGCGTCATCTGGAGAAGGGCCGTGTGGTCATTTTTGGTGCGGGTACGGGAAATCCGTTCTTTACCACAGACAGCGCGGCATCGCTTCGCGCCATTGAAATTGAGGCCGATGTGATTTTGAAGGGCACACGCGTGGACGGCATCTACACGGCAGACCCGGAAAAGGACCCTTCAGCAGAGCGGTTCAGCACCTTGACCTTTGATGAGGTGTTCAAGCGTGGATTGAAGGTGATGGACATGACGGCGTTCACCTTGTGCAATGAAAACAAGTTGCCCATCATTGTATTTGACATTAACCAAGGTGGCAACCTGTCCCGCATCGTGCAGGGCGAAGAAGTGGGCACCATCGTAACCGTTTGATAGGATTCTCATGAGTGAAATGATTGACCTCGCCTTTGATTCGGCGAAAGAAGACATGCAAAAGGCCATGGAGCGCCTTGACATCGAGTTGCGGAAGATCCGTGCCGGCAAGGCACATCCCAGCATGTTGGAAAGCGTGAAGGTGGATTATTACGGTTCACTGACGCCGTTGAACCAGGTGGGCAACGTCTCGACCACTGACCCCCGAACGCTGACTGTCCAGGCCTACGAGAAGTCGATGTTGGATCCGATTGCCTCTGCGATCATCAATGCCAACCTTGGACTGAACCCCATGAACAACGGTGAGGTGCTGATCATTTCAGTGCCAATGTTGACCGAGGAGCGCCGCCGTGACCTTGCCAAGCAGGCGAAATCGGTGGGAGAAAACGCGAAGGTTTCCATCCGGAACGCCCGCAAGGACGCCAACGACGCGATTAAAGCGACGAAAGATGACGGCGCGAGCGAGGACGCCATTAAGGCTGGCGAGTCCAATGTGCAGTCTCTGACGGATGATTTCACCAAGCAGGTCGATGCGCGCATCGCCTCCAAGGAGGAAGACATTATGACCGTCTGACGCGGTCTGCTGCGGCGTCGCGCGCAGCTTGGTCGAGTGTGAAGAGCGCCTCAAGGTCTGGTTTGGCCACGTGCTCTACGGTATGGAGCGCGTGCTCTACGACCTCGCTCATCTCTAGGAAGCCCACTTCTTTGTTCAGGAAGGCCGCTACGGCCACTTCGTTTGCGGCGTTGAGCACGCAAGGAGCGCTGCCTCCGCGTTCTAAGGCGTCATAGGCCAGTTGGAGGTTCCGAAATGTGGCCAAGTCGGGCTGTTCGAAGGTCAGGCTTGCGTATTCGGCGAAGCTGAAACGCGGAAAGTCATTGGCCAGGCGCTGGGGATAACCGAGTGCGTATTGGATGGGCAATTTCATGTCGGGGAGGCCCATTTGCACCTTGATGCTGCCGTCCTCGAATTGCACTCCGCTGTGGATGATGCTTTGGGGATGGACCACGACTTCGATGTCGGCGGCCTTTACGTCGAAGAGCCATCGTGCCTCGATGACTTCTAGCCCTTTGTTCATGAGGGACGCCGAATCGATGGTGATTTTGGCACCCATGTCCCAGTTGGGGTGGTTCAGGGCTTGTTCGCGGGTGACGGCAGCCAGGTCGTCTCGCTTTCTGCCCCGGAAAGGGCCGCCGGAAGCGGTCAGGATGAGTTTTTCGATGGGGTTGTGAAACTCTCCGGCCAAGCACTGGAAGATGGCGCTGTGCTCGCTGTCGACAGGCAAGATGTCGACGCCTTTCTTGGCGGCTGCAGCCATCACGATTTCGCCGGCGACCACCAGGGTCTCTTTGTTGGCCAAGGCGATGTGCTTGCCCGCGGCGATGGCGTTCATCGTGGGACGCAACCCGGCAAACCCGACCAGGGCTGTCAATACGATGTCGATGCCTTCCATTTCGACGAGTTGGGCGATGGCATCTTGGCCTGCGTAGGCTTTGATGTCATGCTCCCAAAGGGCATCACGGACCTTCTGTCCTTGTGCTTCATCGGCGATCGCCACTGCATTGGGCTTGAACTCCAAGGCTTGTGCGATGAGCAAATCGGCATTGCGACCTGCCGTGAGCACTTCCACGCGGAACCGACCTGGTTGTGCGCGAACGACATCGAGGGCTTGGGTACCGATGGAACCCGTGGACCCGAGGATGGCAAGGCCACGGCCTTTGCCGGGGTCAAAAGTTTCGCTGTGGGGAACGCCTTCGATCACAGGAATCCGAGTTCAAGTTTGGCCTCCTCGCTCATCATGTCTTGCGTCCAGGCAGGTTCGAAGACGATTTCAACGTCGGCATCCGCCACCCCTTCCATGGAGGCGACTTTCTGCTTCACATCTGCAGGGAGGGATTCTGCGACCGGACAATTGGGTGAAGTGAGGGTCATCAGGATGTCCACTTTCTGACCGCCTTCAGCGTCGGAAAACTTGACTTCATAGATGAGCCCGAGTTCATAGATGTCCACGGGAATTTCGGGGTCGAAAATGGTCTTGAGGACCGTGATGACGTCTTGCTGGGAGGGCATGGTGTGAAGTTAAGCTTGGCGCGCTGCGAGGGCGGCGGCGTAGAGGCGCATTTGTTGGACCATGCTGGCCAGGCCGTTGGAACGGGTAGGAGAGAGGTGCTGGTGGAGGCCAATGGCATCTAGAAAATGCAAGTTGGCCTCAGCAATGGCCTTGGCGGGGGCGTCTGAAAGTACCTGTACCATCAGGCCGACGAGGCCTTTGGTGATGATGGCGTCGCTGTCGGCGGTGAAGTGGACATGGCCATCCGCGGCAGAGTCTGCGGCGAGCCAGACGCGGGACTGACACCCTTTGATGAGGTGGTCGTCTGTTTTGCGGGCGCCATCGATGGTGGGAATGTCCTTGCCCAGTTCGATGAGGTGCTCATACTTGTCCATCCAGTCGTCAAACACGGCGAAGTCAGCGATGACTTCTTGCTGGCGGGCTTCGATGAGAGGGTGATTTTCGGCCATGAGTTCAGGGTCGTTCAACGGAGCATGGCGAGCGCCCGTGCCAAAGCGGCGGCTGCGACATCGATTTCTCGGGGAGTGGTGTAAGCCGCGAAGGACATCCGAAGGGTGCCGGATTCGAGCCCGAGGTGGGTCATCAAGGGTTCCGTGCAGTGATGGCCTGTGCGGACCGCTACGCCTTGGCCATCCATGAGGGTGCCGAGGTCATAAGGGTGGATGCCATCGACCACAAGGGACACCACGCCGACTTTTTCGGGAGCCGTGCCGATGATGCGGACCCCTTTTAAGGTTTCCAGGGCGTTGTGGGCGTAGCTGACAAGGCTGCGTTCGTGGGCAGCGATGGCCTCTATGCCCACTCCGCGCACCCAATCGATGGCCAAACCAAAGGCAATACCGCCCGATATGTGCGGGGTACCGGCTTCAAATTTGTGGGGCAACGTATTGTAGGTGGTGCCTTCAAAAGACACACTTTGGATCATTTCGCCACCACCGCGCCAGGGTGGCATGGCCTCGAGTATGGCCTTTCGTCCCCAGAGGAATCCGATTCCGGTAGGGCCATAGGCTTTGTGTGCGGTGGCGACATAGAAGTCGCAGCCGATGGCCTTGACGTCGATGGACATGTGGGGCAGCGCCTGCGAGCCATCGACCAAGGTCAAAGCGCCGGCGTCTGAAGCGGCGCGGCACAGCTCAGCGACCGGGTTGACGGTGCCAAGGGTGTTCGACGCATGCACAAAGGCGACCATTTTCGGGGAGTACCGGTCGAGGGCGGCGTGAAAATCAACGAGGTCCAAGGTGCCATCTTCGTGCACATTGACAGGCTCGACCTTGGCGCCAACGGCCTCGCAGACCATTTGCCAGGGCACGATATTGGCATGGTGCTCCATGCGGGTGACCAAGACCACATCTCCTTCGCCGAGGTTCGCACGGCCCCAAGACTGGGCCACGAGGTTGATGGCATCTGTAGAGCCCGCAGTGAAGATGACTTCTTCCACGTGGGGGGCACCGATGTGCTCGGCCAATTTGCGCCGCCCGCCCTCAAAGGCTTCCGTTGCCAGCTGGGCAAGTTGGTGGGCGCCACGGTGGATGTTGGCGTGATAGTTTGACAGGTATTCGCGCTGCCCTTCGATCACCGCCAGGGGCTTCTGCGCACTGGCGGCGTTGTCGAGATAGACCAAAGGTTTCCCATGAACCTCGCGTTCGAGGATTGGAAAGTCGCGTCGGATGCGATCGGGCAGGGAAGAATTGGCCATCATTCGGGGAACCGCTCTACGAAGTAAAGGTTCAGCTGGGGTGTCCCCATGTGAAGTGAAGGAGGAATTCACGGTTGCCGCTCCCACCTTCAATGGGCGAATCTATGGGGGCTGCACAGCGCAGTCCGGAGGCTTCTGCCTCTGCCACGCAGCGTTCACGGGCTTTGAGGCGCACCTTATCATCTCGGACAATGCCATTTCTACCCAAATGGGTGGGGCCGACTTCGAATTGCGGCTTGATGAGCGCAACGCCCCAGCCCTTGGGTGCCACCCAAGCGTCGAGTCGGGGCCAAACGTGGGAAAGCGAAATGAAGGAGAGGTCCATGACCACCACATCGGGCCGCGGTTGCATTTGGTCTGCTGTCAAGTCTTTGAGGTGCACCTGTTCGAGGTTGTGGACCCTCATATCGTTGCGCAGCTTTTCGGCCAATTGGCCGCTGCCGACGTCCACTGCATGCACCCGCGTTGCGCCACGGTGCAGGCATACTTCTGTGAAGCCGCCTGTAGAGGCACCAAGGTCGAGTACTGTGCAGCCTGTGGGATTGAGGCCGAACGCATCGAGTGCCGCGACGAGTTTCAGGGCGCCCCGTGAAACCCACTTCAACTCTTCTCCGAGGGGCTCCAAGGCAGCATCTGAGGGTACTTTTTTGCCGGGTTTATGTACGGTGAGGCCGTTGACCTTGACACCGTGCTCCACGATAAGTTGTTCTGCGCGTGGCCGGCTTGTGGCCATTCCCCGCTCGACGAGCAGTTTGTCCAAGCGCTGGGGTTCCATCAGCTCCAGCCCAACCTGCGGGCGTACACAGCGTGCACATAGTCCCGGATTTCTTCGCGGAAACCGTCGAGGACTTCGGCGAGGAAAGCCTGTACGAGCAAATTGTGCGCAGCAGTTTCGGTCATGCCGCGCGAGCGGAGATAAAACAGGGCTTCGCGGTCGAATTGTCCTGTGGTACAACCGTGGCTGCACCGAACATCGTCGGCGTAGATCTCCAGTTCAGGCTTGGCGTACATGGCCGCTTGCTCTCCCAACAGGAGGTTGCGGTTGCTCTGATAGGCTTCGATGCGTTGGGCGTCCTTGTGGACCATGATTTTGCCGTTAAAGACAGCGGTTGAGCGGTCTGCGGCAAGGCCTTTGTAGAGCTCATCGGAACGCCCGTCTGGGTTGGCGTGATCGATGCGCGTGTGGTGATCCACAAATTGTTGGCCATTGGGCAGGTAGCATCCGTGGAAGGTGCTGTCTGCATGGACGCCGTCTTGGACGATATGCAGGTCATTGCGGAGCCAATGGGCATCTGCGGTCGCTGTGCGCACGGTCAGTTTGCTGTTGGCCCCTTGCGTAAAGTGGTGGTGACCGATGTGGTGCAATTCACCGGACTCGTCCTGTACAATTTCGAGGGTGAAATCGGCCCCGTCGCCCACGTTGGCGGTGATGGCGCCATTGAGGAGTCCAGCCGCTTCAGTGGCGCTGTCGGACCAGATGATGCCTTCTGCTGTGGCACCGTCTCCAATCAAGAAAAGGTGTTGAGGCTGGGCAACGCCGGTTCCACTGGGCATGTGGTGGCGCAGCAGAATGGGCCGTTCCAAGCGTTGACCGGCTGGAACGATGACACAGCCGCCATCTTGTGGGGCTGCAGACTGCAAAGCAGCGAACCATTCAGTGGTGGCAAACCCGTCAGTGGGGTGCGCAGGGATTCGGTTGGGATACCGCTCTAGCGCCACAGAGCGAGGGCCCACAAAGCACCCGTCAGGGCCTTCATCGAGGATCTCGCCATCCACGTACTGACCAGCCACAAATGTGAGGACGTGTGCATCGAGCCCGGCCAGCACAGGTTCCGGGAGGGGACCAGAAGTTGTGGCCTGTGGTTCGATGTCCAACAGGCGGGTCACGCGGGTGTATTTCCAGCGTTCCTGTCGGGTGGTGGGGTAGGGCAGGGACTCCAGTGCCGCAAGGGCCTGGGGGTTCCCATTTCCTACGACGCCCTGTGCCGCACATGCATCGGTGATGCGGGTGGCGAGTGCCGCGTGCTTGGAAGGGGTGGCCACTTCGCTCATGCCTGTTCCGTGGCTTGTGCGTCGACAATCCAATCGTACCCTTTTTCTTCGAGTTCGAGGGCGAGCTCTTTGCCTCCGCTGTGCACAATGCGTCCGCCTGCAAGTACGTGTACATGGTCGGGTACGATGTGGTCCAACAGGCGCTGGTAGTGCGTGATGACCAGGAAGCTGCGGTCTGCAGAGCGCATGCTGTTGACGCCGTGCGAGACAATGCGCAAAGCATCGATGTCCAAGCCGCTGTCTGTTTCGTCGAGCACGGCGAGGCGCGGCTCGAGCATGGCCATTTGGAAGACTTCGTTGCGCTTCTTCTCTCCGCCGCTGAAGCCTTCGTTGACGGAGCGGTCGCGAAGCTTGCCGTCGAGTTCTACGAGCTGGGCACAGGCCTTGACCTTGGCGAGGAAATCCTTGCCGGAAATGGGCGCCTCTTCGCGCTGTTCACGGATGCTGTTCAGGGCGGTCCGCAGGAAGTTGATGTTGGAGACACCGGGAATTTCCACCGGATATTGAAAGGCGAGGAAAATGCCGGCAACAGCGCGTTCTGTGGCATCGAGCTCGAGCAGGTCGACCCCGTCAAAAGTGATGTTGCCCGCTGTGACTTCATAGTCTTCACGTCCTGCGAGGATGCTGGCCAAGGTGCTCTTTCCGGAGCCGTTGGGGCCCATGATGGCGTGCACTTCTCCTGCCCCAAGGCTGAGGGTCAGGCCCTTGAGGATTTCAGTATCGCCGATGCGGGCGTGGAGGTTTTCGATCTTGAGCATGGTGGATCGGGATGGCGGGTTCAACCCACGCTCCCTTCAAGGGAGATGGTGAGCAATTTGCGTGCTTCCACGGCGAACTCCATGGGCAGCTTGTTGAGGACCTCTTTGGCGTAGCCGTTGACAATCAGGCCGATGGCTTGTTCCTCAGTGAGGCCGCGTTGGAGGCAGTAAAAGATTTGGTCTTCTCCGATGCGGGACGTGGTCGCTTCGTGTTCGACGTGGGCGGTGGGGTTCTTCGTCTCGATGTACGGGAACGTGTGGGCACCACTTGTATCGGTCATCAAGAGTGAATCGCACTGCGAGAAGTTCCGGGCATTGCGGGCTCGAGGTCCGATTTGGACAAGTCCGCGGTAGCTGTTCTGGCTGTTTCCGGCGGAAATCCCTTTGGAGATGATGGTCGAATGTGTGTTGGCACCGAGGTGGATCATCTTGGTACCTGTGTCGGCCTGCTGCGCGTTGTTGGTGACGGCCACAGAATAGAATTCACCCACGCTGCCGTCGCCCTTTAGGATGCAGCTGGGGTATTTCCACGTGACGGCGGATCCCGTTTCGACTTGGGTCCAGCTGATTTTGGCACGGGTCTCACAGATGCCGCGCTTGGTGACGAAGTTGAAGACGCCCCCTTTTCCTTCGGCGTCACCCGGGTACCAATTTTGGACCGTGCTGTACTTGATTTCAGCGTCGTCTTTGGCGATGAGCTCTACCACTGCGGCGTGAAGCTGGTTTTCATCGCGTTGCGGCGCCGTGCAGCCTTCGAGGTAACTCACATAGCTGCCTTCTTCTGCGACCAAGAGGGTGCGTTCGAATTGACCGGTACCCGCTTCATTGATTCGGAAGTAGGTCGACAACTCCATGGGGCATTTGGCCCCCTTGGGGATATAGCAGAAAGACCCGTCGGTGAAGACCGCGGAGTTGAGCGCCGAGAAGAAGTTGTCTTTGACGGGCACGACGGTGCCGAGGTGTTGCTTCACTAATTCAGGGTGCTCCTGAATGGCCTCACTCATGGAACAAAAGATGATGCCGAGTTCGGCCAACTTGTCCTTGAAAGAGGTGGCGACAGAGACGCTGTCCATTACGAAGTCCACAGCAACGCCAGAGAGGCGCTTCTGCTCTTCCATGGAGATGCCGAGCTTGTCCATGGTCGCACGCAATTCTGGATCGACCTCATCGAGGGAACCCAGGGGTGCCTTGGACTTGGGCGCACTGTAATAGCTGATGGCCTGGTAGTCCGGCTTCTCGTATTGAACATGCGCCCAGTCCGGCTCTTCCATGGTTTGCCAGACGCGAAAGGCCTCCAGCCTCCAATTGAGCATCCACTCGGGCTCGTTCTTTTTGTGGCTGATGATGCGGATGACCTCTTCATTGAGACCCGGTGCAAGTGTATCTGCATCGATGTCTGTTGTGAAGCCGAATTCGTATTCCTTGCGGGTGAATTCGTCCAATAGCGGGTTTTCCTCTGCAGCGCTCATTCGGTCGGTTGTTGCCTCAAATGGAGAAACTCTCTCCGCAGCCACAAGTTCTGTTGGCGTTCGGATTGTGAAAGACAAAACCCTTGCCGTTCAGCCCCCCAGAGTATTGGAGTTCCGTGCCGACGAGGTACAAAAAGCTTTTGCGGTCGACCACGACTTTGACGCCATTGTCTTCGAAGGTTTGGTCACCTTCTTTGAGCTCATGGTCGAAGGTCAATTCGTACATGAGGCCACTACAGCCGCCCCCTTTCACGCCTACCCTCACAAAGCTCCCTTCGGGGGAGCCATCTTCAGCCATCAGGCGTTGCACTTGGTCGCGTGCGTTCTCGTGGACAGTGATCATCCGTTGGTCCTAATAAAAATCCCCCTTTCAGGGTATGGTGTGCAAAGGTAATGAGGCTATTTGGACGCAGTCCAAATAACGAACGTCAAAGTTCGCCAA
>JAKMCW010000112.1 GCA_022428205.1 Flavobacteriales bacterium
GAGTGGAGGGGCGGGCGCAGGTGCTTCAGCTTTGGATTGCTCGCACGCTGCGAGTTGTGATTCCAGAGCTTTAACGCGGTCTGCCAATTGGGCGTTTTCCGCCGTCAACCGATTGCGCTCTGCAATCAGACCTGACGTTCTCTTCTTGATGTCTTCGAGCACGTCGCCCAACAGGGCGTAATCGGGATGCCGTTTCTCTTCCACGAACTCAAATTTAAACCTTGGCTTCGAGGAGAAGACGCCTGCGGGGTAATTTGCGAACATGCGAACGGGAATGAAGCAGACTTTGTGTGTTGTGGCGGTATCAGTGCTGGTTGTGATGTGGTGTGAAAACACAGTCAGGGCGCAGGATACGCTGCATTCGCCGCTGCCCATCCCGTTGAAGTTCAGTGGCAATTTTGGCGAGATCAGGACCGGTCATTTTCACACCGGATTGGACATCCGCACCGAAGGAAGAGAGGGGATTCCGGTTTTGGCGGGCCAAGACGGCCGGGTGTCACGTGTCAAAGTGTCCTCGAGGGGATACGGTTTGGCACTGTACCTCAACGGCGGCGGTTTGACGACGGTTTACGCCCACTTGTCCCGGTTTGACCCGGCCATTGAAGCGTGGCTCATGCGCCGCCAATACCAGGCCGAGAAGTGGGCATTCGATGCCGCACCAGACACCGTCTTCACATTTGCGGCCGGAGACACCTTGGGTTGGAGCGGCAATTCCGGCGGCAGTTTTGGCCCTCACCTGCACTTTGAGGTCCGGGCCACCCCAACGCAGTATCCCATCAACCCGCTGCATTGGTCGTTCGAGGGGGCTGGGTTGACAGATGATCAGGTGCCTCCGGAGTTCCGAGGCATTTGGGTCGTGCCTGAGTCAGGCGGCACGGTCGAGGGGCAATCGGAGCGTTTTCGGTGGACAGCGGCTTATGCCGAGGGACTGCATGTCGCCGGGCCATTTAACATGGGCGTCGAAGGTTTCGACCGGTTGGATGGAGAACGCTTTACCCATGGTCCATACGGTTTGGATGTGTGGTTTGGTGATTCACTGGTACACAGCCACAGGATGGACACTTTAAGCTTCCGGACCAATTCCGACGTCTCCGCCCACATCGACCTGCCGGCGTGGCAGGACCGCAAGGGCAGGGTGCACAGGATGCAGCGACTGCCTGGTAACCGGCTGGATATCTACCGCCGGGCTTGCGGGAAAGACCCTTGGACGGTGCTGCCCGGTGATTCTGTGCAGGTTACAGCGAGCCTGTTGGACATCCGGGGCAATGAGACCCGCGCCGAAATGTGGCTGTGGGGCGAACGGGTGGTGGCCTCGGCCGATAGCCTTAATCCCACACCCCTAGAGCACAACAGGGCGCACGTTTTGCAATCGGAAGGGGTCACTGTGGAATTGCCGGCTTATGCCCTCTATGGTGATGCGTCCGTAGAGATTGGGCGAGAGGACCAAGGGGTGTTCCGCGTCTGGTCAGAAGCGCGGATTACCCGCAGTCATTACACTTTGACGGTCCCTGTGGACTCAGCTTACTTGGGGTCAGGAAGCCCACTGGTGCTCTGCGGCTTGGATGAAGAAGGTGAGGTCTCTGGCACATGGGTGTCGGATGAGCGCCAAGGAACACTGCAGGTGAAGCTGGACCGCTTCGGCACTTTTGAGGTACGCTGCGACACGGTGCCACCCGTGTTCGGAAAACCACGGCTGAGGGAAGGGCAAATCACGTTGTCCTTGGCGGACGAGTTAACGGGCATCGAGCGCTGGGAAGGGCGATGCGGTGATCAGTGGATGCGTTGGTCGTTGGACAAAGGCGCCCTGACTTACCGCCTTTCAGATGGCATCTTGGACGGGCGGGAGCAGGACGAGATCAAGGTGTGGGCCATCGACGCCGCAGGCAATCTCGGGCACCGCGAGTTCTCGTTGGACGGAATCAACCGCTGATGGTCAGCGCCGCCCGGTCAGGTCAGCGTAGTCCAGGAAGTAGATGGCCTTGATGGAAAAGCTGTTGCGGTGGGGGGCGCGCAAGACGTCTTCTAGGTTGTCAGCATAAGTGTCAGGCAACATCTCGCCTTGGCTCTCCAGCAGGTTCTTCCACACCACGGACACCTCGCTGCCGGGGGCGAAAATCCAACGGAACACGCAGTCGATGGACCATGCGTTGTAGCTGATGTCGTACGGTGAATTGCCTTCGTCGTCCAAGGTGATCTCGTCGGTAGGCTCCAACAATCCATTGTCGTCCAGGAAGTAGAACGCACCATTTTCTACGCGGCTCCAATAGTGGCGCAACCTGAATGTGATGCCCTTGCGGTTGTCCAATACATAGGAGGCGTTGAGCACGTGGGTGCGCGAGTAATTGTTGCGCTTGGCCCACAGACTTTGGGTTTCGCCGAGTGCCGCGCCACTGGGCAGGCTATCGACCAAGGCCGACCATCCGCGCTCGTTGAACTTGTCCTGGTGACTGTAGACGTGGCTGACCCTGAAATGATCGTTGGGACGCCAGATGGGCTCGATGCGGAAGTTGCGTTCCTTCCAATCTGGGTAGAGTTGCCCCCCGGCATTCCAAGTGCCAATGTCAAGCGCGAATTCCCGGCGATAATCCGTGCTCATGAAAGCGTCCCATGACCACCATTTCGGGACTTGCCAGAACCGGTCTTCGAGACGCGGGGCGAAGTAGTCTCTGCCGTCATAGGGCATGGTGGTTCCACCAAACTTGATGAAATCGAAGCTGGCCAGGAAAAGACGCCATTCAAGGTCGTATTCCATGCTCACAAAGGAGCGGGGAGTGTGCAGCAGTTCCCGCGTGGTATTGAGCTCCCAGGACATGCTGTTGAAGCCCAGGCCCATGACTTCGAAGGGCCGCGGTATGCGGTATTCAACGCTCGCGTAGTCCACGGCAGCATTGGGTGCTGACAGGAAGCCGATCGCATTGGGATCGTATTCAGGGGTTTCTGTATAGTGCCCTGCGGTCCATTGAAGGCGACCTTTGATGCGGCTGAATTCGAGGCCCCAACTGTGGCCCTCGCCTTCTCCATTGGTGAGGTCCGAACGTCGGTTGACGCCAGCTTGACCGGAGAGCGACCATCGTTGCAGGGAGTCCCGCATTTCAAATGCGGTGCTGCCCACCCAATCGTCTCTTCGGTCCCCCTCTCGAATGACCTGACCGCTTTGAACCGCAACAAAACCATTGTTGGGCAGGTTTTGGTCCACCACCGCGACCGAGAAGTCTGTCAGTTCTCCGTTTCCATCTTGTGAGATGGCATTCAATAAGCCCAGTCCCGTTCCCTTCGAGGTGCGGCCGGTCACCTTGGAGGCATTGAGCAGCTGTTCTCCGGCACCGACCCGGCGGCTGTAGAAGTTGTTGGTCTTGTTGAACAGCTCCGTGCCTTCGGTGAAGAACTGCCGGTTCTCATTGAACCGCACTTCATACGGGCTCAGGTTGAGCACGAGGTTGTCCGCGACCACCTGACCAAAGTCAGGCACCAAGGTCATGTCCAGGGTAAAGGCTTCGCCCATGCCCACCTTTAGGTCCAAGCCGCCATTGACGGCCACATCTGTTCGTCCGTCCTCTGCGTTGACGTAGGTGCTCGCGTAGGGATACAAGCTGAAACGGGGAGGGGGCGTGATGCCACGAATGCCGGTAAGGAGGCCACCCTGGTTCATCAACCCTTCCTGGTTCGGGTCCATGGCCCGCCAGACATAGTCCGAACGGTAGCGCCGGATGTAGCGGTAGAAATTCATGCCCCACTGCTGTTCGGCGTCTCCTTTGTCCGCAAAGCGGAACACAGACCAGGGAAGGGCAAATTCTGCGGTCCATCCGTTTTCATCAATCCGGCATTCCGATTGCCACACGGCATTCCAGCTGCCATCGGAGCCATCGGTGGTCAGCAGCTCATCGGATTGCACCCCATCGGGTGTCACTGAAAACCGCACGCCATTCACCCCGTCGTCAAAGCAGTTGAACCAAATCCCGAACACATCGGTGTTGCCGCCGCCATCGCGTTGGATCAGCTGGTGCAAAATGCTGTCGGGGGCCGAGTCCCACATCCGCGCGCCGATGTACAGGGCCCGATCATCAAAGGCGAACCTGACCTCGGTTTGTTGCTTGGGCTGTGCAAAGGGGACGGGTTTGAATTCCCGCAGCTGTGTTTCCGGGCGGATGAGTTGCCAAGCAGGATCGCTGAGGTCGCCATCCACAGTGATGGACTGTTCAGAGACTTGAATGGCTTCCGCAATGGGCTTTCGGGGTAAATCTGAAGGCCAGTCTTGGCCAAAGCACGCTGGCATCCATTGCAAGGAGACCATGAGCAAAGTCAAAAAGGGCAGGGACGACTTTACAGGTGCGAACATGGAGTTTGAATTCCGGTGGCAAAAGTACACCTCCGCGTCCCGGGTTGTTCTCCGATTACCTGTAGACGCCCTGTTTATCGAGGGCCTTTCGGTACTTCCTGGCGTTGCGTTCATGTTCGCGGTTGGTCCGCGCAAAGGCATGATAACCACTGAAGTCCTCCCGTGCGCACATGAAGATGTAGTCGTGCGATTGGGCATTGAGGACGGCCTCCAAGTAGGAGGGTTCCGGAAAGTTGATGGGGCCGGGGGGCAGTCCAACGTTCTTGTATGTGTTGTACGGACTGTCAATCTTGCGGTGGACGTTGAGGACGCGCCGGATACTGAAGTCGCCCAAAGCATAAATCAGCGTCGGGTCTGCCTGCAGGCGCATGCCGCGGTCCAATCGGTTCAAGTACAGGCCCGCCACGGTGGGGGCCTCATCGATGCGGCTTGTCTCAGCTTTGACAATCGAGGCCAAGATGCCGACTTCTTCAGGCGTAAGCCCGTGCGATGCCGCTTTCTCGGTGCGCGCCTCGGTCCACCAGAGCGCCCACTGCGCCGTCATCTTGTCCACAAACTCGGTGGCTGAGAGGTCGTACCATACCTCGTATGTGTTGGGGATGAACCGTGTCCGAAAGGCGTCCACTGTGGTCCCATTGCGCGCCGCAGTCAAAGGGTCGGTCATGGCAGCGACGACATCATCTGCATCGAGCGTCGTCTGCTCGGACACCGCCTCCGCAATGTCGCTGGGGAGTCGGGCCGCATTGAACCTCACGCGCACGGCCTCTCGGGCCCCGGAGCGGAGCAATCGGGCCAGTCCACGGTTATCCAGCCCATCCGGCACGACGTAGCGACCCGCGCGCAGGTCCCCGGGTTGGTCCCACCCGCGCCATTGCAGGTACCGCAACAAGCTCTCCGGGTTGCGCAAACGGCCTTCAGTCGCCAATTGGGCCACAGCACTGTCCGGCACTGCGCCTTGGCTGAGGACGAAGCGCCCTTCTGCCCCCACCGCATTGGCACGAAATGCAGTGCTCCACAACCACCAGGTGGCTGCAGCACAGCACAAGGCGACAATGGCCAAAGCACGGACAACGCCTTTCTTGTGCAGCCTCATTCTACTGACCAGTCAAATTGCTTTTGCAGCAAGACCGCGTCGTGCCACCCGTCATGGGTGCGCGTCCAGTCTTTAAAACGCCCCACCTGTTCAAAGCCTTCCGCCGCAAACAGTTTGAGGCTGGCGGCATTATCGCCGTGGACCTGGGCGTGAAGCCCTTTGAGCAAGAGCACTTTTTCCGCGTGTTGGACAGCCATGGACAAGGCGCGCCCCGCCGTGCCCTTCCCTCGGTGCGCTGGGTCGACCAAGATGCCGATGCCCGATCTCAAGTGGAGGGCGGAGAAATCAAACAGGTCTACGGCGCCCACGGGCTTACCCCGCTCTTCAATGACCCAACGGAGTTGCTCCGCAGAGTAGATGTCCTGGTGGCCCATGCACAGCGCCTCGAGGGCTGCCCGGGAGAAGGGAGCGATGGTGCCGCTGACCTGCCAGTGTTCCGGTGCGTTTTCCCACCGCAAGAGCCAATCGACATCGGAGGGTTCCAATGTGCGCAGCCGCGTGGGGCCATTTCGAA
>JAKMCW010000142.1 GCA_022428205.1 Flavobacteriales bacterium
GGTTGTCATTTTGGAACCACTCCGCAAAGGAGGGAATCCGCCAGCCGGATGGGCAGATGTTGTTGCCCACCACCCAGAAGTTGTAGAGGCGTCCCAGTTCGGCCAGCGCATTGCCTTGAGTGTCCTCTGGATAGCACCAACCAGCGGCATCGGTGGTTAACCATTCAATGGTGCCCTGCAGTTGTTGAATCGGGGTCCCGTCGCGGAATTCGGTGACGTTCAGGTTTTCCGAGAGCCAGCATTGGTTTCCGATTTCAATGATGCCATAGTCGTACCCCTGGTAGGTGACATAGTCTTCGCCCGAACAAGGCCCATCGACTGAATTGCCGACGGGAGCGGGAATGGTCCCGTCGCAGGTGTCGAGTTCAGCGCTCAGTGCGAGAATGACGCTGTCTTGGTCCGCGGTGTGGTAGAGCAGGACTTGGTAGCCCTCGGCGAGCTCTTGCAGGTTCATGACCGTGCAGTTCTCGTCCACCGTGCCGGGCCCGTCAGCGATGCACATCTCGGTCACCGGATCCCAGTGGGTGCCCGCCCCGCAAGCCGGTTCAGGTTCGGTGCATTGTTGCAGGGTCGCATCCCACAATGCCGGATTCATGCAACAGCCAGGTCCCGGGCAGCACGAGTAGTCGCACGCTTCGCCGTCACATTGGGCGCTTGCATTGTAGTTGCACGCTTCTTCCTCCATGCAGCCGGAGGGAATGCAGGAGCCGTCGTCCACATTGGCCTCAGTGTCGTAGTTGCAGGCGCTGGCATCGGTGCATCCCAATTGAGGTGGAGCGGAGAGGTACAGCGCTTGAACTTCAGTTGCCGTCAGGGCCCGGTTCCAAATGCCGTACTCGTCGACTTGTCCGGCAAAGGTCCCTTCGTTGTACATCTGGCCGATGCCCATGGTCGTGTAGTTGGCGTAACCATTGGTGTCTTGACCGAGGGATGGATAGACGGTCCTGGCGCCAGCGGGGAAGGTGGCCACCGCTGTGCCATTGATGTAGATGGTCGGCTCATTGTTGGAATACACCACTGTGACGAGGCTCCATTCCGTGAAGTCGTGGCTGGCCCATCCGGCGAAGCGCTGGTAGCCGTGACTGTGTTCCTGTAGATAAAGGCCGTTGGCTCCCACACAGAGTCCTGTTCCAGCATTGGAGGCGTGATACCCAAATACCGCCCCGTGGATGGGGTGAATGGCACCGTGATTGTCGTTGCCCAGATTTTGAAAGTTCGCGCTACTCGGGAGAGCAATGTTGTTGGAATTCTTGACCCAGATGGAATAGGTGAACGTGCTGGAAACCTGTGTGAGCAGTCCTCCCATGATGAGGCCTCCTCCATTGAAGCCAATGGCTCCTGCGTTGCCAAATCGGTCAGTTGCCGCAACGGTATTGTCCACGACAGGGGGGTGGCTTGAATCCCATTCGTTGGTGTTGGGGTTCATGGGATACCACGCGACGAGTCCGTCAGTGGGGACATAGGTCGGGACTTGGGCGCTCGCTAGGAATGACGTGCTGATGATGAGAAGGAGGAGAAGGCGTTTCATGGGGTCAGTCTTTCACGCAGCGGACGTATTTGCCGGCGTCGGAGACGGCGTTGGAGTAGATGCCAGCCTCCCCGTCGCCGTTGATCAGGAAGAACTTGTAGCCGAAATCGGAGGCCCAGAGGGAGCCGTAGAACTGGAAGTATTGGAAGTTGCCGTGGCCGTAATAGCCATCGCGCATGCCGCCAGGCAGGAGTCCGAAACCGAGGGCGTCGGTGCCACTGTCGGGGTTGCTTCCGATCCACGCGACCTCGTCGCTCCGGAGGGTCACGTCGGCTTCCGTGCTGCCCCCAGCCGCGGTGAGGAGGGCTTGGAAATCGGACTCGGTGGCGCCGTGCCATCCTGAGGGGCAGATGCCGCGCGAATCGGAGACGGCGTACCAATTGTACAGCAAGCCGAACGTCTCGTAGTTGCTGTCGTCATTGTCGAAGGCGGCAGCCGCGCCTGTGGTCAGGCTGGCCCAAGTCGGGCCGTCCGTCTCTTCGGGAATGGCGTCTCCATTGCGGTAATTCCACGCCCGGAGGTTCTCCGCGAACCAGCATTGGCCATCGATTTCAACCGTCTCATAGTTGTGGCCTTGATAATTGATCGAGGTCGGGCAAGCGCAGAATGGGAGGGCGGAGAGTGAGTCATTTTCGGACTGGAGCGCGAGGATGATGCTGTCCTGGTCGGCGGTATGGTCGAGCAGGACTTGGTAGCCCTCGGCAAGCTCTTGCAGGTTCATGACCGTGCAGTTCTCGTCCGTCGTGCCCGGGAAGTCGGCGATGCACATCTCGGTCACCGGATCCCAGTGGGTGCCCGCCCCGCAGGAGGCCGCCGAGGGGACATCCGTGACG